>CANGXM010000245.1 GCA_947457845.1 Rhodospirillales bacterium | reverse complement strand
GTCCGGCCCCAGGCGCCGTCGGCCGCGGCCCGGGCGGCCCGGACCGCGCGGTCCACGTCGTCGGCCGTGCCACGCCCGATCTCCGCGAAGACCCGCCCGTCCGAGGGGTTCACGACGGGGATGGTGCCGCCCGACGCGGCCGGGCGGTCGCCGCCGATCAGGAGCCCGGCGGCGGGAAGCGTCATGTCCATGGTGGAGGTCCCGAAAGCTGTCCCGCGGTCGCAGGGGACCGGACGGGGCGGCGCCTCAGTGGCGGACGCCGTCCCAGACCCAGTCCTGCACGACCTCGCCGGCGAGGTGCGCCGGCACGTGCGGATGGTGATAGCGGTAGATGGTGACCGCCGCCTCGAAGGCGTGCCGGTCGGGCCGGCCCAGGTCGCGCAGCTCCTGGTAGGCGCGGCGCACGGCGACGCGGCACTGGTCCCCCTGCTCGCAGTGGCCGATGCCGCAGACCTCGTCGAGGTCGATCTCGATCTTCCGGTCCACGGTTCAGGCCTCGTCCCGACGCTTGCGCTTCACGCCGTAGAGCTCGAGGCGGTGGCCGACAAGCTCGTAGCCGAGTTCGTCGGCGATGCGCTGCTTCATCCGCTCGATCTCGTCGTTGATGAATTCGATCACCTGGCCGGTGTGCAGGTCGATCAGGTGATGGTGGTGCTCCTCCCGGTTCTCCTCGTACCGCGCCCGGCCATCGCCGAAATCGAGGCGCTCGATGACGTTCGCCTCCTCGAACAGCTTCATGGTGCGGTAGACGGTGGCGATGGAGATCCGCGGGTCGAGGCGCTGGGCCCGGTGATAGACCTGCTCGACGTCGGGATGGTCGGTCGCCTCGGACAGGACGCGGCTGATGACCCGACGCTGGTCGGTCATCTTCAGCCCCTTCTCCACGCAAACCTGCTCCAGACGCGACGGCATGTCGGCTCCCTCGGGATGGACACCACACTTTAGCGGCTCGCGAAGGCGAGCGGAAGGGTGGCGGTTGAGGGGCGCTCCTCGCCGCCTCGCCCTTCGACAGGCTCAGGACGAGGCCCTCCCGGCCGGGTTCACCGCCGGGCACGCCCCATGGGCGAGCCCGTCGAACCATGGGGCGGAACCAGGCCCCCCTCAGACCCCCAGCGCCCGGCCGATCTTCGCGACGATCGCCTGTTCCGCCTCGCTGAGATCGAAATCGGCCATGGCGACGGAATGGGCGGCGACCATCGCCTCCATCCGGAGATCCTGGCTGTCGAGCAGCGTCGGCAGCGCCGCGAGCGCCCGGCCCTCGTCGGCGCGCAGCAGCGCCGACTGCTGGGCGAAGAGGGTGCGGAAGCGGTCCAGCGTCATCCCGGGAAGGTGCGGCGAGCTCTTCAGGATGTTGGCGCCGGCCACGAACTCCCGCCGGTCGACCTTGCCGCCCACCATCAGGACCGCGGCCACGACCCGGACCATGCCCGCCGCCGGCCCGCCCGCGTCGAAGGCGGGGAGCTTGCTCGCCGCCAGTTCCCGCTTCGCCTCGGCGGTCAGCGCCTCCGCCTTCACGCTCGCGGGGTCCGGGAACATCTTCGGCAGCATCCGGGCGAGGCCGTTCGCCCCGTAGATCGCCTTGAACGTCCGCTCGTCGTTCGCGTCGCGGCGGTCGCGATAGGCGTTGAGCGTCTTCTCCATCCAGTCGGACCAGGTGTGCTCCAGCCGGACGTAGGGGTTGTCCGCCTCCACCTTGCGCCGGTTGCGCTGGACCGCGTCCGCCCACGGCTTGAGCGGCCACAGGAAGGGATTGAGGTCGGAGAGCAGCGACCGCTGGAGGCGCAACGGATGCATCTCGCGCAGCGCCGCCGCGGTCTGCGGCGTCGACATGGCGCGCACGGCCGGCCGTACGAACCGCTTGTAGAGGTCGGCGTTCATCCGGGAGACGCGATCGACCGTGGCGAAGTCCTGGTCCTCGGTTGGCGGCCCGCCCATGGCCAGGATGTCGTCGATCTCGCGCGGCTCGAACCGCACCTCGAACCTTCCGCCCGAGGGGTCGATCTCGTGCATGTCGGGCTCGGCGTGGGCATCGATCACCATCTCGTAGAGGCCCGGCGGCAGCATCTCGAGATATTCGAGCACGCCGACGATCTCCGCGTGCTCCTTCTGCGCCACCTTGCCCGAGACGAAGATTCCGAGGTGCCCGATGTCCGCGTGCAGCAGGTAGACGATGGTCTTGCCCAGGTCCCGGATCTCGGCGGCACTCTCGTAGAGGTCGGCGATCCAGAGCAGCGCCTGCTGGGGCGGGGTGATGTTGTCGCCGGCGGAGGCGAACACCACCATCGGGCTCTCGATGTTGCGCAGGTCGAGGTCGCGCCCGTCCTCCAGCCGCACGCCGCCGCGGCCGAGCTTGTTGCCGACGAACAGGTTGTCGACGATGAACTCCATCTCCTCCTGGGTCATCAGGAAGAACCCGCCCCACCAGCGTTCGAACTGAAGGTAGCGGTCGGCCTCCTCGTCCGGCCTGGCGAAAAGGTTGTACTGCTTCGTCCAGAGCGTGTTCGCGGGGTTCAGCGTCTCGAAGTTGGAGACGAGGTTGGCCCCGTCGAAGACCCCGTTGCCGAGGTCGGACGCCATCGAGGCCAGCCACGTCCCGCCGTAGAGCCCGCCGCGGTAGCGCATCGGGTTCTTGCCCTCGACGCCGGCCCAGTAGGCCAGCGGCGCGCCGTTGACGATGATGGGGCCCGTCACCTCCGGCCGTGCGGCGCCGACGATCATGACCGACCATCCGGCCTGGCAGTTGCCGACCACCACGGGCTTGCCGCTCGCCTGCGGATGCCGGTGGGCGATCTCCTCCAGGAAACGGGCCTTCGCGCTCTTGACGTCGAGGATGGTCTGGCCCGGGCAGGGCTCGGGGTGGAAGGTGATGAAATAGACGGGGTGGCCGGCCGACAGCGCCACGCCCACCTGGCTGTCCTGCTTGGCCCCGCCGATGCCGGGGCCGTGGCCGGCGCGCGGATCGACCACGACGTAGGGCCGCTTGGACATGTCGGTGACGTCGCCCGGCCGCGGCAGGATGCGGAGCAGGGCGTAGTTCACCGGCCGTTCGAGATCCCGCCCGTCGAGCACGAGGTCGTACTCGAAGTCGAGCACCGGCGGCAGGCCGGCCTTGCGGTGCTCCAGGAAGTCGTTGCCGCGCCGGCGCAGCACGTCCCAGAAGAGGATCGAGCGCTGGGTGACGTCGACCGAATAGTCCCACCAGGCCCGCATCATGTCGCCGCCGAACGCGGTGGGCACCGAGGGCGGGCGGGCGGGCGCCGGGGCCGAAGCCGGAACGGGCGACGGGACCGGAACGGGGAGGAACGCGGGCGGAGGGGCCGCCTCCGCCTTCGCGGGGGACGAGCCGGCCGTGGTCGCGGCGGTCCTTCGGCTTCGCGGTCGGGACGTGGGCGTGCGCGCGGCGGTCATCGTGATCTCCCCCCGGGATCCCCGAACTTTACTACATCACTCTATCGGGGAGATTGCGAAGATATGGTGAACGGACCGTGAGCGGGGGCACCCGTCCGTCCCCTCGACCGCGCGCGGCCCGGTCCGCGCGATCCGGGCCGCGATCTCCGTCCTCCACGACGAGAACGGGAACGGGCTGATGGACAGCTCGATGTTCGGCGTCCCGCGCGAGGGGTTCGGCATCAGCCGGATCCCCCGCCTCGTCGCGCTGCGGGCCCCCACGTTCGAGGAGGCGTCGTTCCCGGTCGAGGCGGACGGGACCGTCACGATCACGATGATCTATCTCTGAGGACGGCTCAGTCGGGCCGCCCGCCGGATAAGGCGCGGCGATTGGGGGTGGGGATCGCACGGCCGGGCGCGACGTGCAATCGCGTCAGGCGGCCGACCGCGGCCCCCGCAGTTCGTAAAGCGCCCACATGAACAGCCCGACCAGAACCAAGGCACCCGCCTGGTGGAGCGCCGCGACCGGGATCGAGACGCCCGTCTGGATGGTGGCGATGCCCAGCGCGTACTGGGCCAGGACCGCGACGCACAGCGCGCGGACGACCCAGGCGAGGCGCCCGGCGATCTCCGCCTTGCGCAGCCGCGCCCAGAGCGTGACGACGCCGAGGAGCGCGAGGGTGGCCAGCACGCGGTGGGTCCATTGCAGGACCACCTCGTTCTCCACGAACCCCACCGCGCCGGCGAGGGCGATCTCCGGCGGGATCCAGTGGCCGTTGACGGTGGGGAAGTCGGCGGCGGCGAGGCCGGCGTCCTTGCCGGCGACGAAGGCGCCCCAGCAGATCGTGACCGCCAGCAGCGACAGCGCGACATGGCCGTGGATCTTGAGACCCCGGGGCGCGCCCTCCCATGCGGACGGCCGCCGGTCCTCCAGCAGGCCGATCGCAGTCCACACGAGAAGCGCGTAGATGACGATCGCGAGGCCGAGGTGCATGGCCAGCCGGTAGTGGCTGACGTCCGTCCGGTCGACGAGGCCCGACTGCACCATGAACCAGCCGACGAACCCCTGCAGCCCGCCGAGGCCGAACAGCAGCCAGAGCCGCGGGCCGTAGCCCTCGGGAACGCGGCGCCTGGCCAGGAACCACAGGAAGGGGACGAGGAAGGCGACGCCGATCAACCGGCCCCACAGCCGGTGGAACCATTCCCAGAAATAGATGACCTTGAACGCCTCGAGGCTCATCCCGCGGTTGATCTGCTGGTACTCGGGGATCTGCCGGTACTTGTCGAACTCGGCCATCCACTGGGCCTCGTTCAGCGGCGGGATCACGCCGGTGACGGGCGCCCATTCGGTGATCGACAGCCCGCTCTCGGTCAGCCGGGTGATGGCGCCGATGACCGCCATGGCGAACACCATGCCGGCCACGCCGAGGAGCCAGAACGCCACGGCACGGGCGTCGGTCGACGGCAGGGTGCTGGCTGCGGGGTAGGCGATGCTGGTCACGGGCGCGGTCGTCCTCGGACGGGCGGGGTCCGACCCAGGATGTGGCGTGCGGGGCCGCGGGCGTCAAACGGGTGCGACGTTGGGGCCGGGGGCTTGGTCGGCACGCCTTGGCGTGGCTACTCTCAACCTGATGGAGAAAAGACGACCACATCACAACCTTGCTCGGGTGCGCTCCGCATTGGGCGACTTGGCAGGACTGACCATGAGCCAGACCGCGATCCGGGACTCCGGTGCCCTCGGTTACGATCGTGAAGGCGTGTGCGGCGTCGTTCGCTCGATCACGGCATCGATGTTCTACAAGTCCATGACGGCCTACGACGATCACCGTTCATGGCAGGACGTCTATCACGTTCCATCTCGCGGCCGACTGCTCTACATAAAGGTGCAGGACGACATCGTCGCCGAGTTCAGGCTGGTGTCCTTCAAGGAGAAGTGACATGCGAAAGCGCAATCTCCCTGAGACGATGATCTGCCCTGGTACCGGGACAGTCCTGCGACGCGACGTTCGACCCTTCACGTTCTCCTACAAGGGCGTGACACGGACGGTCGATCTGCCCGGCTATTATCCCGATGGCGAAGGCGAAAGCGTCCACATCGGGGAGGACATGGCGCCGACCGACGCCGCACTGGCGGAGATGAAGGCGATCGCCGACGGTCCGGCCGCCGCGGCCGGGGAATAGTCCCGCCCCTCACCCCCGCACGGGCGTCACCTCCTCGATCGGGCGCATCATGCCCGCGAGCGTGGCGAGGCCGGTGAGGAGCCCGCAGCCGACGATGACGTGGGCCGTGTCGAACAGGGCGTAGAGCGGCCCCGCCAGCAGCATCCCCGGCAGGATGCCGAGGTGGATGCTGACCATCCGCAGGCGAACCAGCCGCCCGATGTCGCTGCCCGCGAACCCCGTCTGCACGGCCAGGATGATCGCGAGGTCGCGCACCGGCCCGCCGGACGCGCAGACGAAGCAGGCCACCAACATCGTCGGCACGACCGCCGGCCCCTCCACCAGGAGCGGCACCGCCCCGATCACCGCGATGCCGAGGCCGTTGACCAGCGTGCCGAGATAGCTGACCAGCACCGGGCGGTGCATCGGCCGGCTGCCGACGATCAGGGTGGCGACGAGGTTGCCGCAGCCGTAGGCCGCCATGAGCAGCGCATAGGTCCCGAGGTCGGCGTCCCCGCCGACGCCGCCGAGGCGTTCCTCGTGGACCAGGAGCGCGAGGCCGAAGGGGATGCCCGCCCACCAGGTGCCGTTCAGGACCGTGCCGACGAGGAGCGACCGGGCGAACGCCGGGTGCCGCCGTGCCGCGCGCAGACCGCCCAGGAGCGCGCCCCCGGGATCGGCCCCCGCGCCGGCCCCTGTGGTGTCGGG
>CANGXM010000244.1 GCA_947457845.1 Rhodospirillales bacterium | reverse complement strand
GATCCCGACCCGGCGCAGCGGCCCCCAGGCGAACAGGGCGACGAGCCCCGCCACGAGTGCCGCCGCGTGGAAGGGGGCGAGGCCCATCGCGACCTCCGTCGCCTCCCGCACGGCGCAGACCCAGCCGCCGCCGCCGTCGAGGCAGGCGACCGCCAGCCCCTCGCGCTCCACGAACCCGTGCCGCAGCCACCAGACGGCGGCACCCGCGCCGAGGGCCGTGGGCAGCGGAAGCCAGTGGCGAAGATCGTCGCGGATCGCCATCAGTGCCGCCCGGCGGCCCAGGCGTGCCGGAGCCCGCGCATGACGCCGCGCAGTTCGGCGAGGCCCTTCAGCCGGCCGATGGCCGAATAGCCGGGGTTGGTCTTCTTGGACACGTCGTCGATCAGCAGGTGCCCGTGGTCCGGACGCAGCGGGATCTCCGCGTCCGCCCGACCGGCCGCGACGCGCCGCTCCTCCTCTTCCAGAAGGGCCGCGACCACGGCCACCATGTCGTTGTCGCCCTCCAGGTGCTCGGCCTCGTAGAACGAGCCGTCGGGCTCGCGCGTCACGTCGCGAAGGTGGGCGAAGTGGACATGGGGGGCGAACGCCCGCGCCATCGCCGGCACGTCGTTGTCCGCCCGCGCGCCATAGGAGCCGACGCAGAAGGTCAGCCCGTTGGCGGGGGAGGGGGCGGCGGCCAGCAGGGCCCGGGCGTCGTCGGGCGTGCTGACCACCCGCGGCAGGCCGAACAGGCGGAATGGCGGGTCGTCGGGGTGGATCGCGAGCCGCACGCCCAACTCCTCCGCCACCGGCACGACCGCCTTCAGGAATGCGGCGAGGTTGGCGGCGAGGTCGGCCGGCGCGATCGCGTCGTAGCGGGCGAGCGCGCGGCGGAAGCTCTCCTTGTCGTGCTTCAGGTCGGTGCCGGGCAGGCCGGCGATGATGGTGCGCTCCAGCGTGGCGACCTGCTCCGGCGTCATGGCGGCCAGACGGGCCTCGGCCGCCCGGACGCGCTCGGGCGGATGGTCGGCCTCCGCACCCGCGCGGCGCAGGACCAGCACGTCGAAGGCCGCCATCTCCACCATGTCGAACCGCAGCGCGATGCCCGACGTGGGCAGGACGTGGCGAAGGTCGGTCCGGGTCCAGTCGACGACGGGCATGAAATTGTAGCAGACGGTGCCGATCCCCTCGGCCGCGACCGCGCGCAGCGAGGCGATCCAGACGTCGACCGCCGCGCGCCAGCCGGGGCCGCGGGTCTTGATCGCGTCCGTGACGGGAATGCTCTCCACCACCGACCAGACGAGGCCGCCGGCCATGATCTGCGCCTTGCGCCGCGCGACCTCCTCGCGGGTCCAGGCGACGTCGGGCGGCACGTGGTGGAGGGCGGTCACGATCCCCGTCGCCCCCGCCTGCCGCACGTGGTCGAGCGTCACCGGATCGTCCGGTCCGAACCAGCGCCACGTCTCCTTCATGGTCGATCCTCCACCTGTCGTCTGCGCCAGTTCTGGCCGATGCCGCCCGCGAAGGCAAAGGGGACCGTCGCATGGCGGCCCGATGGTTCACGCGGGCGCGGCGGTCTGCCAAGATCGGTCCGGAACCGAAACGGAGACCCCGCATGCCGCTCCACCCCGACGCCGTCGCCTTCGCCGAACGCACGGCGGCGCTCTATGCCGCCGAGGGCATCGACACCGCCCCGCCGGTGACGGTGGAGACGCGACGCCGGATGGCGCGGGCGAGCCTCCCGGTGCGGGCGCCGGCCGAATGGCCGCCGCTCGCCGAGATCGGCGACGTTCCCGTGCCCACCCGCGCTGGCCCGCGGATGGCGCGGATCTTTCGGCCCGACGCGCCGGGGCCCCTGCCGGTGATCCTCTATTTCCACGGTGGCGGCTACGTCGCCGGCGGCATCGCGGAGAATTCGCCCGAGGCGCACCGCCTCGCCGCTGCGCAGCCGGCGCTGGTCGTGTCCTTCTCCTACCGGCTCGCGCCGGAGGATCCCTTCCCCGCCGGCGTCGACGACGGGGAGGACGCGCTCGGCTGGCTCGCGGCCAACGCCGCCTCGCTGGGCGCCGATCCGGCGCGGATCGCGCTGTCGGGGTCGAGCGCCGGGGCGGGGCTCGCAGCGGCCGTCATCCGCCGGTCGCTCGCCAACGGCGGCCCCGCGGTGCGGCTCGCCATCCTGCTGAGCCCCTGGCTCGACGTCTTCCAGGACAGCGCCAGCGCCCGCACCTTCGCGACCGGCTACGGGCTGGAGACGGCGGCGCTCGACGCGATGCGCGACCTCTACCTCGCCGGCCGCACGGCGCCCGACGATCCGCACGTCTCCCCCGCCCGGCACCCGTTGCCCGCCGGATGGCCGGCGACGGTGCTGCTGGCGGCGGAGTGCGACCCGCTCGCCGACGACGCCCGGGCCTTCGCCCGGCGCCTCGCGGTGGCGGGGGTCGACCACGTGCTGCGCTTCGGCGAGGGCATGCCCCACATCTTCCACGGCGGCTGGGCGGCGATGCCGGCGACGGCCCCCCACGTCGAATGGCTCGACCGGGAGGTCCGGGCGCGGCTCTGAGCCCTCAGTCCGCCACCACGATCGGCAGCAGGTCGTGCCGGCGCGCCGCCTCGGCGAGGCGGCCGTCGTGCTTGATCGACCGCACGAAGGCGTTCATCCGCTCCAGCCACGCGGCGTCTCCCTTGCGGACCGCGTAGGCGTAGCTCGTGGCGGCGAAGGGTGACGCGGGGGCGATCACCCGTGCCCAGTCGTGGAAGGCGACCATGCGGCGCGTATAGGGATAGTCGCTCATGAACACGTCGGCCCGCCCCGCGCGCACCTCCTCCTCGCGCGTGCGGGGCGGGGCCACGACGTCGAGGGTGGCCGCCGCGAGCGTCCGGCGCATGGCGTCGACCATGAAGGTGCCGGCCTGCACCGCGACGACGACGCCTGGCCTGTCGATGTCGTCCCAGGTCCGGACGACGCCCCCCGACCGGCTCGCCACCGCATAGATGCCGCTGCGCAGATAGGGCTCCGAAAAATCGACCCGCTCCGCCCGGGCCGGGGTGATCCCGACGCCGAACATCGCGACGTCGCAGCGCCGGTCCTCCAGCGCGTCCATGAATCCGGTGAAGCTCGTCTCGACGAAGCTCGCCGTGACGCCGAGGTCGGCGGCGAAGGCCCGCGCGAGATCGACGTCGATGCCGGTCAGCTCCTGCGTCCGCGGGCTCCGGTAGGTGATCGAGTAGTAGTCGGGCCAGATGCAGACGTGAAGCCGGCCGCGGGCCACGACGTCGTCCGCCGTGCCGGCCATGGCGGCGGTCGGCAGCATGCAGAGCAGGGCCAGGACACCGATCCTCGCGAGCCGATACATCCGTTCAGTTCCTTGCGACGGGAACGACCGATCTGGCACGGTCGCTCGTTCGGAAGCTCGGGAGTTTTAGATCGAATGGTCGAGCCGCGCCATCCGTCCGGTGGGAGCCGCGAGCTGGCAGCGCTCTTCCTGCTCGGCCTCCTCATCTTCGGCGTCATCGGCGCGGTCCAGGCGTGGACCACGCGCCGCGCCGCCACCGACGAGGCGCGACGGTCCGTCCAGACCCTCGCCGCGCTCCTCGAGGATCAGGCGAGCCGCACGCTGACCTTGGCGCAGACGACCGTCCGCGCGGCCGCCGACGCGGTGGCCGACGCCGCCGACCTGCCGACGCCCGCGCGCCTGCGCGTCCTCGTGGAGGGCGCGGTGATCCGCGGGCTGGCGCTGCTGGATGCGGAGGGGCGCGTCCTCGTCGGCGGCCAGGGCGAACGGGCCGGGCTCCCGTTCCCGGATCGCGATCTGCTCGACCGGGCCCGCGCGACGCGGTCGGCGGTGGTGGGCGTCATCGCGCCCGGCCGCTCGATCGCCGATCCCACGGGTGGGCCGCCCGGCCTCTGGCACGTGCCGGTCGTGGTCGCCGTGTCGGGCGAGGGGCGGGTCCGCTATGTCGTCGGCGCCTTTAACCCGCAGGTGTTCGGCGACCTCTACGCCGTGATCGGCGGGACGGACCGCTATCGGATGCTGGTTCAGGACACGGGCGGTGCCGTGGTCGGGGCGAGCGAGAGCGTGCGCGTCCGCGTCGGCGACCGGCTGCCGCTGCCGCCGATCGGCCCCTGGGACGAGGGGCGCGGGCCGTTCGAGACGACGCTGGGCGACACCACCCTTCTGGCCGCCTACGCGACCGTCCGGCAATGGCCCTTCGTCGTCACGGTGGGGGTGGACCGTGCGGAACTGACCGCGACGTCGCTCGATCATCTGACCCCCCTCGCGCTCCTCCTCGCGGTGAGCATGATGATCGTGCTGGCGGCGTGGACGCGCCTCGCCCGCGAGGTCGCGGCGCGTCGGCTGTCGGAGGCGGACGCCATCCTCGCCCGGCAGCGGCTGGAGGATGCGATCGAGAGCGTGCCCGACGGCTTCGTGCTGTTCGATCGCGACGACCGCCTCGTCACCTGCAACGCCCGCTACCGGACCATCCTCGACCGCGTCGGATCCGGGATCGACGCGGGCGTCACCTACCGTGCGATCGTCCGCGCCGCGATCGAACGCGGGCAGTACGCTCTCGGCGACGCCGGGCCGGCCGCGTTCGAGGAGGCGCTCGTCGCCGAGCACCGCACCTTCGGCCCGCCGGTCGAACGCGCCCTGTCCGACGGTCGCTGGATCCGGGTGACCAAGCGGCCGACGAGCGAGGGCGGCACGGTCGGCATCAGCGCCGACGTCACCGACCTGAAGCGCGTGGCGACCGACCTCGCCGCCGCGCGCGATCTGGCCGAGCTGGCGTCGCGGGCGAAGTCCGACTTCCTCGCGGCGATGAGCCACGAGATCCGGACGCCGCTGAACGGCGTCATCGCCACGGCCGACCTGCTGGCGTCCGCCCTCCACGCCGAGGACGTCCGCACCTCGGTCGACCTCATCCGGCGGTCGGGGCGCACGCTGCTCGCCATCCTCGACGAGATCCTCGACTATTCGCAGATCGAGGGCGGCCACGTCCGGATCGAGGAGCGGACCTGCGACGTCGTCGCGATCGTGGGCGACGTCGCGTCGCTGTTCACGGCGACCTGCGTTCAGAAGGGCATCGCCATCGACGTCCGTCCGGCGGCGCCGGTCAGCGTGCGGACCGATCCCGACCGGTTCCGCCAGATCCTGAACAATCTCGTCGCCAACGCCGTGAAGTTCACCGAGGTGGGCGGGATCACGATCGCGACGGAGGTCGCGACGGCCGCGTCTGGCCGGGTCCTGCTGGCGGTCCACATCGAGGACACCGGCATCGGCATCGCCGAGAACGACATCCCCCGCCTGTTCGAACGGTTCACCCAGGGGGAGGGCGGCAACGCCCGCCGGTACGGCGGCACCGGCCTCGGCCTCGCGATCTCCCGCGGGCTGGCGCGACTGCTCGGCGGCGACATCTCGGTGCGGTCCCGGCCCGGCGTGGGCAGCCGCTTCACCCTGCGTCTCGATCTCGCCGGGGCGGCGGGCGACGACGCGCCCGCCGATGCGCCGGCGCCGGACGCGACGCCGCCCGGGAGCCGCCCGCTCGACGGCGTCCGCGTCCTCTTCGCCGACGACAACGAGGTCAACCGCGTCGTCGTCGGCCACATCCTCCAGACGCTCGGCGCCAGCCCCGTCATCGTCGACGACGGCTTCGCGGCGGTCGAGCGGGTGCAGGCCGAGCCCTTTGACGTCGTGCTGATGGACGTGCAGATGCCGGGCCTCTCCGGTCCCGACGCGACGC
Source organism: Rhodospirillales bacterium (assembly GCA_947457845.1). Taxonomy (GTDB): domain Bacteria; phylum Pseudomonadota; class Alphaproteobacteria; order Azospirillales; family Azospirillaceae; genus CANGXM01. Next base: position 549 of record CANGXM010000244.1, on the reverse strand, counting down.
GGCGCATCCGCCGCCTCGACGCCGACGTCCGGCACATCCCCGTCATCGCCCTGACGGCCAACGTGCTGGCAAACGACCGGGAGGCCTACGCCGCCGCGGGCATGACGGCGCATCTGGCCAAGCCGGTCGACCTCGCGCAGCTGACCGACGCGATCCTTGCCGCGACCGGTCGGCGCGCGCCCGCGCGGCCGGCCGCATGACGGCGATTTAATCCGGCCGAAAGACCGGCGAAGGCCGCGTGCGGCCATCCTCCGCGACGACGGACGGGGATCCGACCCCGTCCCAACGTCCGACGAAGGAGTGATCCGCCATGCCTGCGCAGAACGCCACGACCCGCCCCCGTCTCGTCCGCCGCCTCGCGGCCGCCCTGCTCGCCGGGTCGATCCTGGCCGGCGGCGGCCTCGCGATCGCGGCCGGCAACGACGACCGCCCGGCTCCCCTCGCCGCCACCGTGCAGCCGATCATCCGGGATCCCGGTTATGCCGACCTCGTGGAGACGGTGGCGCCGGCCGTCGTGACCGTCGGCACCGAGCGCGCCGCCCCCGTCCG
>CANGXM010000243.1 GCA_947457845.1 Rhodospirillales bacterium | reverse complement strand
GGGGGCGCGCACCGCGACGGTGTCGAGCCCCGCCGTCGCGAGCCGGGAGACCGGCGCTCCGCCGCGCGGCAGGACGAGGGTGAGGGGGCCGGGCCAGAAGGTTTCGGCCAGCCGCTCCGCCCGCTCGTCGAAGCGCGCGATGGCGGACGCGGCCTCGATCCCGTCGACGTGGACGATCAGCGGGTTGAAGGACGGCCGTCCCTTGGCGGCGTAGAGCCGGGCGACGGCCCGGTCGTCGTCCGCCCGCGCGCCGAGGCCGTAGACGGTCTCGGTCGGGAAGGCGACGAGGTCGCCCGCGACGAGCGCCGCGGCCGCGCGCGCGATGCCGTCGGGCGTGGGGGGCAGGAACGGTGCCATGGCCCCTCTTACACCATTTCCGGCGCCGCGCGAGCGGCCGCCTTGCCGCCCTCCGACCGGTCGGGCACCATCGGCGCGGACGGGGAGGGGCGCTTGGGCTACTGGAGCGAGTACACGCGGTTCTTCATCGCGCTGGTGGCGATCCTCACCCCCTTCGCGGCCGTGCCGATCTTCCTGGCGCTGACCGACGGGCGAAGCGCGGCCGACAAGCGGCGCATCGCGGCCTCGGCGGCGCTCACCGTCTTCTGCGTGCTCGCGGGGGCGGCCTTCGGCGGCGACGTCGTCCTGCGGATCGTGGGGACAAGCCTCGACAGCTTCCGGGTGGGCGGCGGCATCGTGCTCCTTCTCATGGCGCTGTCGATGCTGAACGCCCAGGTCAGCCGGGTGCAGCAGACGAAGGGCGAGGCCGACGAGGCCGGCCAGCGCTCGGCCATCGGCGTGGTGCCGCTCGGCCTGCCGCTGCTGGCCGGCCCCGGCTCGATCTCCACCGTCATCATCGAGGGGCAGCGCCATCCCGAGTGGAGCCACCAGGCGGCGCTGGTCGCCGTCATCGCGGCGGTGGCGGGCGTGATCTGGGCCACCCTCGCCATGGCGGCCCCGCTCGGCGCCCGGCTCGGCCAGACCGGGCTCAACATCCTCAACCGCCTGTTCGGGCTGCTGCTGGCCGCGATCGCGGTGGAGATCATCGCATCGGGCCTGCGCGGCCTGTTCCCCGGTTGGATGACCTGAGCCGGCGCGGCTTGCCGCCCCTTCGCCGCACGTGCGAGAGTCCGACGGATCCGAACGATGGGCTGGGGGACGGCATGGCCGGTCGCGCGATCACCGTGGCGCAGCAGAAGGGCGGGGCGGGCAAGACGACCATCGCCGTCAACCTCGCCGTCGCCTGGGCCGGGCAGGGACGCCGCGTCGCCGTGGTCGACATCGACCCGCAGGGCAGCCTTACCCGCTGGTTCGCCGCCCGAACGGCCACGCTGGGCGATCCCGGCCTGACCCACGTCCAGATCACCGGCTGGCGCACCCAGCGCGAGGTGGAGCGCCTTCTGGGCTCCCACGACGTCGTGGTGATCGACAGCCCGCCCCATGCGGAGACCGAGGCGAAGATCGCGGTGCGGGCGGCCTCGCTGGTCCTCGTCCCGGTCCAGCCGAGCCCGATGGACGTCTGGGCGACGGAGCCGACGCTCGCGCTGGCGAAGGCCGAAGGGCGCCCGATGCTCCTCGTCCTCAACCGCGTGTCGCCCCGCACCCGCCTCGCCGACGCGCTGACGGGCGCCATCGAGGGGCTGGGCGTGCCCGTGGCCGCGACGCAGCTCGGCAACCGGACCGGCTACGCGGCGGCGATGATGGACGGGCTGGGCGTCAGCGAGGGCGGCCGCAACAAGGCGGCCGACGAGATCATGGCGCTGGCGCGCGAAGTTCTCGGATAGGCCTCACCCCGTCCCGTTCCCGCACCGCGGGAGAGGGGCAGGGTGTAGGCCTTTCCAAGGCCCCTTAGAGCGCCTTGACCGCGGCCAGCACCTCGGCCGCATGGGTCTCGGGCTTCACCTTGCGCCACACGGCACGGATGACGCCCTCGCCGTCGATCAGCACGCTGGAGCGCTCCATGCCCATGTACTTCTTCCCGTACATGGACTTCTCCACCCACATGCCGTAGCGCTCGGCCACGTCGGTCTTCTCGTCCGACGCGAGGGTGAAGTTCAGCTCGTACTTCCTGGCGAACTTGTCGTGGCTCGCGGCGCTGTCCTTCGACACGCCGATGACGACCGCGTCCACGCCCGTGAAGTCCGGAAGGCTGTCGCGGAACGAACAGGCCTCCTTCGTGCAGCCCGGCGTGTCGTCCTTGGGATAGAAGAAGAGGACGACCTTCTTCCCCTTCAGCCCGGCGAGCGAGACGTTGCCGCCGCCGTTGGTGGGCATGGTGAAATCGGGCGCCTTCTGGCCGACGTCGACGGTCATGTCCGGTTCTTCTCCGCTGATGCCTCGTCCGCCGGGAGCGCCAGGATCGTCTCGAAAACGGCGTGGGCCGCGGCGGTGGTGGCGATGAGTCTTGGTTCCACCCGGGGGAAGTCAACGGCGCCGGCGTTCGCACCCAGCGCCGCCCGCGCGATCACGCGGCGCACGCTGTCCGGTGCCGTCGCCGGGTCGAACCCGCCCTGGGCCGACACGATCCGCAGGACCGCCTGCACGTGCCGGCACAGCACGAGGGACCCGAGCAGCGTGTCGGCCTCGACCGCCGTCAGGAATCCGAGCGCCGCCGCCGCCGCGATCGTCGTACCCGTCTCGCCGGTGACGATCCCCGGCATCGTCGCCGCATGGCGCAGGACGAGCCACTGGGCCACGAACTCGACGTCCACGAGGCCGCCGCGCCGGTGCTTCACCGACCAGGGGTCGACGGTCCGGAACTCCGCGTCGATCCGGCGGCGCATGTCGACGACGTCGCGAAGCAGCCGGTCCGGGTCGCGCGGGCGGGCCAGCACGTCGCGCACCGCCCGGTCGATGCGGGGTGCGAGGTCGGGCGGCCCGGTGACCACCCGGGCGCGGGTGAGGGCCTGGTGCTCCCACGTCCACGCCTCGGTCGTCTGGTAGGCGACGAAGCCCTCCAGGCTCACCGCCAGCGGCCCCTTGTTGCCGGACGGGCGCAGGCGCATGTCGACGTCGTAGAGGCGCCCCTCGGCCGTCAGCGAGGTGACGGCGGCGATCATCCGCGCCGTCAGGCGGATGAAGTATTCGGAGGGGTAGAGCGGCTTCTCCCCGTCGCTGGCCGCCCCGGTGTCGGCCACGTCGTAGACGGCGATGAGGTCGAGGTCGGAGCCGATGGACATCCGCCGCTCGCCCAGCTTGCCCAGCGCCACGAACGCGATCCCACCGCCCGCAAAGCGCCCGTACCGGCGGGCGAACTCCGCCTCGACCCGCGGCTGGAGCGCGCGCAGCGTCGTGTCGGCGACGTCGGAGAGGAAGGGTCCCGTCCGGTCGCTGTCGATCGCGCCGCGGATCGTCAGCACCACCGACCGGAACTGCATCTCCGTCGCCCAGCGGCGCACCACGTCGAGCGCCTCCTCGAAGGCCGTGACGGGACCGAGGCGCAGGTCGAGGTCGGCCGCCAGCGCGTCCGCGTCCGGCAGGGCGCCGAAGAACCCCGGCTCCAGCACGGCGTCCAGCAGCGTCGGCCGACGCGCCAGCGCCTCGGCCCAGCGCGGCGCCGTCGCGAGGATGTCCGCCAGCAGGTCGAGGAGCCTCGGGTTCGCCTGGAACAGCGAGAAGAGCTGGACGCCCGCGGGCAGGCCGGCGAGGAAGCCGTCGAACGCGCCGAAGGCCGCGTCCGGCTGCGGCGAGCCGGCGAGGCGCTCGAGGATGGCCGGCACCAGTTCGGTCAGGAGTTCGCGCGAGCGCTGGCTCCGGGTCGAGCGGTAGCGGCCGTGGTGCCAGCCGCGGATCGCCGCGATCACGCCCGACGGATTCGAATAGCCCAGCCGCGACAGGGTCCCGACCGTGCCCGGGTCGTCCTCCTGCCCGGTGAAGACGAGGTTGCCCGGACCCGACAGCGCCGGCGCCTCCTCGAACAGCGCGGCGTAATGGTCCTCCACCCGCTCCAGATGGCCGCGCAGCGCCGCGCGGAAGTCCCGCGGGTCGGCGTGGCCCAGGAAGGCGGCGATGGCGTCCACGCCCGCGTCGTCGGCCGGAAGGGAATGGGTCTGCCGGTCGTCGACCATCTGGAGCCGGTGTTCCAGCCGGCGCAGCCATCGGTAGCTCGCGGCCATCTCGTCCGCGACCCGCCGGTCGACCCGCCCGGCCGCGACCAGCGCCTCCAGCCCGTCGACCGTGCGCGGCGAGCGCAGGCGCGGGTCGCGGCCGCCCCAGATCAGCTGCTGGGTCTGGACGAAGAACTCGACCTCCCGGATCCCGCCGCGGCCCACCTTCACGTCGTGGCCGTTCACCGCGACGACCTTGTGGCCCCGGTGCGCGTTGATCTGGCGCTTGATGGAATGGATGTCCTGGATCGCGGCGAAGTCGAGGTGGCGGCGCCAGATCCAGGGCCGCAGCCCTTCGAGGAAGGTGCCGCCGGCCTCCCGGTCGCCGGCGACCGGGCGGGCCTTGAGCATCGCCGCCCGCTCCCAGTTCTGACCGACGCTTCCGTAATAGCTCTCGGCCGAGGCGACGGAGACCGCCAGCGGCGTCGCCGCGGGATCGGGCCGGAGGCGGAGGTCGGTCCGGAAGACATAGCCCTCCGCCGAGCGTTCCTCCATGATGCGGACGAGGTCGCGGGCGAGACGGATGAAGGTGCGCTGGAGCGTGTCCGGCCGTTCGGTGCGGACGCGATCCTCGTCGTACAGGACGATCAGGTCGATATCGCTGGAATAGTTGAGCTCGCAGGCCCCGAGTTTGCCCATCCCGAGAACGATCAGGCCGGATCCCCGGCACGGGTTGTCGACGTCGCCGATCTCGACGTCGCCGGCGGCCGCCGTGCGACGCAGGAGATGCGCGGCCGCACGGTCCAGCGTGACCTCGGCCAGGGACGACAGGGTGCCGGTGATCCGTTCGAGCGGCCACGCCTGCGCGATGTCGGCCAGCGCGACGCCCAGGGAGACGCGCCGCTTCGCCACACGCATCGACCGCATGAGCGCGGGCGTCGCCTCGGCGGGATCGTCCCGCCCGGCGTCGGCCAGCGCCGCCGCGACCGCGGCGTCGAGCCCCGCCTCGGCGACGGCGCGGAGGAAGGCGGGCTCCTTCAGGACGCTGTCGGTCAGGTACGGGCTGTGGGCGAAGACCGCGTCCAGCAGCGCAGCACCCGCCGGATCGGCGGGCACGGCGCGGACGAAGGCCGCCAGCCCGGCGTCCTCCACCTCGCCCGCCAATGCCGCCCATCGCTCCCGCGCGCGATCCGTCCGGTCGGACGGCGCGGTCCGGGGCAGGCTGGCGGGATCGAATGGGAACAAGGCGGCGTCCTCCCGAACCGTGGGCGACACGTTGGCCATGCGTGGGCCCGGGGTCAAGACGGGCGGGGACGGCCCGCGATGATGGTGCGCCGCACCCTCGTCCTCGTCCTCGAGATCGTCGGCGGTCTCGTGGCGGGGATCGCGGTCCTGCTCGGGCTCTTCTTCTGGCGGCTCTCGCAGGGTCCGGTGTCGCTCGACTTCCTGGAACCGATGCTGCGCGCGGAGGTCGAGCGGCAGGGCGACGGCCAGGGCGTCCGCCTGCGGGTCGGGGAGATCGTGCTGACGTGGGAGGGACTCGCCCGCCCGCTCGAGATCCGGGCGCGTCGGCTGACGGCGGACGCCGGCGCGGGCGACGCGCCGCGCCCCGTCGGGCGCATCGTCACCGTGCCCGAGATGGGGGTGAGCCTCGACCTGCAGGCGCTCCTGCGCGGCAGCGTCTCGCCGACCGAGATGGAGCTTGTCCGCCCGACGATCTTCCTGACGCGGCTGGAGGACGGATCGCTCCAGCTCGACGTCCGCCCGACGGCCCAGACGGCGGACGAGGGCGCGAGCCTCGGCGCGGCCCTCGTCCAGGCCATCCTCGCGCCGCCCGATCCGGCGACGCCGTTCGGGCGTCTCTCGCTGCTGCGCATCGTCGACGCCCGCGTCGTCATCGACGACCTGCGCGCCGACCGCACCTGGGAGACGATCGGCTCCGACCTGACGCTGCGCCGGGAGGGCGAGGGCGTCACGCTCGAGGCGGCGATGACGCTGTCGGCCGGCGCGGCCGCCACCACGATCTCGCTCGACGTGTCGCGCAGCTACCGCACCGGGGTGTCGCGCTCGGTCCTCCGGCTCGGCGCGATCGGGCTGCGGGATCTCGCCGCGGTCGCGCCGGAACTGGGGCCGATCGGGCGGCTGGGCTGGACCGTGGCCGGCCGGCTGGAGGTCGACTTCGCCCAGGACTTCGCGGTCCTCGGCGCCCGCGCGACGCTCGAGCGCTCGGACG
>CANGXM010000242.1 GCA_947457845.1 Rhodospirillales bacterium | reverse complement strand
CGGCGGCTCGACGGCCGCGGCGCTCGTGCGGACCGCGCGTGCCGCGGCCGACGCCGTGATCGAGGCGCTTCGCGGATGACGGCCGCGCCCCTCGCCCCGCCCCGCCTGCTCGACGTCGGCGAGGCGGCGCTCTGCGTCGAGTTCGGCGAGACCGTCGACCCGGCGCTGAACGCGCGTGTGATCGCGCTGGACCGGGCGCTCGCCGTCCTCGCCCCGCCGGGGGTGGTGGAGACGGTGCCGACCTATCGCTCGCTGCTGGTCCACCTCGATCCGCTGGTGGCGGACGTGGGATCGCTGAAGGCGACGATCCTCGAACTGGTGGCCCGGCCGGCGGAGGCGACGGGCGCGCGGCGGCGATGGATCGTGCCGGTGGTCTACGGCGGGGCCCACGGCGAGGATCTGGCCGCGCTGGCCGAACGGCACGCCATGAGCGAGACGGCCCTGGTGGCGCGCCATGCCGGGGCGGTGTACACCGTCTTCATGATCGGCTTCATGCCGGGCTTCACCTATCTGGGCGGGCTCGACCCGGCGCTCACCACGCCGCGGCGGCCGGAACCGCGGGCCAGGGTGCCCGCCTTCTCGATCTCGATCGGCGGGGCACAGACGGCGATCGGCAGCCTGCCGGCCCCCAGCGGCTGGCACCTTCTCGGCCGCACGCCGGTCCGCACCTTCCTGCCTGGACGCGATCCGGTCTTCCTGTTCGCCCCGGGCGACGAGATCCGGTTCGACCCGGTCGGCGCGGAGGCCTGGGACACGCTCGACGCCCGCGCCGAGGCCGGGGAGCCGGTGGCCCGCGAGGGGCCAGGATGAGCGCGCTGATGGTCGAGGCGTGCGGCCCGGGCACCACGGTGCAGGACGCGGGCCGCACCGGGTTCCGCCGGTTCGGGGTTTCGACCGCGGGGGCGATGGACCGCCTCGCCCTGGCGCTCGCCAACGTGCTGGTCGGCAACCATCCGGGAACGGCCGCCGTCGAGTTCACGCTGGTGGGAGGCCGCTTCCGAACGGTCGACACGACGGTCGCGGTGGCCGCGGTCGGTGCATTTCTGACGGTGGACGGGCGACCGATTCCAGCGGGGTCGGGCGCGCTGGCCGGGCCAGGAGCCTCGATCGCGGTCGGACCGGCCAGGGGCGGGGTCTATGCCTATCTGGCCTTGGGTGGGGGCATCGACAGTCCTCCGGCGATGGGCAGCCGGTCGGTGCATCGCCGTTCGGCCATCGGCGGCGGCCCCCTCGGTCCGGGCGACATGCTGCCGCTGGGCCCGGACGGAGCGGACGTCCCGCGGCGACTGCCCCTGCCGGAGCCCGCGACGGGGCCGATCCGGCTGATGTTCGGGCCGCAGGACGACCATTTCACCGATGCTGCGCTGGCGGCGCTGACGGCGACCGACTGGACCGTCATGGCGCGGTCCGACCGCATGGGGTGCCGGCTGGACGGTGCCGTTCTCACCCATGCGCGGGGTTTCAACATCGTCTCGGACGGGGTGGTCCCCGGCAGCGTTCAGGTTCCCGGCGACGGCCGGCCCATCGTGCTGATGCGGGACTGCCAGACGACCGGCGGCTATCCCAAGATCGCGACGGTGATCGGGCCCGACCTCGACCGGCTGGCGCAGGTGCCGCCGGGCGGGACGGTGCGCTTCGCCGCCGTCGCGCGGACGGAGGCGGTGGCCGCGGCCGCCGCGCTGCGCCAGCGCATCGACGGCCTGGCCGCCCTCGCCCGTCCCGCCGGTGCCGACCCCTCCAGCGAGGACCTTCTGGCGCTCAACCTGATCGGCGGGGTGGTGGACGCGACCGCGGCGGGGTGACGCCTCGTCTCAGCCCGCCGTCCAGGGCGCCACGGTCCGGCCCGCCGCCTCCAGGCGGGTCCGCAGGGTGCGTGCCATCGTGACGGCGGCGGGGTTGTCGCCGTGGACGCAGACCGTGTCGATCCCGACCGTCAGCCGCTTGCCCGACACCGACGTGATCGCGTTGGTCGCCACCATGGCGAGGACCCGTGCGCAGGCCTCCTCGACGTCGTGGATCACCGCCCCCGGCTTCGACCGTCCGGTCAGGTTGAAGGTGTCGTCGTAGGTGCGGTCGGCGTAGACTTCGCGCATGGGCGTCAGGCCCGCGCGCCCGGCCGCGCGCTCGGTCGCGGTGCCGGGCATGACCATGAAGGCCAGTCGCGGATCGACCGCGCGGATGCCGCGCGCGACCGCGTCGGCCAGCGCGTCGTCATCGGCCGCCGCGTTGCCCAGCGCCCCGTGCGTCTTCACGTGCGTCACCGGATGGCCGACCAGCGCCGCCACCCCCATCAGCGCGCCGACCTGATAGGCGACGAGGTTCTCCACCTTCCGCGGTGTCGCGTCGGGCAGCAACCGGCGGCCGAAACCGATCAGGTCGTGGAAGCCTGGGTGCGCGCCGATCGCGACGCCGTTGCGCCTCGCCGTCTCGACCGTGCGGCGCATGGTGTCGGGGTCGCCGGCGTGCAGGCCGCAGGCGACGTTCGCGGTGGTGACGATGCCCAGCATCGCATCGTCGTCCCCCATGGCCCACGGGCCGAAGCCCTCTCCCAGGTCCGCGTTCAGGTCGATGCGCATCTTTCGCCCTCCTTCGCGCTGCGGGCCGTTCCCCGATCCCGCACGCCGATGGTATACCGGTGATCGACCAACCTGGACCGGATTCCGCCATGGCCAGCAAACGGCTCCTTTATCTCGGCAACGGCCGAAAGTTCCAATCGGTGGCGAAGCTGGACGAGCGGTTCGAGGGTTGGGGCCTCACGGTCGACCGATACTGGGCCTTCAACGGCGAGTTTCCGGACAGCCTGGACGGCTACGACGGGATCTTCGTTTCGGGCAGCCCCCACGGCGCCTACGAGGACGTGCCCTTCATCGTTCGCGAGCACGGGCTGATCCAGGATGCGGCGGCGCGCGACATCCCGATGCTCGGCATCTGCTTCGGCAGCCAGATCCTCGCCTCGGCCCTGTGCGGGCGCGACCAGGTCTTCCGGCGGCCGTTCTGCGAGATCGGCTACAAGGCGCTGCCGGTCGCGGCGGCGGCGAAGGACGACGCGGTCTGCCGCGACCTCGGCGACAGCGTGCACATGTTCGTCTGGCACAATGACGAGGTGCGGGCCGACCATCCGGACATGACGATCCTGGCGTCCTCCGACCAGTGCCCCAACCAGATCTGGCGCTATCGGGACAAGCCCTTCTGGGGCATCCAGGGCCATCCCGAGATCACCCGCGATCAGGCGCCGGTCTGGTTCGAGGAGAACCGTGACCGAATGACGAAGGACGGGGCGGACGTGGATCAGCTCAAGCGCAGCGCGGACGAGGCGGCCGAGGCCAAGACGATGCTGACCCGCTTCGTCGAGCACGTGCAGCGCGGCTGAGGGGATCGGGACGATGGTCCAGACGGCGTACTGGTTCGAGACGACGGAGTTCGAGGGGCGGCTCGCCCGGGTGCAGGCGGCGCTCCGGGCCGGCGGCCACGACGCGCTCCTCGCCTTCATGCCGGAGACGGTGACGTGGATCACCGGCTTCTTCACCCGCGCCTACGGGGGGTTCCAGTTCGCCATCGTGCCGGCGTCCGGCCTTCCGACGGTCTTCTGCCGCGACGTGTCCGCCTACTACGTCGACAGCACCTGCGTCTTTCCCGACCGGGTGATGTGGTCGGACAGCGACGACCGCATCGCGGTGGCCGTGGAGGCCATCCGCAGCCGCGTCGGACCGGCCCCGCGCCTCGCGGTCGAGATGGCGGCGTGGCCGCTGTCGGTGGCGCGCCACGAGGGCATCCGGGCGGGCCTTCCCGGTTCCGTCTGGGCGGACGAGAGCGACCTCGTCGCCCGCATGCGGCTGGTGAAGTCGCCGGCGGAGATCGCCTATCAGCGCCGCGCCGCGAAGGCGGCGGAGGCGGGGATGGCGGCGGCGGTCGCCACGGTCGGCGTCGGCGTCAGCGAGCGGGAGATCGCGGCCGAGGTCTGCGCGGCGATGATCCGCGCCGGCAGCGACCTGCCGGGTCCTGGCGTCATGTCGTCCGGCGAGCGCGCCTTCCACCTGCACGGCGGCTATTCCGACCGTGTTCTGGCACGCGGCGACATCGTGCAGATCGAGACCACGCCCAACGTGAAGCACTATCACGCCCGCTTCATGCGCCCGATCCGTGTGGCCGAGGCGAGCGACGCGGACCACCGGACGGTCGAGCGGCTGGTCGCGATTCAGGATGCGGCGCTGGCCGCGGTGCGGCCGGGCGTGCCGGCCACGGTGCCCGACCGGATCTATCGCGAGGGTGTGCTGTCCTCCGGACTGCGGGAGACCTACACCAACAAGACCTTCTATTCCGTCGGCCTGCTGCTCCAGCCCAACGGCGGCGAACCGCTGGAGGCGCACCCGGCGGCGACCTGGTCGTTCGAGCCGGGCATGGTCTTCCACACCTACGTGCTGGCCAGCGGCTTCGGCATGTCGGAGACGATCCTGATCACCCCCGACGGACACGAGCGTCTCACCGGGTTTCCCCGCCGCCTGTTCGTCAGCGGGGGCTGATCCCCAGCGCCGCCAGCCGGCGCTCCAGCCGGCGCATCAGCGCGTCGATCTCGGCATGGTCGGCCGGGTCGAGCCGCGGTCCCGGCGTGCGGACGTGCGCGGAGGCCAACGCACCCCGCCGGCGCAGGATCTCCTTGCGCACCGCGAGGCCCGTCCCCGGCTGCGTCTCGTGCCGGATGACCGGCAGGTGGGCGTCGAACAGGTCCTCGGCCCCGTCGTCGCCCGCCGCGATCCGGCGGCAGACCTCCACCAGCATGTCCGGGAAGGCGTAGCCGGTCATCGCGCCGTCGGCGCCGCGCCGGATCTCCTGCGGCACGAACAGCCCGCCGTTGCCGACCAGGACCGAGAGGCGCCGCCGCCCCCCCTCGCGCTCGTTCCGGCGCAGGCGCGAGAGCTTGGCGAGACCGGGCCAGTCCTCGTGCTTGAGCATGACGACCTGGGGCATGCGGTCCGCGATCGCCTCGATCGTGGGGACCGAGATCGTGACGCCGACACCGAGGGGGAAGTCCTGCAGGACGATCGGGACGGACGGGCCCACCGCCTCGCAGACGGCGGCGAAATAGCCGATCACCTGCTCCTCGGTCTTCTGCGACGGCTGCGGCGCCACCATGATGCCGGCGGCTCCCTCATCCATGCTCTCCTTCGCCAGGGCCGAGAGCGCCGTCAGCCCGGGGTTGCTGACGCCGACCACGACCGGCACGCGCCCGTCCACCCGGCGCATGACCCGACGCAGCAAGGCGCCGCTCTCCTCGGGCGTCAGCTTGGTCGCCTCGCCCATCATGCCGAGGATGGTCATGCCGTCGACGCCGCAGCCGAGATAGAAGTCGACCAGCCGGTCGATGCCGTCGAGGTCCAGCGCCCCGGTGTCGGTGAAGGGCGTCGCCGCGATCACGAAGACGCCGCGGGCGGTCTCGTCGAGACGGTGGGTGGGCATGGTCGGTTCTCCTCGGGTTCTTCGGCCCGTCAGGCGGGCGCCGCCGCGGCCAGTGTGGTTCGGGACAGTGTCTCGACGAAGCGGCGCGTGCGCGGATCGGCGGGTGCCGCCAGCACGGCGGCCGCCGGCCCGGTCTCCACGACGCGTCCGCCGTCCATCATCACCACCCGGTCGGCGACCGCCCGGGCGAAGCCGAGTTCGTGGGTGACGACCACCATGGTCGTGCCGGAGGCGGCGAGGTCGCGCATGACCGACAGCACCTCCTGCACGATCTCCGGGTCGAGGGCGGAGGTCGGTTCGTCGAACAGCAGGGCCGCCGGCTCCATCGCCAGCGCCCGCGCGATCGCGACGCGCTGCCGCTGGCCGCCGGACAGGGCCGCCGGCCGGACGTCCGCCTTCTCGGCGAGGCCGAGCCGCGCCAGAAGGGCGCGGGCCCGCGCCTCGGCCTCCGGGCGCGGCAGCCGCAGCACCCGCTCCGGCCCCAGCGCGACGTTGCGCAGCACGGTGAGGTGGGGGAACAGGTTGAAGCGCTGGAACACCATGCCGAGGCGGCGGCGCTGCCGGTCGACCACGGCCTCGGGCAGCGGGCTCCGCCGGCCGTCGGCCCCGACCGTGACGCCGATCGTCTCCCCCGCCAGCCGGACGAGGCCGCCGTCGGGGATTTCGAGATGGTTCAGGCACCGCAGCAACGTCGACTTTCCCGAGCCCGACGGGCCGATGACCACCACCACCTCGCCGCGGCGGACGTCCAGGTCGACGCCGTCGAGCGCCAGCGTGCCGCCGAGCCGGCACGTCAGGCCGCGCGCCTCGATCAGCACCGGCGCCTCCGCTGTCGCGCCCACCGCGGCCGACACGG
>CANGXM010000241.1 GCA_947457845.1 Rhodospirillales bacterium | reverse complement strand
TGCCGGCGGGCGCCCCGCCCGCGGAGGCCGAGGTGGCGGTCCAGACCGCCGCGATCGTCCCCGCGTCGGTCCCCACGCCGCCCCCGCTTCCCCCGCCGCCGCCAGAGGCGGCCCGCGCCATCGTTCTGTTCCCGGGGCTGACCCCGGCGCCGCAGCCCGGCCTGTGGGAGAACACGGCGAACGGGCAGCTTCCCCGCGTCGGCCCGAACGGCCAGACGCCCTGGCAGGTCTACGCCCGCCCGTTCGACTGGGCCGATTTCCGGCCGCGCATCGCGATCGTGATCGGCGGTCTCGGGATGTCCGCGCCGCTGACCCAGGGCTCGATCGAACGCTTGCCGTCGCCCGTGACGCTCGCGTTCGAACCGCTCGGCGAGCGGGTCGTGAACTGGGTGGACGCGGCCCGTCGCGACGGGCACGAGGTGATCCTCTCGGTGCCGATGGAGCCCGTCGGCTATCCGCGCATCGACCCCGGCCCCAACACGCTGCTCACCCTCCTCAACCCGGCCGAGAACCAGCGCCGGCTCGAGACGGCGATGGCGAAGTTCCCGGGCTACGTGGGGATCACCACGCTGACCGGCTCCCGCCTCACCGCCTCGACGGAACACGTGCGGCCGGTGGTGGAGGTGCTGCGCAACCGCGGCCTCATCCTCCTCGACGCCCGGGTCGCCGACCGCAGCGCCGCCGCCGCGCTGGCGACGCAGATGAACGTGCCCCGGGCCCTGGTGGACACCCGCATCGACGACGTGCCGGTCGCCGGCCTGATCGACGAGAACCTCGCCTCGCTCGAGCGCGCCGCGCGGCAGAACGGCGTCGCCGTCGGGCTCGGGTTCGCCGAGAACCCGGTCACCATCGACCGGATCGTCTTCTGGGCCGAGACGCTGGAGGCCAAGGGCATCGTGCTCGCGCCGCTGACCGCCGTCGTCAACCGCCAGCCCGACCGCTGACCGGGCGCGTCCCGCGCCGACCGCAGACCGGGCGCGTCCCGCGCCGAACTTGACCAGGCGCGTCCCGCGCCGGGGGGACCCGCCATGACCGATCCCGCCGCCCTGCCCTACCGCCCCTGCGTCGGCGTCGTGCTGATCGACGCCCGCGGGATGGTCTTCGTCGGCCGCCGCAGCGACGCGCCGGAGGCATGGCAGATGCCCCAGGGCGGCATCGACGACGGCGAGGACGTCCGCGCCGCGGCCATGCGGGAGCTGCGGGAGGAGACGGGGACCGACCGCGCCATCGTGCTGGCGGAGACGCCGGACTGGCTGACCTACGACCTGCCGCCCGACCTCGTCGGCAAGGTCTGGCGCGGCCGCTGGCGCGGGCAGCGGCAGAAATGGGTGCTGATGCGGTTCACGGGATCGGACGGCGACATCCGCCTCGACGCGCACGCACCGGCCGAGTTCGACGCCTGGCAGTGGGTGGCGGCCGACCGCCTCGTCGACCTGATCGTCCCGTTCAAGCGCGACGTCTACGCGGCCGTGGTGGACGCGTTCCGACCCTGGTTCGTGCCGGTCGGCCCGGCCCGGGTCGACCATGTGCAGGTCACCGTCCCGCACGGGGCGTTGGACGCCGCGGTCGCCTTCTACGGCGGCGTGCTGGGCCTGCCGGAGATCGCGCAGCCGGCGGCGGTGGCGCACCACGGCGGCGGCTGGTTCCGGCTGGACGGGGCGGAACTGCACCTGCGGCCCGAGGACGGCACGGTCGCCGCAAACCCCGCCTCGCGCCGCCACCTGGCGCTGCGGGTCCCGGACGTGGGGGCGGTGGAGGCGATCGTGCGGGCGGCTGGCCTCCCGCTCGACCCCGACGACCGTCCCATCCCCGGCGTCCGCCGCATCTTCCTGCGCGACCCCGGCGGGAACCGGGTGGAGATCGTGGAAGCCTAACGCGCCGCGCCCGGGTTCGGGCGGCGCAGGAACGCCGCCACGACGCCGATCTGTTCGGGCACGTTGAGGGCCGGGGCGTGGCCGACGCCGCCAATCTCCACCAGTTCGGCGAGCGGATTCTCGTCCAGCATCCGGTCGGCGACCGCGGGCAGCAGCAGGTCGCTGTCCTCGCCCCGCAGCACGAGCGTCTGGCACCCCACCCGGCGCCAGGCGTCCCACTGGTCGTAGTCGCCCGGGTGGTTCACGAACTGGCGCGTCATCCGGGGATCGTAGTGGAGCGTGAGGCGCCCGTCCGGCAGGCGGCGGGCGGAGGTGACCGCCATCCGGCGCCACTGCGCCTCGGGCAGGACGCCGTAGGGACGGTAGGCGGCGCGCAGGAACGCCTCCAGTTCCCCCATCGTGTCGACCACCGGCGGGGTCGAGGCGTAGGCGAGGATGCGCTCGACCGCCGGGCGCGGCAGTTCCGGCCCGATGTCGTTGACCACGAGGTGGGTGATCCGCCCGGCGAATGGGCCGGCGGCGAGGCGGATGCCGAGCGCCCCGCCCATGGACGTCCCGACCCACATCATCGCGTTCACGCCGAACAGGGCGCAGACGTCGGCGGCGACGGCGGCGTAGGTCGCGAAGCCGTACTCGCCCTCCTCCCGCGCCCACGACGACAGGCCGCGGCCCAGGGTGTCGGGCACGAGGAGGCGCCACTCCTTCGCCAGTTCGGCCGCGAGCGGCTCGAAGTCCGCACCCGTTCGGGCGAGGCCGTGCCACAGGATCGCGGTCTCGGCGTTGCCCCGGCCCCATTCGGCCACGTGGATCTCGTGGCCCGCGGCCTTCACGAAGTGGGTGATGGGACTCATGGGGCTCTCCCGTGGCGCAGATGGCCGTCGATGCCGTTGGAACGGAAAAGGGCGGACGGATCAAGGGAAGACCGAACCGAAGCCGGATATCCGTGAGCATCCCACCAGAGCGGGCGGAGGCCGTGGCTTGCCCTTCGGAATAATCCCGGCCCGCGCGCGTTCACCCTCCCAGAGACGGTTCCTGGTCAGGGGTGCTCCCGTGACGGCGCTTGCGAAGTTGATCCCTTTCCCCGACGCTGCCGAGGCCGTCAGGCCCGCACCCGCGACGCCCGGCCCGGCTGCGGAGGGGGGGAGCGGCTTGGACGACATCAAGGCGGAGATCACGGTCCACATCGCGTCGCTCCGGCGGTATGCCCGCGCGCTCATGCGCGACCGGTCGGACGCCGAGGACCTGATGCAGGACGCGCTCGCCCGCGCGCTGTCCCGCAGCCACCAGTTCAAGCCCGGTACGAACATGCGGGCGTGGCTTTTCACCATCCTGCACAACATCCATGTCAACAACGTGCGTGCCAAGGTCGTGCGGCCGAACGAGGTTCCCGTCGAGGACCACGAACAGCGCCTGTCGACGCCCGCCCGGCAGGACGGGCGGATCGAACTGCGCGACATGTCGCGGGCGATCGAGACACTGCCGGCCGAACAACGGCAGGTGCTGCTCCTGGTGGGGCTGGAAGGCATGAAGTACGACGAGGTCGCGACCGTGCTCGGCGTTCCGATCGGAACCGTGATGTCCCGACTGAGCCGGGCGCGGGAAGCCGTCCGCAACCGCCTGTCCGACGGCCAGGCGGAGAGCGGCCCGACGCTGCGGAGGATCAAGTGATGACGACGCAACCGTTGTCCGACGATGATCTGCACGCCTACGTCGACGGGGTTCTCGACGAGGCCCGGCGGATCGAGGTGGAGGCCCTTCTCGCGCGCGACCCGGAGGCCGCGGCCAAGGTCGCGAACTGGCGCGCGCAGGCGCTGGCGCTCCACGCGCTGTTCGATCCCGTCCTGGACGAGACGCCGACCGCGACGATGCGGACGGCGGCCGACCGGCTCACGGTCGCCCGCGTCGCGGCGAACGGGGACCGGCGCGGCGCCTGGGGGGGGGGCGCGGCGCTCCGTCTGGCGGCCGCGGTCGCGCTCGTGGTGACGGGCAGCGTGGGCGGCTGGATGGGCGCCACCTGGACCGGCTCCCGCACGGCGGAGCGCCCAGTCCGGACCGCGGCCGTCACGCCGACGCCCGGCCCCACCCCGCTCCAGACCTTCGCCGCCGCGGCGATGCGGGCGCACAACTTCTACACCGTCGACAACCCGTTCATGGTGGAACTGGGCGCCGACGACCGCGACCGGCTGGACGGCTGGGTGTCCGAACGGCTGGGCAAGCCGGTGTTCGGCCCGAGCCTGGAGGCCGCCGGCTATCAGCTCGTCGGCGGGCGGACGCTGCCCACCGCCTACGGCCCGGGCGGCCAGTACATCTACGAGGACGACCAGGGCCATCGGATCACCCTGTTCGTCGGCTCTCCCCGGTCGCAGGCCCCCGACAACGCGGTCACGATCTACGAACAGGGCGACGTGACGAGCGCCTACTGGGTGGAAGGCCCGCTCGCCTACGCGCTGATCGGCAAGATCGGGCGGGACCGGATCAAGGAGATTTCCGCCAAGGTCCACACCACGATCATCGAGGAACAGTCCCGCCGGACCCAGCAGCGCCCCTCGGAACCGCGCGACGTCCGCCCGGTCGTGCAGCCGCCGCAGGTCCAGCCGCCGTCGGACGACCCGAAGCCCAAGGACATGTGACCGGCACGACACGCTCCTCGGGATTTCTGTATACTGTTAGCCGATCTGTAATGCGCTTGACGCATGGCAGGCGGGGCGTTAACAGTGCGTCTGCGTCCGGGGTTGAACGGGTTGGCTTCAGAAAAGAGAGGGCCGCAGTCAAGCGGCCCCTCGTCTTTTCGGGCTCCGACTCGCGCTCGACGTCCTCCTTGATGTCGACCACATTGTCCCGGATCGCGTTCCGGGGTGCAAGACCATGTCCGGTGGACCGAAGTTCCAGACGCTGAGCCTGCACGCGGGTCAACGGCCCGATCCGGCGACGGGGGCGCGTGCCGTCCCGATCTACCAAACCACCTCCTATGTCTTCGACGACGCCGACCATGCGGCGGCGCTGTTCAACCTGGAACGCGCCGGCCACATCTACAGCCGCATCTCGAACCCCACGGTCGCCGTGTTCGAGGAGCGGATGGCGGCGCTCGAGGGCGGCGTCGGCGCGGTCGCGACGGCCAGCGGGCAGGCCGCACTCCACCTCGCGGTGACGACGCTGATGGGCAGCGGCGGGCACATCGTCGCGAGCCGGGCCGTCTACGGCGGCTCGGTCAACCTGCTCGGCCTCACCCTCCCCCGCTTCGGCATCAACACGACCTGGGTCGATCCGCACGACACCGAGGGGTTCGCGCTCGCCATCCGGCCGGAGACGCGCCTCGTCTTCACCGAGGTCATCGGCAACCCCGGCCTGGAGATCGTCGACCTCCCGACCATCGCCAGGATCGCCCATTCGGCCGGCTTGCCGTTGCTGGTCGACAGCACCTTCTGCACGCCCTATCTGTGCCGCCCGCTCGAGCACGGGGCCGACATCGTCATGCATTCGGCCACCAAATGGATCGGCGGGCACGGGGTGGCGATCGGCGGGGTGCTGGTCGACGGCGGCCGGTTCGACTGGGCGGCGACCGGTCGCTTCCCGACGCTCTCCGAGCCCTACGCCGGCTATCACGGGATCGACTTCGCGGCCGAATTCGGGCCGGCGGCCTTCCTGATGCGGGCGCGGACGGAGGGGCTGCGCGACTTCGGCGCGGCGATGAGCCCCATGAACGCGTTCCACCTCCTTCAGGGCCTCGAGACCCTGCCCGTCCGGATGCGCGCCCACGTCGCCAACGCCCGCACCGTCGCCGAGGCGCTGCAGCGGAACCCCGCGGTCGCCTGGGTGCGGCACCCGGACCTGCCCGACCACCCGGACCATGCGCAGGCGCGCCAGCTCATGCCCAAGGGGGCCGGGGCGATCGTGACCTTCGGCGTCCGGGGCGGGCGCGAGGCCGGCCGGCGGTTCATCGAGGCGCTGCGCCTCTTCTCCCATCTGGCGAACGTCGGCGACGCCAAGTCGCTGGTCATCCACCCGGCCTCGACCACCCACGCCCAGCTGGACGCGGCGCAGCTCGCCGCCGCCGGCATCGGCGAGGACATGATCCGCCTGTCGGTCGGGATCGAGGACGCGGACGATCTCGTCGGCGATCTCGCCCAGGCGCTCCGCGCCTCCCAGAAGGCATGAGGGGACGGCCGTGGGAACCCTGACGATGGATGTCCGCGTGGACGGGTACCGGGTCGGGGTGTCGACCGGCGGGCGCCCCTTCGACCCGGCCCGCCCGACGGCGGTGCTGGTGCACGGCGCCGGCATGGACCGGACGGTCTGGGCGTTTCAGGCCCGGAGCCTCGCCGCGCACGGCCTGTCGGTGCTGGCGGTCGACCTGCCGGGCCACGGCGAGAGCGAGGGACCGCCGCTGCCGACGGTCACCGGGATCGGCGACTGGCTGGCCCGCGTGATCGCGGCCGCGGGGCTGGCGAGCGCGGCGCTGGCCGGGCATTCGATGGGGGCCGCCGCGGCGCTCG
>CANGXM010000240.1 GCA_947457845.1 Rhodospirillales bacterium | reverse complement strand
GCGACCCGCGCGGCGACCGCGGCCGTTCCCTCGCGCGGGGGCGGCAGGGCGAGGTCGGCCGGGCTCACCGCGGGCACGTCCACGTGCAGGTCGATGCGGTCGAACAGCGGCCCCGAGATCCGCGACTGGTAATCCTGGCCGCAGCGCGGCGCCTTCGAACAGGCGAGTCCCGGCTCTCCCAGGTGGCCGCAGCGGCAGGGATTCATGGCGGCGACGAGCTGGACGCGCGCGGGATAGGTGACGTGGGCGTTGGCCCGGGCGACCGACACGCGCCCGCTCTCCACCGGCTGGCGCAGCGCCTCCAGCGTCGCGCGCTGGAACTCCGGCAGCTCGTCGAGGAAGAGAACGCCGAGATGGGCGAGAGACACCTCGCCCGGCCGCGCCCGCGCGCCGCCGCCCACCAGTGCGGGCAGGGAGGCGGAGTGGTGCGGGTCGCGGAAGGGCCGGTTGCGCAGAAGCCGCCCGCCCGGCAGGTGCCCGGCGAGCGAATGGATCATCGAGACCTCCAGCGCCTCCGTGGGCGCGAGCGGAGGGAGCAAGCCGGGGAGCCGTGCCGCCAGCATCGACTTGCCCGACCCGGGCGGGCCGATCATCAGGAGATTGTGGCTGCCCGCCGCCGCCACCTCCACCGCGCGCTTGGCGCTCTCCTGCCCCTTGATGTCCCGCAGGTCGGGCGGGGCGGAGCCCGCCTCCTCCAGCCGCGGCTCCGGCGGGGCGAGGACCTGC
This sequence comes from Rhodospirillales bacterium, assembly GCA_947457845.1. Lineage (GTDB taxonomy): Bacteria > Pseudomonadota > Alphaproteobacteria > Azospirillales > Azospirillaceae > CANGXM01. The sequence goes on along the minus strand of CANGXM010000240.1, from coordinate 5,686 downwards.
GTGCCCTTGAAGTGATTGACCAGCGCCAGCAGGTTCGGCGGCGCCAGGACGCCCTTGCCGCAGCCCCACGCCGCCTCCCCCCCGCAGGCCGCGGGGCAGATCAGGCCCCGCTCCTGCCCGGCCGCGTGCAGCCCGGCCGGGAGCACGCCGGCGACGGGCATCAGCGCACCGTCGAGCGCCAGTTCGCCCAGCGCCACGAACCGCTCGATCTCCTCTTCGGGCAGGACGCCCATGACGGTGAGGAGACCGATCGCGACCGGCAGGTCGAAGTGGCTCCCCTCCTTCTGGAGATCGGCCGGGGCGAGGTTGACCGTGATGCGCTTGGGGGGCAGCGAGAGCCCCAGCGCGTGGAGCGCCGCCCGCACCCGCTCGCGGCTCTCGCCCACCGCCTTGTCGGGCAGGCCGACCATGGCGAAGACCGGCAGGCCGTTGGCGATCTGCACCTGCACGTCCACGTCGAGGACGTCGATGCCCTGGAAGGCGACGGTACGGACACGGGCGACCATGGCGGCGAGAAACTTCCGAAGATTGTAATCGCACCACCATAGCATGCCGATCCCCGTCACATACTGCGCCGCGATCACACCCGGATGCGGGCCGACATGGCGGACGGTTCGGGCCATGCCGTCGATGCTGTCTGGTACGAAACAGTGACGTCGCAAGACGTCCCGGATGCCGCGTATCGGCACCGATCCCGTCTTCGGGGGGGGGGAGGATGGCTCCCGAGAGCCCTTCGGACCCATCCTCGACGCCTGGACCCGCTGGGCCGGCGGGCGGCCGGGAGCCTCGTCCCCGCCTGATCGCCGGCAGGGGCCCGGGGGACGGGTTGCCGCGCGGCCGGTCCGGGCCAACATCGCCCGGGAACCAACCGGAGGACGGGATGAAACGGACATGGATCGCCGCCGCGACGGCGGCCGTCGTCGCCACCGCGGCCCCCGCCGTGGCACAGCAGACCGACGCCCGACGGATCGACACCCAGGCCGGGCCCGTCCGGGTCGAGGTCGTGACCCGCGGCCTTTCGAACCCCTGGGGCATCGCGCCCCTGCCGGACGGCCGGCTGCTCGTCACCGAGCGGGCGGGACGCCTGCGCCTCGTCCAGGCGGACGGGCGCCTGTCGCCGCCGCTGGCCGGCGTGCCGGAGGTGGTGGCCCGCGGCCAGGGCGGGCTGCTCGACGTCGTGCTCGACCCCGACTTCACGTCGAACCGCCGCGTCTACCTCACCTATTCCGAACCCGGCGACGGCGGATCGGGCACGGCGGTCGCGCGGGCGCGGCTGGGCGAGGGACGGCTGGGCGAGGGACGGCTGGAGGACGTGCAGGTCATCTTCCGCCAGCTGCCCAAGGCGAACGATGCGCGCCACTTCGGCTCGCGCCTCGCCTTCGGCCACGACGGGCGCCTCTGGGTCACGCTCGGCGACCGGATGCTCTTCGACCCGGCCCAGGACCTGTCGGGCCATGTCGGCAAGGTGGTGCGGATCGAGACCGACGGGTCGGTCCCGCGCGACAACCCCTTCGTCGGCCGGCCGGGTGCCCGGCCGGAGATCTGGTCCTACGGCCACCGCAATCCGCAGGGCGCCGCGGTCCACCCGCGCACCGGCGCGCTGTGGATCCACGAGTTCGGACCGCGCCACGGCGACGAGATCAACGTGCCGGAGCCGGGGCGCAACTACGGCTGGCCGCTGGTCAGCTGGGGCGACCACTATTCGGGCCAGTCGATCCCGAAGCCGCCGACCCGTCCCGACCTCGCGCAGGACGTCCACCACTGGGTTCCGGCCGTCTCGCCCTCGGGCATGGCCTTCTACACCGGCGGGCGGTTCCCGGCGTGGCGCGACAGCCTGCTGGTCGGCGGTCTGGGGACACGGGGGATCGTGCGCCTCACGCTCGACGGAACCCGGGTAACGAGCGAGGAGCGCATCGCGCTGGGGGCGCGCATCCGCGACGTGCGGCAGGGGCGGGACGGCGAGATCTACGCGCTGACCGACGAGAGCGACGGCGCCGTGCTGCGCCTCACCCCGGCGAGCCGGTGACGGGGAGGGCGGGGCGGCTCAGGCCGCCTTCGCCCGCCGCTTCAGCAGGAACTTGCCGCCGACGATGACGATGAACAGGACGAGCATCCCGACCATGGCGGTGTGGATGTGTTCCCCGATCACCGCGCCCAGCACCTCGCCCAGGATGTAGCCGGCACCGGCGAAGCTGATCGCCCAGACCCCCGCGGCGACGAAGTTCAGCACGGCGAAGCGCGGCCACGTCACGCCGCTCATGCCGATGGCGAAGGAGGCGAAGTTCCGCACGCCGTAGATAAAGCGGAAACTGAGGATGAAGACGGTGCTGTTCTTGCGCGTCCAGCCGAGGGCGGATTCCACGCCGGGCCGCATCTTCGGGAACCGGTCGAGGATCCGCGGGCCGAACCGGCGGCCGAGATAGAACATCGTCTGATCGCAGCAGTAGCTTCCGGACCACGCGGCCAGGATCAGCAGGTCGAGCCGCAGGATGTCGTGCGCCGCCGCAAGCCCCGCGAAGATGACGAACGTCTCGCCTTCGAAGAAGGTCCAGATGAAGGTGATGACGTAGAACCACTCCCCGTAGCTCTTGATGAGATCGAAGACATAATCCATCGGGGCGGGGCGCTTTCGGGACGACAGTGACCCGCCGACTTGGCAGGCCGGTCAACATGGCCGATTCCGCGATCGAAGGGAAATCCCTTCGGTTTTTCGGCGCGGAATCGCCGCAGTTTCTTCGACCGAAGGTCGCGCGCGACCCCGTTCCGGACAGGCTGTGGTCGCAGCCCTCAGGCGGCGTCCGCCGCGCCGGCGGCCCGCCCCGCGCGGTGCGCCTCGCCCCACGCGGCCATCGCCTCCAGGATGGGGATCAGCGACCGCCCGGTCCCGGTCAGCGAATAGTCGACCCGTGGCGGGACGACCGCGAACACCTCCCGATGGATGATTCCGTCCGCCTCCAGCTCGCGCAGGTGCTGGGTGATCATCCGCTGCGTCACCGCCGGGATCAGGCGGCGCAGTTCCCCGAACCGGCGCGGCCCGTCCCGCAGGTGATAGAGGATCAGCGCCTTCCACTTGCCCCCGATGATCGCGAGCGTGGCGTCGACCGGGCAGTCCCCCCGGCCGAGCGGTCCGGCCGGGCGTCACGGGGCGGGCGTTCGACATCGGCGGGCCGGCGGCGGTCAGCGCGGCGGCGGTGGCGGCGACGATCGGGGCGGCGGTCGGAAAGCCGCTGGCCTATGTTCGCATCCCGCTTCCCGGGTTCGCGGCCGGGCTGAACGCGGTGTTCGGCGCGCCGGCCGGCGACGACATCATCACCCTGTACAGCCACATGGAGGCGAATCCGCCCGCGGCGGTTCACGATCCCGCCGGTTGGCGCGACCTCGGCGTGACCCCGGAGAGCCTCGCCGACTGGGCGGCGCGCCAGCGCTGGGCGTGACGCGCGGCGGGCCGCCCGGGCCTCACGCCCGGGCGGTCCTCCGGGCGGCGACCCGCGCTTCGATCGCGTCCCACAGGGTCACCTCGATCGTGATCCCGTCGAGCGCGTTGATCTCCTGGATGCCGGTGGGCGAGGTGACGTTGATCTCGGTCAGGTAGTCGCCGATCACGTCGATGCCGACGAAGACGAGGCCGCGGGCCCGCAGCGCCGGCCCGATGGCGGCGCAGATGTCGCGCTCGCGGGTGGTCAGCGTCGTCCTGCCCGCCGCCCCGCCGGCGTGGAAGTTGGCCCGCGCCTCGCCCGCCTGCGGGATGCGGGAGACGGCCCCCATCGGCTCCCCCTCCACCAGGATGATGCGCTTGTCGCCCGCCCGGATCTCCGGCAGATAGCGCTGGACGATGATCGGCTCGCGGTAGAGCTGGGTGAACATCTCCAGGAGCGAGCCGAGGTTCTCGTCGTCGGGCTTCAGGTGGAAGACGCCGGCCCCGCCGTTGCCGAACAGCGGCTTGACGATGATGTCCCTGTGCTCGGCCCGGAACGCCAGCACCTCCTCACGGTCCGACGTGATGAGCGTCGGCGGCATCAGGTCGGGGAAGTGGGTGACGAACAGCTTCTCCGGCGCGTTGCGCACGTGCTCGGGGTCGTTCACCACCAGCGCCGTCCTCGCGACGTGTTCGAGGAGGTGGGTCGCCGTGATGTACGCCATGTCGAAGGGCGGATCCTGGCGCATCAGGATCACGTCCATCGTCGCGAGGTCGAGCCACTCCGCCGTCCCGAACGCGAAGTGCGCCCCGTACGCGCGCTTCACCGTGAGGGGCTGCGCCCGCGCGTACAGCCGGCCGTGGCGGAAGGACAGCGCGCGCGGGAGGTAGTGATAGAGCGCGTGGCCCCGGCGCTGGGCCTCCAGCGCCATCATGAAGCTGCTGTCCTTGTCGATGTTGATGGTCTCGATCGGATCCATCTGGATGGCGACGGCGAGGCTCACGGGCGGCTCCGGTCGTGCGGGGTCAGTTCAGCTTGCGGCGAAGCTGGCGGAGGATCTGGTCGGCCTCGGCCGCCGCGGCGTCGCGCGGGGCGGAGGCGAGGAACCGTTCGAGCGAGCCGATGGCCCGGGTCAGGTTCCCCAGCCAGGCGTTGACGATGCCGGCCTCGCGCAGGAGCGGCGGGGCATCCGGCGCGATCAGGAGCATGGTGTCGATCACCGCCGCCGCCTCCGCGAACCGCTGGGCGTTCATGTGGCGGAGCTTGATGTTGTTCTGCTGGCGCAGCAGCACGTCGCGGGTGCCGACGGCGGCGTAGTGCTCGGCGGTGAGTTCCGCCCCCTCCCCCGCCGTCGCCTTGAGCAGTTCGCGCAGGTCGGCCGCCGCCAGCACGGCGCCCCCGTTGAAGGGGTCGACGATGGCCCGAACCCCGTCGGCCTCGATCCGGACGAGGAAGTGACCGGGGAAGTTCAGCCCCTCCCCGGTCCAGCCGAGCGCGCGCGCGAGATGGAGCCAAAGGATGCCGAGCGCCACGGGAAGCCCGCGCCGCCGGTCGATCACCCGCATCAGGTCGGCGTTGGCGAGGTCGTCATAGGTCTCGCTGTCCCCGGCGTAGCCGAAGTCGCCGGTCATGACGTCGGCCAGGACGCCGATGCGCGCCTCCAGCGACCGCGCCGCGCCCGACCGCTCCGCGGCGGTGCGGACGAGCGCCGCGAGATGCGCGTCGTAGGGCGCGAAGCTCGCCGGTGCGGCGAGCGCCGCGGCGAGCCGCACCGCCGTCGTGGCGATGTCGATATCGGGGTCGGCGGTGCGGCCGACCCGCGTCAGATAGTCGATGGCGTCGTCGCGGACGGACACGCGGCAGCCCCCCGGTTCCGGCGCCCTTCACCTAGACGATGCGCCGCCGCTTGTCGACCCGGCAGGCGACGAAGGCGCGCTCACGCCTCCGGCCGCCACGCGTCGACGATGTGCCGGGGCCAGCGGAGCCCGCCCACCAGCATGGCGTCGAAGCGCAGCGCGAGGCCGGCGAGGTCGGGGCGGCGGGCGCGCAGGACCTCGGCCGCGCGGGCGAGGCGGTCCCGCTGACGGCGGCCGATGGTCTCGGCCGAGTCGCCATCGAGCCGAGCCTTCACCTCCACCACCGCCATCACCCCGCCGCGCACCGCCACGATGTCGATCTGCCCCTGGGGCAGGCGGAGGCCGGCCGCGACGATGCGGTAGCCCTTGAGGCGCAGCGCCAGCCGGCAGGCCGCCTCCGCCATCCGCCCCACG
>CANGXM010000239.1 GCA_947457845.1 Rhodospirillales bacterium | reverse complement strand
CGCGGATCGCGGCCCCCGGCACCTGGGGCATCTTCGCCGCCGGCGTGCCGGGGCGGGGCGAATAGGGGAAGACGTGCAGGTACGTCAGCCCGGCTTCGCCGACGAGGTTCAGCGTGTCGGCGAACATCGCCTCGTCCTCGGTGGGGAAGCCCGCGATCAGGTCGGCGCCGAACGCGATTTCCGGCCGAAGATCGCGCGCCCTGCGGCAGACGTCGATGGCATCGGCACGCAGGTGCCGGCGCTTCATGCGCTTCAGGATCAGGTCGTTCCCCGCCTGCACGGAGAGGTGCAGGTGCGGCATCAGCCGCGGCTCCTCGGCGATCAGGCGCCAGAGGTCGTCGTCGATCTCGACCGGGTCGAGGCTGGACAGCCGGAGGCGCGGCAGGTCCGGCACCTGGGCCAGCAGGCGCCGCACCATCTGCCCCAGCCGCGGCGCCCCCGGCAGGTCGGGTCCATAGCTGGTGACGTCCACGCCGGTCAGCACCACCTCGCGATAGCCGGCCTCCACCAGGGTACGGACCTGCCGCACGACCTCGCCGATGGGCACCGAGCGGCTGTTCCCCCGGCCGTAGGGGATGATGCAGAAGGTGCAGCGGTGGTCGCAGCCCTGCTGCACCTGTACGAAGGCCCGCGCGCGGCCCTCGAACGCCTCGACGAGGTGGGGGGCCGTCTCGCGCACGGCCATGATGTCGTTGACCCGCACCCGCGGCCCGTCGAGGGTCGCGAAGGTCTCGGCCTTCATCTTCTCGTCGTTGCCGACCACGCGGTCGACCTCGGGCATGGCGGCGAAGCGGTCGGGATCGATCTGCGCCGCGCAGCCGGTGACGATCAGCGTGGCGCCCGGCCGCTCGCGCCGCAGGCGCCGGATCGCCTGCCGGGCCTGCCGCTCGGCCTCCGACGTGACCGCGCAGGTGTTGACGACGACGACGTCGTCGAGGCCGGCGGCGCGCGCGTGGCCGCGCATCACCTCGCTCTCGACCGCGTTCAGCCGGCAGCCGAAGGTGACGATCTCCACGCCGTCGTGCGCGCCGTCCGCCATCTCAGCCGCCCGCAAGGGCGGGGCCCAGGGTCCCGGTGAAGCTGATCTCGGCAGGACCCGTCATCAGCACCCGCCCGTCGTCCCGCCAGTCGATGTGGAGCGACCCGCCGTCGAGCACCACCTCCGTCCGCCGCCCGGTCAGCCCGCGCCGCGCCGTCGCCACGCCGACCGCGCAGGCACCGGTGCCGCAGGCGCGCGTGATGCCCACGCCCCGTTCCCACACCCGCATGCGGACACGGGTCGCCGAGAGGATCTGCACGAACTCCACGTTCGTGCGGGCGGGGAACAGCGGGTCGGTCTCGATCCGGGGCCCGAGGCCCGCGACGTCCACGGCGTCGGCGTCCGACACGAAGAAGATCACGTGCGGGTTGCCCATCGACACGGCGACGGGGTCCGAAACGGGGCCCAGCGCATAGTCGAGGTGCAGCGTGTCCGCCGCCCGCGCCAGCGGGATCTCCCGCCAGTCCAGCCGCGCCGGCCCCATGTCCACCGTGACCAGGCCGCCCGGCGCGCGGGATGCCGTGATCGGGCCGGCCAGCGTGCCGATCGTCACGCTCTCCCGCCCCGTGTCCTCCAGCAGCAGGCGCCCCACCGCGCGGGCCCCGTTGCCGCAGGCCTCCACCTCGCCGCCGTCGGCGTTGCGGATGCGCATGAAGGCGTCGGTGCCGTCGGCCCCCGGCTCGATGATCAGCATCTGGTCGAAGCCGATGCCCGTCCGCCGGTCGGCGATGGCGCGCGCGCCCGCGCCGTCGATCGCGACGGGGGTCCGGCGGGCGTCCAGCACGACGAAGTCGTTGCCGAGCCCGTGCATCTTCCAGAAGGGGCGCGCCATGGTCGTCCCTATATGGCGAGCGGCCGGGCGCTGTCCATGGCGCGCGCCGTCCGTAGCGCGCGCCGTCCGGGTGGTGGCGCGCGCCATTGTGGGGCGGGCGCCCCTGCGCTACCCATGGGGACGCACGTCACGGACGGGGGGCCGGATGGCCGTCGGGCGACCCAAGCGCAAGAACCCGGTGCTGCGCACGCGGCAGGCGACGCTTCCCCCCGCCGGCCGCAGCCGCGTGGCGCTGGGGATGCTGCGCGGCCCCGCCCGCGGCGGCCTCGAACTCCAGACCTGCGCCGACTGCGGCGCGGTCCAGTACCCCCCGCGCGAGATGTGCGGCGCGTGCCTGTCCGACCGCCTCGTCTGGCGCCCGCACGACGGGGCGGGCGAGCTGGTGGTGGAGACCACGCTGCGGCATGCGATGGAACTCCATTTCCGCGAGCGGCTTCCATGGCGCTCGGGCCTCGTGAGGCTGGATGGCGGGCCGACCGTGGTGGCCCACGTCCACGCCGACGTGCCGCCCGCACCCGCCCGGGTGACCCTGACCGCCGCCCTGGACCGCTCGGGCCAGGCGGTGCTGGTCGCCGTTCCCCCCGGCGCGCCGCCGGACCTGACCACGGACCCGAAGCTGGCCGAGATGACGTGCGATCCGAAGGGCCGCAAGGCGCTGGTCACCGACGCCAAGTCCGAGACGGGGCAGGCGATGGTCCGCGCCCTGGTGGATGCGGGGGCGGAGATCGTGTGGGCCGGCGTCGCCGCCCCCTGGATCAGGATGCCCGGCTTCGACGCCGTCGCCGCCCTGCCGCAGGTGACGGTCGTGCCGCTGGACGTGACCGACGGCCGCTCGGTCGACACGCTCGCGGCCGAGATCGGGCACAAGGTCGACCTGATCGTGAACACCGCCGACCACCACCGCACCCACGGCCTGTTCGGCGAGCGGGGGGTGGAGACGGCGGCGACGGAGATGGAGGTGAACTACACCGGCCTCCTGCGCCTCGCCCGCGCCTTCGGCCCTGTGATGCGCGCCCGCGCCATGGACGGGCCGAAGGGTGCTGCGGCGTGGGTGAACGTGCTCTCGGTCTTCGCGCTCTCGGGCTGGCCGGCGCAGGCGACCTGGGCGGCGTCCAAGGCCGCGGCCCACGCGCTCACCCTCACCATGCGGGCCGAATTGCAGCCGGCGGGGGTGCGGGTGGTTGGCGTCTATCCCGGCCCGGTGGACGAGCCCTGGAACCAGCAGGTGCTGCCGCCCAAGCTCTCGCCCGCCGCACTCGCGTCCGCCGTCGTCGCGGCGCTCCGCGGGACGGTGGAGGAGGTCTATCCCGGCGACGTCGCGCAGGACTGGCTCGCGCGCCTTCGCGCCGATCCCAAGGCGCTGGAGCGGGAGATGGCGCGATGACCGGCCCCCTCGATCCCGCCTCCCCGGACCCCGTCCTCGCCTTCGCCGCGGCGCTGGCCTCCGGCCGGGTGGCGGTGGTGGACCTCACCCAGACCCTCTCGCCCGACTTTCCGACGATCGTGCTCCCGCCCGAGCTCGGCCAGTCGCGGCCCTTCCGGATGGAGGAGGTCTCGCGCTACGACGCCCGCGGCCCCGCCTGGTACTGGAACAGCTTCTCCTGCGGGGAGCACACGGGCACCCACTTCGACGCGCCGGTCCACTGGATCACGGGGCGGGAGCGGCAGAACGGCGCGACCGACACGATCCCGCCGGCGGACTTCGTGGCACCCGCCTGCGTCATCGACTGTTCGGCCGAGGCCGCGGCCGACGCCGACTTCCTCCTCACCCGCCCGTTCCTGGAAGCGTGGGAGGCCCGGCACGGCCGCATCCCGCCGCGGTCGTGGGTGCTGATGCGCACCGACTGGTCGAAGCGCACGGACCCTGTCGCTTACCAGAACATGGACGAGGAGGGGACCCACACCCCGGGGCCGGACGAGGGGGCGGTGCTGTTCCTGCTGAAGGAGCGGGACGTGCTGGGCTTCGGGACCGAGACGATCGGCACCGACGCGGGCCAAGCGAGCCACTTCCGCCCGCCCTACCCATGCCACCACCACATGCACGGGGCGGGACGCTACGGCCTCCAGTGCCTGACCAACCTCGACCGCCTGCCGCCGACGGGGGCGCTGATCGTGGCGGCGCCGCTGAAGATTTTGCAGGGGAGCGGGAGCCCGCTCAGGGTGCTGGCGTTGGTGGGGCGGTAGGGGGGGGAGACGTCACGGACCGCTCGGGTCGCGCCTCGTCTTCTTCTCGACGGCCGCAATCCGGCCGCGCATCGCTCGCGTCGACATCCCGAGCCTTGATCACGGCAGCTGCGCTGGTTTCCCCCGTTTCCAGACGCCCTACTGTTCAATGCCCATCGACAGACACGGGATTCGGCGCCGCTTGGCGCTTCGCGTTGCGGCGAGCGCTTCGGCCTCTATACTCGACCCATGGATTCGGCAACCGACGACCCATCCAAGCTGAGGCGGCGCGGTCGTCCGCCGAAATCGTTGCCGCAAGGAACCGATGTGCGGGCGTCGCTGATCGAGGCCGCCGCCGTCGAGATCCGGGACGTCGGTTGGTTCGCGACGACGACCAACCGCATCGCGTCCCGCGCTGGTTTGTCGTCCGGCGTGTTCTACAACTATTTCACCGACAAGGTGGATGTGCTGCTCGCCGTCTACGAACGCTGGGTGTCGGACGAGTGGGAAATCGTCGAAAGGGTCTTCGGGAACATCGCCCTGAGCCCCCGCCACCGCATCGAACGGGTCGTGCCGTTACTCATCGAGCATCATGTCACCTGGTCCAGGCTTCGGCACGCGCTGGTCGTGCTCACACGGGATGACGATCGTGTCCGCGCGGCGCGTGCCCGGAGCCGTATCGCGCAGATCGACGAGGTCGTGCGGCTGACCGGGCGCCTCAGTTCCGACAGGCTCAGGGCGGCGGCGGCCGTCCGGCTAATGATGTTCGAATCTGTGGCCGACGCCATCGCCTCCGGCGATGCCGACACCATGGGGCTCGATCGCGAAGCGTTGTCCGAAGAACTCACCGCATCTTTGCTCGCGCTTCTTGGTGAACACCTGGGCCGCGGGTGAGCCGGAGGCCACGGCCGGACCCGTCTTGCCGGAAACGGGTACGCCAGGGACACCGTCTCCGAGCACTCTGCCCCTCGTCCCAAGCCCATCACCGGGCCGGGACGGACGCCGACGGATCTTCGGTGGTCGCCAAACGACGCGGGTCAGGACGGTTCGCGCGACGGTATGCCAGAGCGCCCTTCTAATTATGAATTAATCGTCATAATATAATCGCTCAGTGTCGCCCGAGTGCGGCGCGTCAACCGGTCGAAACGCTGGCGCCACGCATCCCTCCCTGAAAGGATCCTCCATGCTTGAGATTCCGCGTCTTCCAGTCGCTCTGATCGCAGCGGTCCTCGGCCTGACCGCCACGGCGTCTTGCAGCGGCCCGCAACCCGATGCCGATACGGCACGCGCGTCGTCATCGGTTGTCGCGTTAGGCGGCCCATCCGCCGCGGACTGGAGGGGGCTGGGCAAGACCTACACTTTCGAGGGCCATACCGTGTTTTACGTCGATCAGGGCAGCGGCCCGGTCTCGCTGGCCATCCATGGCTATCCGACCTCGTCATGGGACTTCAGGCGGCTGCTTGAGCCCCTGTCGCGCGATGCCCGCTTGGTCGCTCCCGATCTGCTGGGTTTCGGTTACTCGGATAAGCCATCCAAGATCGACTACAACGTCGCCCTGCACGCGGACATGGTTTCAGCATTGGGTAAGCACCTGGGACTGGCACAGGTGCGGCTGATCGGTTCGGACATCGGCAACGCCGTCGTCCAGGAACTGCTGGCAAGGGAGCAATCGTCCAAACTACCGTTTGCGATTGAATCAGTCGTACTCATCAATGGCACCCTGTTCTCCGAGCAATTCAAGCCGAGCATGACTCAAAAGATACTTCTCAGTCCGTTAGGCGGCATCCTCAACTGGAGTGCGTCCGAAAGTGCTTTCGCGAGCGGTCTCGCGCAGATATCGGGGCTGGAACGCCGCATTCCGTCCAGCGAACTTTCGGCGGCCTGGACATTACTGAACCATCCCGCGGAAGCCCGTCTCATGCACAAGACGCTTCCGAGTCTTGCCGAACGCCAAGGAAACGACGCGCGCTGGACCGAAGCCCTGTGCGGATCGACTACGCCCTTGAAGCTCATCGTGGGTGCAGCCGACCCGACCAGCGGAAGGTCCATGGCCGAGGCCGTGACGAGCAAGTGCAAAGGCGCACGCCCGTTTACCGTCGTGCAGATGGAGAAAGCCGGACACTTCCCCCACCTTGAGTACGCGCAGGAAACTGCGGCTGCAATACTGACTTGGCGCGAGGGAAAAAACTGATCTTTCTTTGGATGGTACTGGGATAATGGTGAAAGTATACTAGGGAAAACGGTGACGATTACTATTTTCCCGACCTACGTCCAGCCGCGGCCTCTCTCTCCCATCGGCCGCTGTTCGCGGTCGATCTCTCCCCCGTTCCGGGGGCGAGGGGACGGCGTTGGGAGTGAGCACCCCTCTCCGCCACTCCGGGGCCGGGGGCGCGGGGCGTCGAGTGAACTCCCCTCG
>CANGXM010000238.1 GCA_947457845.1 Rhodospirillales bacterium | reverse complement strand
CCGAGGCCCACGCCCACGCGGGGCGGACCGCCGAGGCCATGGGCTGGTTCGACCGGGCGCTGGCCGCCGCGCCCGGCGATCCGCAGATCCGGCTGAACCGGGCGACGGTGCGCCTCGCCGCGGGCGACGACGGCGGCTGGGCCGACTGGGAGGGGCGACTCGATCCCGCCCTGGGCCGGGCCGTGGTGCGCGACCACGCCCTGCCGCGCTGGGACGGCGCCCCACTGGACGGCGGGCTCCTGGTGGAGGCCGAGCAGGGCATCGGCGAGCAGGTGCTGTTCGCCGCCCTCATGCCCGCCGTCGCGGCCCGGGTGCGGGGGATCGTGCTGGAGTGCCACCCCCGCCTCGTCCCGATCTTCGGCCGCAGCTTTCCGGACGTCGCCGTCCGGCCCTTCGCGCTGCGGGGGGAGGGGCCGCCGCCCGCCTTCGGCTACGGCTGGCTGGCCGGGGCGCCGCCGGTCGCGCGGCACGTGGAGATCGGCAGCCTGCCCGTCCTGCTGGGCACCGGCCTCGCGACGCCGCCCGCGACCGGGCCCTTCCTCGTACCCGATCCCGAGCGGACCGAGGCCCTGCGAGCGCGCTATCGCGCGCTCGGGGCCGGGCCCGTGGTCGGCCTCACCTGGCGCAGCCGTAACGCCCGCCACGGCGTCGCGAAGAGCCTGGCGCCCGAGGACCTCGTCCCGCTCGCCCGGGCGCGGCCCGACGCGGTCTTCGTGAGCCTCCAGTACGGCGCCCACCGTGGCGACCTGGAGGCGTTCGCCCGGGCGGGGATGCATGTCCACGTCGATCCCGACGTCGATCCGCTCGTCGACCTCGACGCCCATCTGGCCCAGACGGCGGCCGTCGACCTCGCGGTCGGCGCCAGCAACACGGCCCTCCACCTTGCCGCCGCCGTCGGCCGGCCGGTGTGGGCGCTGGTCCCCGGCGGGCGCGGCCAGCTCTGGTACTGGGGCGACACGGGCGAGACCGCCCGCTGGTACGCGGGCGTGCGCGTGTTCCGCCGGACCCGCCCGGGCACCTGGGCCGAACCGGCCGGCCGCGCGGCCGAGGCGCTGAAAGGGATCCGGCCGGCCTGGCCGTTAAAAATTAGTTGCCTGTCTAATTTACGAATGTCATGATGAGCCAGATGCAGAACCGCATCTTTAGTGTCCAAAAAGGAGAGTTGTGATGGTCAATTCCGTCAATACGAACTATGGCGCCCTCGTCGCGCTGCAGTCGCTCAACCGCACCAATCAGGAACTCGGCAGCGTCCAGAAGCGCGTCTCGACCGGTTACCGGGTCAACGACGCGGTGGACGACGGCGCCGCCTTCGCGGTCGCCCAGGGCATCCGCTCGACCATCGGCGCCATCGGCGCGGTGAACCAGCAGCTGAACATCGCCAAGGGCACGATCGCAACCGCGCTCGAGGCGACGACCAGCATCTCGGACACGCTGATCAAGGTCCGCGAGGTCACGACGAAGCTGGCCGACACCAACCTGTCGACCTCCCAGCGCTCGCAGTACAACGCCGACCTGTCGAAGCTGGCCGGCGAGGTGACGAACTTCATCTCGAACGCCGAGTTCAACGGGACGAACCTGCTCGGCACCATCGCCGGTGGCGTGTCGGTCATCTCCAACGTCGGCGGTTCGTCCTTCACGGTCACGAACCAGGAGCTGAGCGTCACGGTCCGGGCGCTGCTGACGACGAACTTCTCGTCCGCCGGTCTCGCCGCCGCCGTGCTCTCGTCGGGCGGCGCGCAGCTGTCGGCCGAGAACGTCGTCGCGACCTTCCTGAACAACCTCGGCGGTGATCGCCGCCGGGTCGACAACCAGATCAACTTCAACTCCGCGCTGCAGAAGGCTTCGGAAGAGGCGCTCGGCTTCGTGGTGGACGCCGATCTGGCCAAGGAGAGCTCGCGCCTCACCTCGCTGCAGATCCGCCAGCAGCTGGGCACCCAGACGCTGGGCATCGCCAACCAGGGCCCGCAGGTCCTGCTCGGCCTGTTCCGCTGATCGCACGTTTCGCGACTTTTGGGTGAAGGGGGGCCTCGTGCCCCCCTTCATGCTTTATGAACCATTGCGAAAGCAGTAATTAGGTCGGGCCTCCAACCGAGCCGACCGTGATGGATCTGTACCGCAAGACTCAGAACATGCTGGCGACGAACCTCAATTCGCGCCAGATGGAACGCGACATCCTGATCCGCATCACCCGTGCGATCGAGAGCGCGCGCGACAGCGGGGACAGGCAGGCGATCCAGAATGCCGTCCTCGACAACCAGACGATCTGGATCACCTTCGTCAGCGAGGTCGTCGACGAGCGCAACCAGCTTCCCAAGGAGCTGAAGCGGCTGATCCTGTCGGTCGGCATGTCGGTCCTGAACGAGATCAACACCAACTTCCGCAGGGAGATGGATCTCGACTTCATGATCGACATCAACCGGAACATCATCGCCGGGCTCGGGAGCGAGTGATGACGGCGGCAGAGGATACGGTTCGAGGCCTCCAGCCCGTCGTCGAACTGGTCGAACGCTCCCGGCGCCTGATCGCGGAGGGCCGTCCGGAGGAAGGCAACGTCGTGGCGATGCTGGCGGTCCGCCTGCACCCCCGCGATCCTGCCGCCCACGTCCACCAGATCCGGACCCTGCTCGACCTCGGTCGTGCCACGGCGGCGGCCGAGGCTGCGGCGACGGCCGTCGGGGCGCTGCCGAACGACGCGGGCATCCGTGCGCAGCAGGCGGACGCCCTCCTCGCGGTCGGCGAACGGGAGGCGGCGGCCCAGGCAGCGGCGGAGGCGGTGACCCTCGCCCCGACCGATCCCGCCCACGCCGATCGGCTCGGGACGCTGCTCCGGGGTCTGGGCCAGTTCGACCAGGCGGCCGCGTGCCACGCCGACGCCTTCGACCGGGCGCCGACCGATCCCGGTCCGCTGTGCCGGCTCGCCGTCTGCATGCTCCATCTGGGCGCGCCGCAGCAGGCGCTCGACGCGCTCGACCACGCGGCCACGCTCGCCGGCTTCGACCCGGCCTGGGCGCTTCACCGCGCAATCGCGCTGCACCTGACCGGCCGTCACGCGGACGCGATCGAGGCGATCCAGGCGGAGATCGGTCGCACCGGCGGCGACGTCCGCGCCTATCTCCACCTGGGTGCCGCCTTCTCGGCCCTCGACCGGGCGGAGGAGGCGGCGGCCGCCCTCGACATGGCGGGGTTGCTCGATGCCGGCGACGGAGCCGTGCGCCACCTGAGCATCCTGTGGCAGGATCCCGCCGTCATTCCCCGCGATCCGATCCTCTACGCCGAGGCGATCCTCGACCCGGCCGCTGCCGCCCACGACGAGCACGCGCTCGACGTCCGCCGCCTGCGCACGCCGGGCCTGATGGAGACGCTGCTGGACGAGATCGCCGGGCCCGGCGCCACCTTTGCCGAGGTCCTCGACCTCGGATGCCGGACGGGGCTCCTCGGGCTCGTGTTGGCCTCGCGGACCGGCCGGCTCGTCGGCATCGACCGCGATGTCGCCCTGCTGCGCATCGCGGCGGCGAAGGGGGTGTACGCGGACCTGCGCGTGGCCGACCCGTCGCACATCCCCGAAGGTTCGGGGCCGTGGAACCTGATCGCCGCCCACGACCTGTCCGGAGTCGCCGGCGACCTCGGCCCGCTCGCGACCGCGGCCGCCGCGGCGCTCGCGCCCGGGGGGCTGTTCCTGTTCGCCACCGAAGCCGCCTACGGCGATCCGGTCGAACGCCGCGCCGACGGCCGCTTCCGCCACGGCTTCGGCCATGTCGAGGACGTCGCCACTGCGGCGGGGCTGGAGATCGCCGCGCTGCGCGCCGAGCAGCTCCGTCTCGACGACGGATTCTGGACCGAGGGCTGGGTCGTCGCCCTGCGCCGGCCGGGCGGCTGACCGATGGGGCAGGGGCCCGCGCGCTTCCTCGCGGCGGCCGCGCACCTCGCCAACAAGGGTGACCGGGCGGGGGCCGAGGGGTTGTGCCGCCAGATCCTCGACGTCTTCCCGGAGGAGGGCGAGGCGCTCCACCTCCTCGCCCTCCTGCGACGGGATGCCGACGACCCGGGCGAGGCGGCGGACCTTCTCCTGCGCGCCGCCGCGACGCGGCCGGACAGCCCCGCGGTCGGATTCGACCTCGTCGCGGCGCTCGTCAAGGCGGACCGCAAGGACGAGGCCCGGGACCGGCTGGACGGCGTCGCCGACCCGCCGGTCGAGGACCACGAAGCGCGCCTGCGGCTCGCCTATCTCGCCCTCGAAGCCGGCGACCGTGCCCGTGCGGAACGGCTCCTGCGTGCGGCGGTCGCGGCGCGGCCCGAGGACACGGGCCCCGCGCTCGAACTCGTCCATCTGCTGGCCAGCGACGGACGGGCGGCGGAAAGCGAGGCCCTGCTGCGGGCGTGGATCGACGCCGCGCCCGCGATCGTGCCGCCCTTCGAACTGGCGATGGCGGCCATCGACCACATCCACCGCCGATGGGACGAGGCGCGCGGGCGCCTCGCACGGGTCCTCGCCGAACTGCCGGGCGATCCCAAGGCGAGCATGGAACTCGCCCGGATCCACACCCACCACGGGCTCTACGAGGAGGCGGTCGCCGTCCTCCAGGGCGCCTTCGACCGTCACCCCGACGACCGGCGGCTCGCCCGCCACCTCGCCAAGGCGCTGCGGCGCACGGCCGACACGCGCCGGATGCTCACCACGGTGCACGACTATGCGCTCCGCCATCCGGACGAGGAGTGGGCCATCATCGCCATGGCCGACAGCATGGTCACGCTGGGCGACCGGACCCGGTTCGTGGCCATTCTCGACGAGGCCCTGAAGAGGGACCTGAGCCCGGAGGACCGCCTCTCCTGCGCCCTCATCTTCGGCCGTGGCCGGAGGCGCGATCGGGCGGCCACGGTCCTCGACACGGTCCCCGACGATCCCGACATGCCATCGCCCCTCCTCACGGTCCGGGGTCTGGCGCTGGTCGAGATCGGCCGCATCGAGGAGGGGACGGACTGCTTCCGCCGGCTGGTCGCCCGCGATCCCGCGAACGTTTCGGCCGCCAACCATCTGGCGACCTGGCTCGTGGCCGAGAACCGGCACGCGCTCGCGATCGCGGTGATCGAGGACAGCCTCGCCGCCGATCCCCTGAACGCCAACATCCAGCAGAACCTGGCGATGGCCCACCTGCAGGCCGGCAACCTGCGCGCGGGCTTCCGCCTCTATCCCGCGGTCTACCGCAAGGACCCGTACCGGGCGAAGTTCGAGCGCTATCCGGGTCGGCTCTGGGACGGCGCGCCGCTCCCGGCGGGCGAGCGGCTCCTGATCTGGGCGGACCAGGGGATCGGCGACCACATCATCTACGGCAACCTCTTCGAGGGCTTGGCCGCGCGCCAGCCCTTCGCCGCCGAGATCGAGCCGCGCCTGATCCCGCTCTTCGCGCGCTCCTTCCCGTGGCTGGAGATGCACCCGCGGCCCAAGCCGGACGGCGACTACGGCTTCGCCACCGCCTACGCTGCGCACATGCCGCTCTGCCTCCTTCCGGGCATGATGCTGGGCTCGCGCGCCGACCTGCCCCTGCCGCGCGCCTATCTGAAGCCCGATCCGGACCGGGTCCGGGAGCTACGGACGCAGCTGCGGTCCCAGTTCGGCGACCGGCCCCTGGTCGGGCTCTCCTGGCGGAGTGTCAACTCCCACATCGGTCACTACAAGACCACCAGCCTGCTCGACTGGGCGCCCGTGCTGCGCACGCCCGGCGTCGTCTTCGTGGCGCTCCAGTACGGCGACGTGGCCGAGGAGATCCGCACCGCGGCCGCGACCCTGGGCGTGACGGTGCACGAGGCGGCCGGCGTCGACCGCTTCCACGACCTCGAGGGCCTCGCGGCCCTGGTCGCCGCCCTCGACGCGGTCGTCACCACCTCCAACACCAACGCCCACGTGGCGGGCGCCGTCGGGACGCCGACGGCGACCGTGCTGTCCGCCGACCCGGGCCTCCTCTGGTACTGGTTCCGCGATGTCGAGGTCTCGCCCTGGTATCCGCGGATGGACCTCGTCCGCCAGCCGGTGCCCGGCGCCTGGGAACCGGCCTTCGAGCGGGCGGCGGCCTGGCTCGCGGCCCGCGTCGGCACCGGCTGAGGCGCCGGGCGTGACCACCGGCTTCGACGACGCGCTGGCGCGCAGGAAATTCGACGACGCGCTGGCGCGTCAGGCGGCGGGCGACCTCGACGGGGCGGAGGCCGGCTACCGGGCGGTCCTGGCCGCCGTCCCGGCCCACCCCGGGGCGCTGAACAACCTCGCCAACGTGCTGCGGGCGAAGGGCAGGGCGGAGGCGGCGGTGCCGCTCCTGCAGCGGGCCTTCGCGGCCGATCCGGGCGACCCGACGCCGCTGTTCAACCTGGGAGCGGTCCAGCTGGAGGCGGGGCGCCCGGCGCCGGCCGCGGCTGCCCTCCAGACGGCACTCCGCCTCCACCCCGGCTTCGCGGCCGGCTGGCTCAACCT
>CANGXM010000237.1 GCA_947457845.1 Rhodospirillales bacterium | reverse complement strand
ATGGGTGCGGCCGCGTCCCGCCACGCGCGCTCCCGCAGTTCGGCCGCGCGGGCGCGCAGCTCGACCGCGTCCTGCTCGATCTCGACCATCCTGAAGCGTGCTCGCCGGCAGCGCTCGTCGCGGCCCATCGCGTCGCGGTTGCGCCGGACCGCCCGGTCGGCCGCCGCACCATAGAGCACCTCCGGCGTGCCCAGCCGCCGCGCCGCCGTGTGCAGCGCCTCGCGGTAGAGCTCGTCGAGCCCCTCCTGGTCGGGAACGGGGGACCGGTCGGAGGCGTCGTAGCGCTCCGCGACCGCGTCGAGCAGCACGCCCGTCAGGATGCGGAACGCCGCGTGTTCCACCGTCTCCCGGGCGAGGTCGCCGGCGAGGCGGCGCACCTCGTCGCGCAGGCGGGCCGCCTCGGCCCGGAGCGCGTCGGCGTCGGGCGACGGGTCCGGCACGCCGATGAGGAGCATCAGCGTCGGGTCGCCCCTCCGCTCCGAAGGGGGGTCGATCCGCAGGGGCTGTGTCGTCTGCATGGGGCTGCCGGGTCGCAGGAGTGCGCGCGGGCGGGCTGGACCCGCGCCAGCGCGCACCATCACCCGGAGATGGTTTCGGATCCCCTAACTCGCGCCCCGGTGGCCGCGCTTCCGGTCAGCGCGCCGCCGATCAGCGCGCCCCCGATCAGCGCGCGTCCGGGCGGGAACGCGGGTCGAGTGCATCCTGCAGGCCGTCGCCGAGGAAGTTGAAGCAGATGACGGTGACGAAGATGCAGAGGCCCGGCCAGACGGCCAGCATCGGCGCGCGCCAGAGCATCTCCTGCGCGTTGGTCAGCATGTTGCCCCAGGACGCCAGCGGCGGCTGGATGCCGAGGCCGAGGAAGCTCAGCACGCTCTCGATCAGGATCACCTCGCCGATCGTCAGCGTGATCGCCACGATGATGGGCGAAGCGATGTTCGGCAGGATGTGGACCGCCATGATCCGCGCGTGCCCGGCGCCCAGCGCCCTGGCCGCGCGGACGTAGGGCTCCTGGCGGGCGGCGAGGGTCGTGCCGCGCACGATGCGGGCGACTCGCGTCCATCCCAGCAGCGCCACGATGAACACGATGCGCCAGAGGCTCGACATCTCGTCCTGCGCCACCGCCGCGAGGCCGAGCTTCTTCAGGTCGACCGCGGCCAGCACGATGTAGAGGGGAAGCTGCGGCAGGGCCAGCATCGCGTCGGTGAAGCGCATCAGCACCGCGTCGACCCAGCCGCCGACATAGCCCGCGACCAGCCCGACCACGGTGCCGATGAGGGCCGCGACCAGCGCCGCGGTGATCGCCGCGAAGAGCGAGATCCGGGCCCCGTAGAGGAGGCGGATGAAGAGGTCGCGGCCGATGTGGTCGGTGCCGAGCCAGTTGACCGAGGACGGCGGGCGGAACCGGCGCAGAATCGAGACCGCGTTCGGATCGTGGCCGATGGCGGCCGAGATGAGGGGCGCGCAGAGCGCCGCCGTGGCCATGACGGCGAGAACGACGAGGCTGGCCACCGCCGCCCGGTGCCCGAGGAAGCGGGCGAAGAAGAGGCCGAGGTTCGAGCGCGAGGGCCCGAGCGCGACCCGCGCGCCGGCCGAGAGATCGGGCTGCGTCGCGCTCACGTCCGCTGCTCCCCGAAGGTGATCCGCGGATCGAGGAGCACGTAGGCGACGTCGGCGAGGAAGCTCGCCAGGAGGACGGTGAAGGTGGCGACGAGCAGGCCGACGAGGGCGAGGTTGTAGTCGTTCCCGCTGATCGCGTCGTAGATCATCTTCCCCATGCCCTGATAGGCGAACATGGTCTCGGTGATCAGCGCGCCGGAGAACAGCGCGCCGAACTCGAGCGCGATCACCGTGACCACGGGGATGACCGCGTTGCGCAGCGCATGGCGCCAGACGATCGTGCGCTCCGGCACGCCCTTGGCGCGCGCGGTGCGCACGTAGTCGGCCCTGAGCGCGGTCAGCATCGAGGCGCGGGTGTAGCGGGTGTAGGCGCCGAGGTTCAGCAGCGTCAGCACCATCACCGGCATCACCAGGAAGGGGATGCGGTCGAGGAGGCCCGGCTGTCCGACCGGGTGCATGCCGCTGGCCGGAAGCCAGCCGAGCGTGACCGCGAACAGCAAGATGAACAGCAGCGCCATCCAGAACGGCGGCATGGAGATGCCGGCGAAGCACAGCAGGTTGATGGCGTTGTCGATCCGGCTGTGCGGATGCCGGGCGGCATAGACGCCGAGCGGCACGCCGATCAGCATGGCGAGCGTCAGCGCGGTGCCGAGCAGGATGAGCGTGTTGCCCAGCCGCGGGACCAGGATCTCCATCGCCGGCACCTTGAACAGGCGCGAGGGCCCGAAATCCAGCTGCACCGCCCGGGCGAGCCATTCGAGGTAGCGGTCCCAGAGCGGCCGGTCGAGGCCGTAGACCCGGCGCAGGATCGCCGCGCTCTCGGGCGTCATGTTGGGATCGGCCGCCAGTTGCAGGTCGAGCGGATCGCCCGGCATCAGCCAGATCAGCAGATAGACGACGAACGACATGGCGAGCAGGACGAACGTCGCCTGCAGGAGCCGGTCGATCAGGAAACGGGCCACGGGCCGGGATCCGGAAGGGGGCGGACGGCGACCCGGGGGCCGCCGCCCGCCCGTGCCCTCAGCGGGCGCCCGTCATGCGCCAGTCCTCGACACCCATCGTCGAGGAGAACTGGTGGCCGCGCGGCTGGAGACCGGACAGGGTCTTCGGGATCGCGTAGGGCTCGACCCGGAAGAACAGCGGCAGGACGGGAACCTCCTCCGCGTAGATCTTCTGGAACTCCGCCCAGGCGGCGCGACGCGGGCCGGCGTCGCAGGTGACGTCGAGGTCGTCGAGCGCCTTGTCCATGCGCGCGCTCTGGTAGTTCATGTAGTTCTGGCCGCCCCAGCCGTTCTCGGCCGTCGGCACCTGGCTGGAGTGCAGGATGGTGCGCGGCGGGCTGTCGGGCGAGCTGATCCAGGCGAACATGGCGAGGCCGGTGAACTTCCGCTCGCGCATCGTCTGGCCGAAGAACACGCGGGCCGGCTCGTTCTTGATCACCACCTCGACGCCGATCTCCTTCCACTGGGCCTGGAGGACCTGCTGCACCGTCTCGCGCGAGGTGTTGCCGGCGGTCGTCTGGAATTCGAACGAGAGGCGGCGGCCCTGCCCGTCGACGCGGATGCCGCCCGGGCCCGGCCGGAAGCCGGCGGCGTCGAGGAGCTGGCGCGCCTTCGCCGGGTCGAAGCCGTACTTCGGCACGTTCGGGTCGAAGTTGGCGTCGATCGGGTTGACCGAGGTGTGTGCGACGGGCTGCTTGCCCTCGAACAGCTCCTGCGTCACCACCTCGCGGTCGATGGCGTAGAGCAGGGCCTGACGGACGCGGACGTCCTTGAGCAGCGGGTTGTCGAGGTTGAGGTCGATGTGCTCGTAAACGAGGCCGGGGCGATAGGTGTAGGTGAAGCGGTCCGGCTGGCGCTTCTGCAGGGCCAGCAGCTGGTCGATGGTGAAGCCGAGTTCGCCCGACACGTAGTCGACGTCGCCCGACAGCAGGTTCGCCTCGAGCGCCGGCAGGTTCTCGATCGCGCGGATCACGACGCGGCGGAACGGCGACCTCGGCCCCTCCCACATCGGGTTCGGCTCCAGCGTCACCGACGCGCCGCGCTCGACCGCCGCGATCCGGAACGGCCCGTTGTAGAGCGCCGGGTTCGTCGTCTGCGTGTCGTAGGCGGTCTTGGTCTTGTAGTTCTCGGGATCGGCGCGGTAGATCGGTTCCTCGACGTGCGCCGGAAGCAGGACGAACTGCTCCATGTTGTTGTAGTCGCACGAGAACTTGTCGCGCTCGACGGTGAAGCGGCGGTCGTCCTGCGCCGTGACGTTGACGAGCTTCTTGGTGTAGAAGTCGTTGTTCGCGAAGCCGGTGCGCTGGTCCTTGCCGATCGTCCAGGTGAAGACGACGTCCTTGGTGGTGACCGGCGTGCCGTCGCCCCACTTCAGGTTGGGCTTCAGCGTGTAGGTGGCGCGCACGGTGCGCTGGCCGGCGGCGTTGGTGAACTCCTGCGCCGTGCCCTTGGCGATGGAGGGCAGCTCCTCGCACAGCACGCAGTTCAGCTTCCAGTCGGCGTCGAAGGCGGTGATCGGGCGCTGGCTGGTGTAGAGGATCCAGCTCTTCGCCAGCATGCTGTCGACGTTCGGGTTGAAGTTCGACGGGAACTGCGAGAGCCCGATCGTCATCTGATCCCGGTTCTGCGCGGACGCGGGCACGGGCGCCAGAACGCCGGCCAGCGCGAGCGCACCGACGGCCAGACCGGCCGCGAGGCGACGTCGCATGTGAAAACCCCTGTTCTTCGCCGAATGGCGTGTTGTCGTTGTCGCGCCGGCACGGCCTCGACCGCAAAGCGCAAGAGAAGTATTCCGCCACAGCCGCAGGCTATGCAAGTCGTCAGTCTTCCACGGTGGGCGCGACCGGAGGGTTATGACCAGCCGGCCCGGGCTCGCCCGGATGCGCCATGGCACGGGCACTTACTTCCATCGTTATCTCGTGGGGCGAGACGGATCCCATCCCCGAGGTGACCGATGCTGTCGCTGTCCCCCGAGACCCTGAACGACCGCTTCCTGCGCGCCGTCGTCGGCAACGTCCAGCCCGACCATCTGGCCGGGCAGCTGAACGTCCCGCTCGCCCGGATCCAGCACCTTCTCGTGCGCTATCGCCTCACCTGGTCGGGCGGTCGATACCTGCACCATCTGGCGGCGCCGGAACCGGAGCCGGTCGAGGAGCCGGAGGAGGACGCCGAGACGCCGGCGCGCACGCGGGTCGAGATCCTGCCCGGGCGCGTCCGCTTCGCCAACGGCCGGATGCTCAGCGTGCGCTATGCCGAGCATCCCGCCGCGGTGCGGGACGTCCACCCCGGGCCGATGCCGCCGCGCCCGCAGACGAGGAGCGCGATCGGCTGTTCGCTGGGTTGAGGGTCCTCTTTCCTATGCCCGCGCCTCGACCGTCCGCTGGGTCTGCTCGCCCAGCCCCTCGATCCCGAGGCGGATCGTCTGGCCGGCCTTCAGATAGACCTGGGGCTTCTTGCCCATGCCGACGCCGGGCGGCGTGCCGGTGGAGATGACGTCGCCGGGCATCAGCGTCATGAAGTGGCTGACGTAGCTGACGAGGTGGGCGACGCCGAAGATCATCGTGGCCGAGGTGCCGTTCTGCATCCGCACCCCGTCGACGTCGAGCCACATGGCGAGGTTCTGCGGGTCGGGCACCTCGTCCTTGGTGACGAGCCACGGGCCGATCGGGCCGAAGGTCTCGTGGCCCTTGCCCTTGTCCCACTGGCCGCCGCGCTCGATCTGGAATTCGCGCTCGGAGACGTCGTTGATCACGCAGTAGCCGGCGACGTGGTCCATCGCGGCGTTCATCGGCACGTACTTTGTGCGGCTGCCGATCACGACGCCCAGTTCCACCTCCCAGTCGGTCTTCACCGACGCGCGCGGGATCTCCACGTCGTCGTTCGGGCCGCAGACCGCCGTCAGCGCCTTGAGGAAGACGATTGGCTCCTTGGGCGGCGTGGCCCCGGTCTCGGCCGCGTGATCGGCGTAGTTCAGGCCGATGCACACGAAGTTGCGCGTGCCCGCCACGCAAGCGCCGATGCGCGGGTCGCCGGTCACGAGCGGCAGGCTCTCCGGACGCACGCCGGCGATCTTCGCGAGCCCGGCGGGCGAGATCGCGTCGCCCGCGATGTCCGACACCACGCCCGACAGGTCGCGGATGCGGCCCTCGCCGTCGACGATCCCCGGACGCTCGCCCCCCGGCGGGCCGTAGCGCAGCAGCTTCATGGCTTCTTCCCTCGTCTCGTGTCCTTGGGCCCGACGGGCCGGCGAGGCGAAAGGAAACACGCCGGGGCGACGTTGGAAAGCCGGAACGGCGATGCGGCCGAAGCGATTTGGTTAGCTTTCGATTAGTGAAATCCACCGAGGATGGCAGGATGGTGCCGTGGGAGCGGGCGCAAGGGAGAGCATGGGGATGACGACGCGGGTGTTCCGGGCGGGCGAACGGATCTTCAGCCAGGGGCAGCCCGGCGACATGGCCTATTTCATCGAGACGGGCAGCGTCCGCATTTGGCGCGAGCGCGAGCCGAACATGTTGATCCTGGGCGAGCTGGGCGAAGGCTGCCTGTTCGGCGAACTGGCGCTCCTGGACGGGCGGGACCGGACGGCCCACGCCACCGCCATGATGGAGACGCACTGCACCGTCATCTCGAAGGAGAGGTTCGACGAGTTCCTGGACGAGCACGACGCGCTGACCGGCATCATCATGGCGTCGCTCGTCAGCTACATCCGCACCACGATCCAGAGGCTGGACGCGGAGTTCCTCGCGGAGGGGGCCCGAGCCCCCTGACCGGATCCCCCCCCGAACGGCCGGCTCAGTCGCCGAAGGTGAGCGGCGTGCGGCGCTTGGGCGTCGCCGCGCTGCCGCCGTTGGCGTT
>CANGXM010000236.1 GCA_947457845.1 Rhodospirillales bacterium | reverse complement strand
GAGGCCCACCGCCTCGCGCGGGCGGAGGCGATGCTCCCGTCGTCCCGGCGCCGTCGCCGTCATCGGTCGGCGGCCCGCTGCGGACCCGCTGTCGCGCGGATCGGACGTGGCGGCATTCGAGGCCCCTCCTCATCCGTCGGGCACCTGGAGGGCGCCCCACGGGACCGAGTGTGAGGAACGCGCGGCCCCTCGGCAAGGGTCCGCGAACGCGAACCGGGCCCGTGGCGCCTCGACGCCGGTCAGGCCGGCGCGGCGGCCTCCGCATCCCGGCGCCGTTCCAGCACCGCGGCGTAGAACCCGTCGGTGCCGTCGCGGGCGGGGGTGAGGGACAGGTCGGGGCCCGGGCCGGGCAGGGGGCCGGCGCCGAGCGGCAGCGCCACCTCCTCCCACACCCGCGCCAGCGGCACGCGGACGAACTCCGGATGCGCGGCGAGGAAGGCGTCGATCCGCTCCGCGTTCTCCGCCGGCAGCAGCGAGCAGGTGGCGTAGACGAGGCGCCCGCCCGGCTTCACCAGCCGCGACGCACTGTCGAGGATCTCGCCCTGCAGCGGCACCAGCTCGGACAGGCCGGGGCCGAGCGACGCCCACCGGGCATCGGGGTTGCGCCGCCACGTGCCCGTGCCGGTGCAGGGCGCGTCGACCAGCACCCGGTCGAACATCGCCTTGTGCCGCTTCACCCACGGGTCGCGCGCGCCAGACAGGGGCCGCGTCTCGATGTTGTGGAGGCCCGCGCGGCGGAACCGCACCGTGGCGCGCTCCAGCCGCTTGCCCAGCACGTCGGCGGCGATGACGCGGCCCTTGTTGGCCATCATCGCGGCGACCGCCAGCGTCTTGCCGCCCGCACCCGCGCAGAAGTCCACCACCTGGTGCCCCGGCCGGGCGCCGAGCAGCAGGGCGACGAGCTGCGAGCCCTCGTCCTGCACCTCGACCAGGCCGTCGCGGAACGCCGCCGTCTGCGCCAGCGGCGGCCGCCCCGCCACCCGCAGGCCCCAGGGCGACAGGGGCGTGGGCGTCGCGCGGATGCCGGCCTGCGCCAGCGCCGCCATCGCCGCGGCCCGGTCGCCCTTGACCGGGTTCGTGCGCAGGTCGAGGGGGGCGGCCTCCAGCAGGGCCGCCATCTCGGTGCCGAAACGGGTCCCGAGCGCCCGCGACAGCGGCTCGGCCGCCCAGTCCGGGCACTCGAAGCGGACCGCGTCCGGCATGTCCGGATGGTCGAGGGTATGGTTGTCGAGCCGGCGGACCAGCCGCTCCTCGCCCGCGTCCAGCGGGGGCGGGGCGAAGCGCGCGCCGTCGAAGACGCGGGCCAGCGTGTCGAGGCGGCGGCCCTGCGTCAGCAGCAGGTCGGCCATCACGCGCGTCCGCGGCGTGTCCGGCCCGCCCGACCGGGCGATCCACCAGCCGAGCCGGGCGTGCCGGCGCAGCAGACCGTACAGCCCCTCCGCCACCGCGGCGCGGTCCTTGGAACCGATGTAGCGGCGGTCGCGGAAGAACGCGGAGACCACGCTGTCGGCCGGGCGCGCGGCGGCGCCCACCTCGGACAGGAGGTCGATGATCGACTGGATGCGGGCGGCGGGTGTCATGGGCCGCCACATATCGGCTCCCCGACCGGTCCGGTCAACGCTTCCCCGCCCGCGCCGGGCACGGACGGCGGACGCCGGTGTCGAGGAGGGCCCCGGACGGGCGGGATCGTCCGGTCCGGGCGGGACGTGAACGAAGAATGAACGACGCACTTGATGTTCATAGTTTGTTCTCGTAAGATCACGCCATCGGATGACGACGGGGCAGGGAGACGGGTGATGCGGGTGATGAAGACGATCGCGGAATTCCTGTCCATCGGCGCGCTGTTCGCGGTGCTCTACGGCTGGACGGTCATCGGCCAGGCGGTGGTCGGTCCGCAGGGGGCGCCGGTGGCCAACGGTCCGGTGCTGCGTACCCCGCCCGTCACGGTCGCCCAGGCGCGCTGAGGCGTCAGACGTCGGGCTGGCGCCCGGCCCGGTCGCGCTTGAGCTGCGCCTCGCGGATTGTGATGTAGAAGGCGCTGCCGGTCACGATGGCGGCGCCCAGGATCGACCAGCCGTCGATCCGCTCCTCGAACAGCCACCAGCCGATCGCGCCGGCGAACACGATCCGCAGGTACTGGATCGGCGCGATGCCCGACGCGTCGGCGAGGCGGAAGGCGCTCACCGACGCCCACTGGCCGAGCGTGCCGGTGATCGCCACCAGCACCATCAGCACCGTCGCCTCGACCGTCGGCCAGGTCCAGGTGACCAGCGCGATCGGCAGGCAGAACGCCAGCGTGGTGACGCCGATCCAGGCCATGATGGTCTCGGTCGGCTCGGTCCGCGTCAGGTCCTTGGTCGACAGGGTGATCGCGGACGAGTTGATCGCGAGGTAGAAGGCGACGAGAAGCGGCCAGTCGAGCGTGACGGTGCCCGGCCGCACCACGATCAGGATGCCCGCGAACCCCGCCAGCGTGGCCGACCAGCGCCGCCAGCCGACCTTCTCCCCGAGCACCGGGCCCGCCGCCATCGTCGTGAACAGCACCGACGAGAAGAAAACGACCGTGGCCGTCGCCATCGGAAGCAGCGCGAAGACGTAGAAGTAGGCAAGCGACCCCGTCGCGCTGAACAGGCCGCGCAGGACGTGCATGCCCGGGCGTGTGGTCGCGAACATGCCGAAGGTCCGGCCGCGCAGCCAGAGGCCGAGGAACACGAACTGGGCCGCCGTGCGCACCAGCGCCACCTGCGCCGCGTTCACCTCCGGCCCGATCGCCTTGACGAAGGCCGCCTCTAGCACGAACAGGAGCATCGCGCCGACGGCGAGGAGCTGTGCCGTCGGCACGCCCAGACGCATGGTTCCATCCCCGGGCCGTTCGGCCGGATCCTGTCGCTTGTCTGACAGTATACAACGGCCCTCGTGCTTTGCACGAAGGTTGCAACACGTCGCCGCGTGTCGTCGTTGAACCGAGGCGCGCGGACGGACCGCCGGTCCGGAGTCGGCCATGTCCGGCTGTTCGATCGTTCGCGCGTGAAGCAAGAAACGGTCGGGGGCCTGTCTTGAATGACGGATGCATGAAGAGCAGGTTTCAGTCGGAGGAGAAGATGCCGACTGCGACCAAAGTCCGCTTGAAGAATGGGGTTTCTGGTCCGGCTGTCATTTTTCCGTCCCGAAACGCGGTCTATAGCAATCCGCATCTCTGATTCGCACGAGGAGCCCGGACATGAAACATTCCACGACGGTCCGGCGCTACCGCGCGATCTGGATTTCGGACGTCCATCTCGGCACCCGCGGGTGCCAGGCCGAACTGCTCCTCGATTTCCTGCGATCGACCGAGAGCGACCACCTCTACCTGGTCGGCGACATCGTCGATGGCTGGCGCCTGCGCAAGAGCTGGTACTGGCCACAGTCGCACAACGACGTCGTCCAGAAGCTTCTGCGCAAGGCGCGCAAGGGGACGCGGGTGGTCTACATCCCCGGCAACCACGACGAGGGCTTCCGCGATTACGTCGGACTCCAGTTCGGCGGCGTGACGGTCGCCGAGGACGCGATCCACGTCACCGCCGACGGGCGGCGCCTGCTGGTCATCCATGGCGACCAGTTCGACGCGGTGGTGAAGTACGCGAAGTGGCTCGCGCATGTCGGCGATACCGCATACACCCTGCTCCTGCACCTCAACACCGGCGTGAACTACGTCCGCCGCAAGCTCGGGTTCACATACTGGTCGATTTCCGCCTATCTCAAGCAGAAGGCGAAGAAGGCCGTCGAGTACATCGGCGCGTACGAGACCGCCCTTGCGGAAGAGGCCCGCCGCCGCCACGTCGATGGCGTGGTGTGCGGGCACATCCACTCCGCCGAGATGCGGGACATGCAGGGGGTTCTGTATTGCAACGACGGGGACTGGGTCGAATCCTGCACCGCCTTGGTGGAACACGAAACGGGCGAACTCGAACTCCTGCAGTGGACGGCCCTGCCAGCGCAGGTGCTGATGAAGGCGGCGGCGTGAGGATTCTGATCGTCACCGACGCCTGGTTTCCCCAGGTGAACGGTGTCGTCAGGACCATCGAAACGACCAAGCGCGAACTCGAGAAGCTGGGCCACACGGTCGAGATCATCTCGCCCGAGACGTTCCGGACCATCCCGCTGCCCACATATCCCGAGATCCGCATCGCGATCGCCCCGGGCCGGCAGATCCGCCGGCTCATCGATGCGATCAACCCGCACGCGATCCATCTCGCCACCGAGGGGCCCCTGGGATTCGCCGCCCGCCGCTATTGCCTGCGGCGGGGCATCGCCTTCTCCACCGCCTATCACACGCGCTTTCCCGAATACGTCCGCGACCGGGCACCGATCCCGCTGGCGCTGACCTACGGGATCGTGCGTCGTTTCCATGCCCCGGCCTCCGCCGTGATGGTCGCGACCCCTTCGATCGAGCGGGCCCTGGCCGACCGGGGCTTCAAGAACCTGCGGCGCTGGGGGCGCGGCGTCGACACCGATCTCTTCCGCCCGCGCGACAAGGCGTTCCTGGACGGCCCGCGGCCGATCCTGATGTACGTCGGCCGCGTGTCGGTGGAGAAGAACATCGAGGCGTTCCTGTCCCTCGACCTGCCCGGCACCAAGTACGTCGTCGGCGACGGACCGCAGCTGGCGGAGCTGATGGCCCGCTTTCCGGCCGCCCGCTTCGTCGGCGCCCGGCACGGCGAGGACCTCGCCCGCCACTACGCCGCCGCCGACGTCTTCGTCTTCCCCTCGCGCACCGACACCTTCGGGCTCGTCCTGCTGGAGGCGCTCGCGTCCGGCGTCCCGGTCGCGGCCTATCCCGTTCCCGGGCCGATCGACGTCCTCGACGGGGCGGCGGTCGGCGTCCTCGACGAGGACCTCGCGGGCGCGGTCCGCCGTGCGCTGGAGATCCCGCCCGACCGCTGCCGCGCCTTCGCGCTCGGATACTCCTGGCAGGCGTCGTCGCAGCAGTTTCTCGACAATCTGCGCCCGTTCCGCCACGAGACGGGCTGAGGGCGCGCGGGAATCCCGTCGCGCGCCCCTCCTTCGCATGCTAGGCTCTCGCCCCTCAGCGCCCCGGGACGGGGCCGCCCCGGACCGGCAGAATTTCGTCCCCGATGATCCTCGGTCTCTATCGCGTGCTGACGGGCCTCGGCGCGCCGGCGATCCATTGGCTCCTCGACCGCCGGGCCCGGTCCGGCAAGGAAGATCCCGCGCGGAAGGGCGAGCGCCTCGGCGAGGCGTCGGTCCCGCGTCCGGACGGTCCGCTCGTCTGGATCCACGCCGCCTCCAACGGCGAGGCGCTGTCGGCGCTGCCCCTCGTGCGGCGGCTGGCCGAGCAGGGGATCCGGTCGCTCGTGACCACCGGCACCGTCACCTCCGCGCGCCTGATGGCGGCGCGGCTTCCGCGCGGCGCCATCCACCAGTACGCCCCCCTCGACCGCCGGGCCTGGGTCCGCCGTTTCGTCGACCATTGGCGGCCGGACGCGGCGCTGTGGATCGAGAGCGAGCTGTGGCCGAACACGCTGCTCGAACTCGCGGCGCGGAAGATCCCCGCCGCCCTGGTCAACGCGCGCATGTCGCAGCGGTCGTTCGGACGCTGGTCGCGGCTGCGCGGCACGGCGCGGCGCATCCTGTCGCCGTTCCGCGTGATGCTCGCCCAGACCGACCGCGAGGCGAAGCACCTGCGTCATCTCTCCGGTCGCGACGTCGGCTCGGTCGGAAACCTGAAGTACTCGGCCGATCCGCTGCCCGCCGACCCGATCGCCTTCGGCAACCTGCAGGGGGTGGTGGGCAGGCGTCCGGTCTGGGCCTTCATCTCCACCCATCCCGGCGAGGACGAGCTGGCCGCCGTCGTGCACGAACGGCTGCGCGACCGCCTGCCGGATCTGCTGACCATCGTCGTGCCGCGCCATCCGGTGCGCGGCGCCGACGTCGCCTCGCTCCTCCGCCAGCGCGGCCTGTGGACCGCGCGGCGCAGCGACGGCAAGGTCCCCGACCGTACCTTCCAGGCCTACGTCGTCGACACGGTGGGCGAGATGGGGATCGTCCTGCGGGTGGCCCCGGTCGCCTGCATCGGCGGGTCCTTCGTCCCGCTGGGCGGCCACAACCCGATCGAACCGGCGCAACTCGGCTGCGCCGTCGTCTACGGCCAGTCGATGTTCAACTTCGCCGAGATCGCGGACGAGCTCGAGGCCGCCGGCGCCGCGGTGCGGCTGAAGGGCGTGGACGATCTGGCCGAGACGGTCGCCCATCTGCTGCTCGACCCCGAGGCGCGGACCCATCAGGCGGGCGCCGCTCGTCTCGTGGCCGACCGGAACCGGCAGGTCGTCGACCGGGTCCTCGAGGCGCTCGAGCCCGTCCTCGCCGAGGTCCGGGTGAAGAAGAAGAAGACGGCATGAGGGCCCCCGCCTTCTGGACCGCACCCGCCGGCCTCGCGGCCGGGCTGCTGGCGCCCGCGGCGGCGGTCTGGACGGCCGGGGCGCGCCTGCGCT
>CANGXM010000235.1 GCA_947457845.1 Rhodospirillales bacterium | reverse complement strand
CGTGGTGGGGGTGCGCGTGGCGAGGCCGTTGCGGCCGATCATGACCACGAGTGTCCCGTCGGCGCACAGGCGCCGGTCGAGCGCGAGGTGGAGCGGACGCCGCCCGTCGGCGGCCGCGCCCTCGCCGGACTGCGGCGGCAGGGGCGCCGGCCCCATGGCGGTGGGCGTCAGGACGAAGGTCGCGAGGATCTCGCCGAACCCGCGGGACAGCGTGCCTTCGCAAAGCAGGAGCGTGTCCGTCATCCGCGCGCAGGGCACGAGGTCGGACGGGCGCGGGGCCAGCTCGCTCACGAGGCGCCGGCAGGTTTCGACGAAGGCCGGATCGGTGCGCAGCGCCGCCGACGGACCGGCGAAATCGAGGATCATCCGCACGACGCGCAGGCGGGCGGGCGCGTCCAGCGTCCCGAACAGCAGGCGGGGATCGACGTCGGGCAGCGCACCGCCCGCCCGGGCCTCGGCCACCGGCACGCCGGTCTCGGCGCCGGCGACGCGGACCACCGTGGGGATCCCGGCCGGCGCGATGCGGCGCAGGACGGCGAGCGTCCGCCGTCCGCCCCAGCTGGTCGGCACCGAGAGGAGGGCGTAGGGCCGCGGCGCCTCCGCGCCGTTGACCGACGGGCGCAGCCGCTGGTCCGCCTCGCCCGCGGGGGCGTCCCAGACCGCCAGCATGTGGTCGGCCCCGATCGCATGGAGCGCTGCCGGCGCGGTCTCGTGGCCGGGTCGCGGACGTGTGGCGAGGTTCGGCATGCGGGCGTTCCGGGGCGAAGGGGGGCGGGCGGGGCGGCGCCGACGGCACCGCCCGCGCTCGCGCGTCAGGACACGACGAAGATCGCGTTCGGGTTGCTGGAGACCTGTTCGGCCGTGACGCCGGCCAGGGTCACGGTGTCGCCGTGGCCGAGGTCGATCACCGCCGAGCCGTGGGCGTCCGTGACGCGGGCCGCCACGTCGGCCGCCGAGGCGATCCCGGTGCCGTTGACGTTCCGGGCGATCTGGAGGACGTCCTCGCCGACCTTGAAGTCGAGCACCACGTCCTGCCCGCCGCCGCCGGCGAAGACGAAGGCGTCGCGGCCGGTGCCGCCCGCGAGCACGTCGTCGCCCGCGCCGCCGGCGAGGCGGTCGTCGCCCTGGTCGCCGAACAGGAAGTCGTCGCCCTTCCCGCCGTCCAGCCAGTCCGTGCCGGTGCCGCCGCGCAGCACGTCGGCGCCGTTGCCGCCGAGCAGCACGTCGTCGTGCCCGCCGCCGTGCATCACGTCACCGCCGTCGCCTCCAAGCATCACGTCGTTGCCGTTGCCGCCCGACAGCACGTCGTCGCCCTTGCCGCCGTCCAGCGTGTCGCGCCCGTCGCCGCCCGAGAGCAGGTCGTCGCCCTTCCCGCCGGTCAGGATGTCGTCGCCCGAGCCGCCGTCCATGCGGTCGTCGCCGCTGCCGCCCATCAGCACGTCGGCGCCGGCACCGCCGAGCAGGGTGTCGCTGCCCTTCAGGCCGAGCATGAGGTCGTGGAGGGCGGAGCCGACGAGGACGTCGTCGCCGTTGCCGCCGATGTGGATCACGTCGTAGGCACCGCCGGGAAGGGTCGCCATGGGTCAATCCTCTTCGTGTCGATCGCTTTTCAAGGCCTGAGGCCGGGTGCGAACGGATACTCATCCAAAGGATCGGTAATGTTCAATAAAAACTATCAAAAAGACAGTGGGACAACACAAAGTCCGAGAACTGTTGTCTTGTTTCGTTTTTTGTTTGTTGCAGTAAAGTATCAAAATTATTTGCGATTTGTCAGATGGTGGTCACGAATTACGTCGAAAGTCGTTTCAATCCGTTCCCATGGCGGGCGGCCACGGCGTGTACCAACGCGCGATGCTCCGGCAGCCGGTCCGACAGGGCGTAGCGCGCGACCGCGCGGTCGCGGGCCGCCCGGCCGAGGCGCGACCGGAGCCCGGCGTCGTCCAGCGCCGTCGCGATCCGGTCGGCCAGCGACGCTGGCGCGCGCATGTCGGCGAGGAGACCGTGGACCCCGTCGTCGATCGTCTCCCGCACGGGCGCGGTGTCGGAACCGACGATGCAGCACCCGGCGGCCATCGCCTCGATCAGCGACCAGGACAGGACGAAGGGCACGGTCAGATAGACGTGGACCGTCGTCGCCCGGAGCAGGCGGAGCCAGTCCCCCGGCGCGAGCGGCCCGACGAAGTGGATGCGGGAGAGATCGCGCCCGGCCAGTTCCGCCCGCATCGCCTCGCCCCACGGGCGCCCGTCGGCGCGGCGCGGTCCGTAGAAGGTCGCGTCCGTCCCGCCGACGACGATCCGCAGGCCGGGACGCCGCTCCACGAGGTCCGCCGCGGCCCGCATGAACTGGGGGAAGCCGCGGTAGGCCTCCATTCCGCGGGTCGCGTAGGTGACGATCTCCTCCGCACCGGTCAGGTCGAGGCCGAGCAGCACCATCGGCGTGCCCGGTGCGGGGCGGATGCGGTCGGTGTCGATCCCGTCGTGCAGGACCGTCAACCGGTCGCGGAACACGGGCGGAAACTGCGCCCGCTGGAACGCGGTCGGGCACAGCGCGGCGTCGCAGGCCGCGAGTTCCAGCAGCAGGGCCGCGTTGGCGGTGTGGATCCGGCAGGCGTCGTCCGGATGGACCGGCCCGTCGAGGAAGTCGGCGTCGGCGCCGCGCGAGCGGTAGTACCACTCGAAGTAGGTGACGAGCGGCACGTCGGGGAACGCCTCCTTCACGTAGAGGCCGGGGCCGAACCCGGCGTGGGCGCACACCACGTCCGGGACGAAGCCCTCGCCCCGCAGGTCCCGGCACAGCCGCCAGGCCGCCTGGCCGAGACGCACCGCGTCCTCGAGCGGCCGCAGGTAGGGGTGGCCGGCGGCTGTCCCGCGTCGAGGGTCGAGGACCCGGACATCGACGCGCGCCATGGCCGCCCCCGCCGCGGCGGTGCCGAAGACGACGCGGTTCCCCGGATCGGCGGCCAGCGCCGGGGCGAGGTGCTCGTAGTGCCCGGGGACGTGGGCGTGGAGGAACAGGACGTCCATCGGCCTCACTCCTCCCGCATCGAGCGGCGCAGGCTGTCGGTCAGCGGGGCGAGGAAATAGTCGATCGCCTTGCGGGGGCGGCTGCGGATCAGCACCTCGGCCGGCATGCCCGGATAGAGCCGGACGCCCGCGAGATCCTTCAGCGCGTCGGGCCGCAGCCGGACGCGGGCCGTGTAGTGGGGCGCGCCGGTCCGCTCGTCGGTCAGCTGGTCGGCGGAGACCTCGACGACCTCGCCCTCCACGGGCGGCACCGTCCGCTGCTTGTAGGCGGTGAGCCGGACGAGCGCCGGCTGGCCGGGCCGAACGCTGTCGATGTCGGTCGTGGCGACCCGCGCCTCGACGATCAGCTCGTCGTCCTGGGGCACGATGTCGAGGATCGGCGCGCCCCCCCCGACCGCGCTGCCGGGCGTGAAGTAGCGGATGTTGGTGACCTTTCCCGCCTGGGGCGACAGGACCGTCTGGCGGCGCAGCACGTCGGCGGCGGCCCGCAGGCGTTCGGTGAGGTCGGCGACGGAGGCGCGCGTGCGCTGAAGCTCGTCGGTCGCCTCCGACCGGCGGTTGGCGGCGAGGTTCAGGATCTCCAGCTCCGCCCCCGCGATGGCCTGCTCGGCCTGCGCGGTGTTGGCCGCCAGCTCGCCGAGGCGCCCGCGCAGGTCGGCCACCGTCCGCTGGAGTTCGAGGAGCCGGGGCCGGCGCTCGTACCCGCGGTCGAGGAGCTGCCGGACGGCGCCCATCTCCTCCTCGGTGTAGCGCAGCCGTTCCGCGGTGGCGGCCCGCTGCGCCCGGTGGGCGTCGATCTCGTTGCGCAGCTGCCCGATCCGACGCCGCAGCACGGCGATCTGTCCGGCCAGCGTCTCCCGCCGCGCGGTCATGAGCCGCGTCTCGAGGTCGATCCCCTCCGCGGCCACCGGCATCGTCGCCGCCACCGCCCGCAGGTCGGCCGGGAAGGCGGGGGCCTCGGCGTCGGCGAGTTCCGACTGCAGCCGCGCGAGCCGCGCGACCGAGAGCCAGAACTGCCCCTCGATCTGGGCGACGACCGATCCGCTCTGGGTCGTCTCGAACAGGAGGAGGGGCTGCCCCGCCTCCACCAGGTCCCCCTCGCGGACCATGAGCGCGCGGAGCGTGCCGCCCTCCAGGTGCGAGACGGTCTTGCGGTGGCTGTCGACGATGACGGTGCCGGCCGCGACCGCCGCGCTGTCGAGTTCGGCGGTGGTGGCCCAGCCGAGGAAGCCGCCGACGCCGAAGACCACCGTCGCGAGGGCGGCCAGCATGGTGTTGCGGAGCGTCGGCTCGGGCGACGGATCGACGCGCGCGCGCCAGCCGGCGTCGCGGGGGACGGGCAGGGGGAGGGCGGGCTGGGGGAGGACGGGCCGGGCGGTCACGGCGTCTCTCCCTGGCGGACGAGGCGGGCGGCCGGGGCGGCGGCGGGCATGACGCTGCGCATGACCTCGGCCCGGGGCCCGAACTGGTCGACCATGCCGTCCTTAAGCACGAGCAGCCTGTCGACCACGGAGACGATCGAGGCGCGGTGCGCGATCAGCACCACGGTCGTGCCGGCCGCCTTGGCCTCGACGATGGCGTGGAGGAGCGCCTGTTCGCCCGGATGGTCGAGGCTGGCGTTGGGCTCGTCGAGGACGAGGAGGCGCGGCGTCCCGAACAGCGCCCGGGCGAGCGCGATCCGCTGGCGCTGCCCCCCGCTCAGCACGAAGGACCCGTCGCCGACCGGCGTGTCGTAGCCGAACGGCAGGCGCCCGATCATCTCGTGCACGCCCGCCATCCGCGCCGCGCGCACGACCTCGGCCGGGTCGGCGTCCTGCATGCGGGCGATGTTCTCCCGTACCGTCCCGTCCATGAGCGACACCGCCTGCGGCAGGTAGCCGACCGACCGGCCGAAGCTCTCGCGCTCCCATCCGTGCGCGGCGTGCCCGTCGACATAGACGCCCCCCGCCGTCGGCGCCCAGATCCCGACGAGAAGGCGGGCCAGCGTCGACTTGCCCGCACCCGACGGCCCGATCACGCCCAGAACCTCGCCCGGCTCCAGCGCGAAGCTCACGCCCCGCAGGATCGCGCGGTCGTTGCCGGGCGCGAGGTGGGTGACGCGGTCGACCGACAGGCGCCCCTCGGTCATGGGGAGCGGCATGGTGCCCCGCCGCGGCCCGTCGTCGGACAGGAGGGTGCGGACGCGGCGCGCGGCCGCGAAGGCGAACACCCACTGGCGCCACCCGTCGACCAGCTGCTCGTAGGGGGCGAGCAGCCGGCCCATCAGGATGCCGGCGGCCATCATGCTGCCGGGCGACGCCTGGTTCTCGATCACGAGCACGGCGCCGGCCGCGATCATCCCGATCTGGAGGGCGAGGCGGAGCGCCCGGGAGGCCGCGGCGAGGGCCTTGGCCCGCCCGGCGCCGCGGTCCATCCGGTCGGCGACGTCGGCGGCGGCGATGTGCCAGCGGCGGGCTAGGGCCGGCAGCATGCCCATGGCGTCGATCGCCTCCGCATGGCGGACCGCCGCGGCGACGCTGGCGAACGCCGCCGCCGAGGCCTCGTTGGCGTCCGCCAGGGGCCGGCGGGTCAGCGCGTCGGTCAGCAGGTTGACGGTGAGCAGGATCACCACCGCGCCGAGCGCCACCCAGCCGTAGACCGAGTGCAGCAGGAACAGGACCGCGAGGAACAGCGGCGACCACACGATCTCCAGCGGGACGCCCACGGCGTTGCCGGCGAGGAAGGCGCGCAGCTCCGTCAGGTCGCGCATCGCCTGCCCCGCGTTGTGGGAGCCGCCGCGGAGCTGGTCGACGATCGCCGCCTCCAGCGTCGGGACGTTGAGCCGCCGGGTGAGCAGCGCGCCGAGGATCGTGAAGGCCCGTCCGCGCAGGAAATCGAGAATCGCCTGGATCATCAGGCCGCCGACGGCCACCAGGGCGAGCACCGCGAGCGTGTCCAGGCTGCGGCTGCTCATGACGCGGTCGTAGACCTGCATGGTGAACAGCGGGACGACCAGCATCAGCCCGTTGATCACCGCGCTCACCGCGCCGGCGAACAGAAGGCCCCGCCCGATCTGGGCGAGGGCGCGCCGGAGGAGCGGCGGTGCCGTTTGCGTCATGGCGTCACCTGCGCGGCGGAAGGGTGCTCCGTTCCTGACAGCTGTCAGTTAATGAGTCATTACCCGCAAGTGGTAATCGCAGTCGTCGATCGCACAAATTCGGGGTCACCCATGATAAGCTTCGGAATACCTGTCCGGACTGCTTCGACATTTACCCTGATGGATATTCAGAAATAGATTAAATTCCGAAGTATCGGTGATTTTTGTGAGACATGGGACCGGAGTTAACATCGGGTTTACAAAATTGGTTTGTTGTCGAAACTTGTTTCAACGGGCGAGCACCGGCAGATGTCTTCGGACCGGCAGTTCCATCCGCCCCGCGCGACGGGCCACCAGCCGCGGCCGTCGGCCCGGGTCCTCGTGGTCGGGCGGCGCGGGCGCGTCGCCGCGGCGCT
>CANGXM010000234.1 GCA_947457845.1 Rhodospirillales bacterium | reverse complement strand
GCCGTGCCGCCGACGGCACCGCCGCGACCGCGAGATAGGGCAGCGCGAGGCCGATGCCGAGCGCGGTGAAGACGGCCGCGATCTCCACCGGCCCGCGCGAAAGCGCGAAGCCGACCGCCGTCCCCAGGAACGGGGCCGAGCAGGGGGTGGCCAGCAGCGTCGCGAACATGCCGGTGGCGAAATGGCCGGCCAGCGTCGGCCGCTCGCCTGTTCCCCGCGCCCCGGCGTCGGCCAGCGCGCGCGGCAGCGGCACCTCGAACAGGCCGGCGAGGTTTGCGGCGAACAGGACGACGACCGCGGTCATGCCGGCGAGGAAGAGCGGCGACTGGAACTGGAGGCCCCAGCCGACCGAGACGCCGGCGAGGAGGAACGCCGCGACCGCGGCCGCCAGCATCCAGAAGGCGACGAGGATGCCGGCGGCGGACGCCAGGAACCCGGCCCGCACCGCCCCGCGCTCCGCCCCCGCGTAGCCGGCGGCCGACGCCAGCTTCATCGACAGGACCGGCAGCACGCAGGGCATGAGGTTCAAGATCAGCCCGCCGAGCAGCGCCGCCGCGAGCATCGCGACCCAGAGCCCGATGTCGCCGCCCGGCGCCGGGTCGGTCGCGGCGACGGTCGCCGGCGCCTCCATCGACCGGGCACCGTCGGCCAGCGTGAGCACGACCGGCAGGTCGGCGAGCGACACCCCCGGACCCCGCTCGGTCACCGGCAGGCGGACGACGGCGGTCCGGTCGCCGTCCTCGAACCGGACCGACGGCTGCCCGAACAGGATGCGGACGGCGGGGTCCACGGGTTCGACGAAGACGTCGGGCGTCGCGAAGGGCTCGCGCGCGGTCGCAACGACGACGATCTCCGGCCGGTCGGCGGGACCGCCGGCGCCGACCGCGCGGATCTCCAGCCCGTGCGCCCGGCCGTCGCCGGGCAGCGTGGCGATCGCGCGGGCGAGGCGGTTGGCGACGGCGGGATCGGGCGTCGCCGGCCCTGCGGGAAGCCTCAGCGCGAGGTCGAGGCGCTCGGGCACGCAGATCTCGGCACAGACGAGCAGGTCGAGGCCGAGGCGCAGGTCGACCGGGCGTCCCGGTTCGGCCGCCCGGGCGGCGAACGGGAAGAGGACGGTCCCGTCGTAGCCGAACGTCTCCAGCCCGAAGAGCGTGAAGCGGTGGGGGACGGGATAGCGGATGTCGCCCGTGGCGAGGTTCACGGACCCCGCCCAGTCGAGGCGCGGCGGCAGCCCGGCGTCGCCCGGCGTCCGCCAATAGGTCTTCCAGCCCGGGCGCATCGTCACCTCGAGCCCGAGGGGAAGATCCGCCCGGTCGCCGGCGCCGTCGACCGCGGCGACGAGGCGGGCGCGCACGTCGCGCCCCTCCGCCCACGGGCCTTCGAGCGCGTGCGCGGGCACCGCGGCCGGCACGACCAGCGCCAGTGCCGCCAGCGCCAGTGCCGCCAGCGCGCGCGCAATCCCGCGCATCCCCCGGCCCGTTCCGCGTTTTGTCGTCCGCAATGCCGTCACATCCCCATGGGACCAACTCGACCTTGGCACCGAAGGCTCGTTCCTGTCACACTCCTTCGCGGAGACGGCGGGAACGGCGACCCCGACCCGACACGCCGGACAGAGCGAGATGATCAGCCGACCCACACAGGCCCCGTACCTGACCGGGCAGATGTTGATCGCGATGCCCCAGATGGGAGACCCGCGGTTCCAGCGCACGCTCATCTTCATGTGTGCGCACTCGGCCGAGAGCGCCATGGGCCTCGTGGTCAACAAGCCGTTCGGCTCGATCACCTTCCCCGACCTCCTGGAACAGCTGAACATCGATCCGACCGGCGCGCCGCCCGACGCCCAGGTGCACTACGGCGGGCCTGTCGAGAACGGCCGCGGCTTCGTGCTGCACACGACCGACTACGTGCGCGACGGCACGATGGTGATCGACGACACCTTCGCGCTCACCGCCACCGTCGACATCCTGCGCGCGATCTGCGAGGGCACGGGCCCGCGCCAGTGGCGCCTGTGCCTCGGCTACGCCGGATGGGGGGCGGGGCAATTGGACGCGGAGATCCAGGCCAACGGCTGGCTCCATTGCGACGCCGACGAGATGCTGGCCTTCGACCGGGACCTCGACACCAAGTGGGAGCGCGCGATCGCCAAGATCGGCGTCAGCCTCCACCTGCTCTCCGCCGAGGCGGGACACGCGTGAGGCGCTGATGCCCGTCGTCCTTCGACAGGCTCGGGACGAGGGAAGCGGCAGACGGACCTCGGACGACGAAGGCAGGTGCCGGGCCTCGTGCTGAGCCTGTCGAAGCGCGAGGCCCGCGCGCAGCAGGTCGAACAGGCCGGCGGCGTCGGCCCTTCACAGGCGCCCCTTACCCCCGCGGGACCGGCCGCCATTCGTCCTTCAGGATCCCGTAGAGCAGGTGGTCCCGCCACAGCCCGTCGATCCGGAGATAGCCCCGCGCCATCCCCTCGCGCCGGAAACCGACCTTCTCCAGCAGCCCGATCGACGGCGCGTTGTGCGGCAGGCAGGCGGCCTCCACCCGGTGCAGGCCCAGCTGGCCGAAGGCGAAATCGAGCATGAGCACCGTCGCCTCCGAGGTAAGCCCGCGCCGGGCGTGGCGGGCGCCGATCCAGTAGCCGACGGTCCCCATCTGCGCCACGCCGCGCCGGACGTTGGAGAGCGTGATCCCGCCGGCCAGCCGCCCCTCCCGCCGCTCGAAGATGAGGAAGCCGTAGCCCTCGTCGTCGCGCCATTCCTGCGCGGCGCGGCGCAGGCGCCGCTGGAAGGCGGCGCGACTGAGGCTGTCCGCCGGCCAGGAGGGTTCCCAGGGTTCGAGGAAGGCGCGGCTCTCCTCGCGCACCTGCGCCCAGGCCGACCAGTCGCGGATCTGGGGCGGGCGCAGGACGGCCCGGTCGCCTTCGAGGCGGATCGGCGGCGGCTGCAGGAGGCCCCCGCCGAACAGGCGGAACATCCCGGGAGCCTCCATCAGCGGGCGAGGCGCTCGGCGATGCGGGCGTAGGGCTCCAGATGGCCCAGGGGCCCGATCGCGGCCACGGTGGGCGGCGCGGACAGGAGGCGCCTCGCGCAGGCGATCACCGCGTCGCGGTCGACCGCGGCGATGCGGGCCAGCACCTCCTCCGTCGGGAGCGGCCGGCCGAAGGCGAGGAGCTGGTGGCCCAGCTGCTCCGCCCGGGCGCCCGTGCTCTCCAGCGACATCATGAGGCCCGCCTTCAGCTGCGCCTTCGCGCGCCGGACCTCCTCCTCGGTCACGTCGTCGCCGATGCCGCGGACCTGCTCGCACACGACGGGCACGAGTTCGGTCGCCTGCTCGGGGTCGCAGCCGGCGTAGATGCCGAAGAGGCCCGCATCGGCGTAGGGGCTGGCGAAGCTGTAGATCGAGTAGACGAGGCCCCGCTTCTCCCGCACCTCCTGGAAGAGGCGGGAGGACATGCCGCCACCCAGAAGCGTGGAGAGCACCGACTGGGCGAAGTCGGACGGGTGGTCGTAGCCGACCGCCGGGAAGCCGAGGACGAGGTGCAGCTGCTCCAGGTCCCGCTCCTCCCGCACCTCGCCGCCGACATAGGAAGCGGCATCGGTCGCGGGCGGGTCGCCCGGCGGGGGAAGGTCCGTGAACAGGCGCGTCGCCTCGCCCACAAGCCAGTCGTGGTCGATCCGGCCCGAGCCGACGACGACGAGGTTGGGGGCGGTGTAGCAGCGCCGCACATAGTCCACGACCGCGTCCCGCGGCATGGCGGCGATGATCTCCTGCCGGCCCAGCACCGGGCGCCCGACCCCCTGGTCGGGGAAGGCGCGGGCGGCGAAATGGTCGAAGATCACGTCGTCCGGCGTGTCGTCGACCTGCCCGAGTTCCTGCAGGATCACGGTCCGCTCGCGCTCGAGTTCGGCCGCGTCCATCAGGCTGTGCTGCACCATGTCGGCGACGACGTCCAGCGCCAGCGGCGCGTCCTCGCGCAGGACCTTGGCGTAGTAGGCGGTGTGCTCGCGCGTGGTGTGGGCGTTCAGGTGGCCGCCCACGCTCTCGATCGACTGGCTGATCTCGAAGGCGCCGCGGGTGGGCGTGCCCTTGAACATCATGTGCTCGACCAGGTGCGAGACCCCGTTCGCCTCCGGCGCCTCGTGCCGGGTGCCAACCCCGACCCAGACGCCCAGCGACGCCGTCTCGACCGTGTCCATCCCGTCGGTGGCGACGCGCAGGCCGTTGGGGAGCGTGGTGACGCGGACCGTCATGCGGCCGCTCCCGACACCACCGCCCGCGCATTCCCGCGGACGAACGCCTCGACCGTCGCGAGGTCGTTGGGCAGGCGGGTGACGCGTTCGCGCCGTTCGAACAGGTCCCCCATCCGGTCCGGCAGCGCCGGGCGGCGGCCGA
The DNA here is from genome assembly GCA_947457845.1 of Rhodospirillales bacterium. GTDB lineage: Bacteria > Pseudomonadota > Alphaproteobacteria > Azospirillales > Azospirillaceae > CANGXM01. Next base: position 2,211 of record CANGXM010000234.1, on the reverse strand, counting down.
TGGCGCGCTCCACCGCGTCGGGGAACTTGGCCGGGTGGGCGGTGGCCAGGACCACCGTCGGCACGGCCGGATCGCCCGGCAGCTGCGCCGCGGCGGACAGGCCGACCGCCGTGTGCGGGTCCACCACCATCCCGGTCTCCGCATGGGTCTTCGCGATCACCCGCGCCGTCTCGGCGTCGTCGGCGCGGGCGGCGGCGAAGAGGGCGCGGGCAGCCTCGGTCTGCGCCGGGGTGAGGGCGTTGCGCCCCTCGGCCCGGAAGCGCGTCATCCACCCCGCCAGCCCGGCCCCGTCGCGGCCCATCAGATCGAACAGGAGGCGCTCGGCGTTGGACGAGATCTGGATGTCCATCGACGGGCTGAGGGTCGGGACGACCGTGCGCGTCTCCATCGCACCCGTGGCGAAGAAGCGCGGCAGGATGTCGTTGGCGTTGGAGGCGACGACGAACCGGTCGACCGGGAGGCCCATCGCCCGCGCGCCGTAGCCGGCGTAGACGTTGCCGAAGTTCCCGCTGGGCACCACGAAGCGCACGCGCCGGTCGGGGGCGCCGAGCGCGAGGCCGGCGGCGACGTAGTAGACGGTCTGGGCGAGCACGCGGGCCCAGTTGATCGAGTTGACCGCCGAGAGACCCACCGCGTCACGGAACGGCGCGTCGGCGAACATCGCCTTCACGAGGTCCTGGCAGTCGTCGAAGGTGCCGTCGATGGCGATGGCGTGGACGTTGCCCACGTCCACCGTCGTCATCTGCCGGCGCTGCACGTCGGACACGCGCCCGTGCGGATAGAGGATGAAGACGTCCGCGCGCTCCCGGCCCTTGATCGCCTCGATCGCGGCGGAGCCCGTGTCGCCCGAGGTGGCGCCGACGATGGTCACCCGCTCCCCGCGCGCGGCCAGCACATGGTCGAACAGCTGCGCCAGCAGCTGCATCGCCACGTCCTTGAAGGCCAGGGTCGGGCCGTGGAACAGCTCCATCAGCCAGGTGGTGGCGTCGACCTGCACCAGCGGCGCCACGGCGCGGTGTGCGAAGGAGGCGTAGGCCGTGGCGACCAGCCGCGGCAGCGCGTCGGCCGCGACGCCGCCGGCCACGAAGGGCGCGATCACCGCCGTCGCCAGATCCTCGTACGGTCGCCCGGCGAGCCCGCGCAGCCGGTGGGCGCCCAGGGTCGGCCAGGCGTCCGGCACGTAGAGGCCGCCGTCGCGGGCGAGCCCCGCGAGGAGGACGTCGTCGAAGGACAGCACCGGCGCTGCCCCCCGGGTGCTGACATAGCGGACCATGGACGGGGTTTCCGAAGGCGACAGGGAACACCACCACCCTAGCGGCGGGCGTCGCGCCGGCGCAACCCGCCTTCTGAGCACGGGAGGGTCGACCCGGGCGGGCCGCGCCGGACCGGCCCCAGCGGCGAGGGGGCAAGGCCCGATCATCGATTGTCCCGACGATTCAATGTTCTGGCTATTTTTCTTGACGCCGTGTGACAGACAAACGTAACTAGGCTTCCACGGCGCTCGCCGTCGTCCTTGTGACAAGATGCGGGTTCTGCGATGGCGGCTACCGTCCTGCGATCCATGGTCACCGCGGTGATGCTCGCCGGATCCGCCGCGCTGCTGTCCGCCTGCGGAAGCTCCAAGCCCGAGACGGCGACGCCGATCGCCGTCAACTCCCTCGATCCCTGGGGCACGCACATCCGCGAGGCATCGGCCCGCTTCGACGTGCCCGAGCAGTGGATCCGCGCCGTGATCGAGGTGGAGAGCGGCGGCAACACCCACGTCAATGGGCGGCCGATCGTCAGCCGCGCCGGGGCGATGGGCCTGATGCAGCTGATGCCCGACACCTACGCCTATCTCCAGCGTCGGCACGGGCTCGGCTCCGAGCCGCACAATCCGCGCGACAACATCATGGCCGGCACCGCCTATCTGCGGGAGATGTACGACCGGTTCGGCACGCCCGGAAACTTCGCCGCCTACAACGCCGGCCCCCGGCGGCTGGAGGACCACGTCGACCGCGGCAAGCCGCTTCCGGCGGAGACGCGGACCTATGTCGGCATGATCTGGCCGGCGGTGCAGGGGACGACCCCCCGCGCCCGGGTGAGCCCCGCGGTCGAACGCCAGATCGCGGTCGAACAGGCGCCGCCCCACCGGGTGCGCCGCGTGACGGCCGCCGCCTGGGCCGGCCGCGACACGGGCACCACGCCCGCCGACCTGCCGCAGGTGGCGGC
>CANGXM010000233.1 GCA_947457845.1 Rhodospirillales bacterium | reverse complement strand
TCGGCGCCGGGATCTCGAACGGCGGATGCGACCAGCCGAGCCGCTCGCGCGCGCCCTGCACCTCGGCGGCCCCCAGCGGGGAGCCGTGGCTCGAGGCGCTGCCGGCCTTGGTCGGCGCGCCATAGCCGATGGTGGTGCGGCAGGCGATCAGCGACGGGCGGTCGGCCGTCTGCGCCGCCGCCAGAGCCCCGGCGATGGCCGCCGGATCGTGCCCGTCGATCCGCGATACGGTCCAGCCGTAGCTCTCGAACCGCTTCAGCGTGTCGTCGGTGAAGGACAGGCCCGTCGGGCCGTCGATCGAGATCTCGTTGTCGTCCCACAGCACGATCAGGCGCGACAGGCCGAGGTGGCCGGCGAGCGAGGCCGCCTCGTGGCTCACCCCCTCCATCAGGTCGCCGTCGGACGCGATCACGTACGTCCGGTGGTCGACCAGCGCGTCGCCGAAGCGGGCGTTCAGGTGGCGTTCGGCCATCGCCATGCCGACGGCGGTGGCCAGACCCTGTCCGAGCGGGCCGGTCGTCGTCTCCACCCCCTCGGTCACGAAGTTCTCCGGATGGCCCGGCGTCTTCGAGCCGAGCTGGCGGAACTTCCGGATCTCCTCCAGCGGCATCGACGCGTGGCCGGTCAGGTGGAGGATCGAATAGAGGAGCATCGACCCGTGCCCGGCCGAGAGCACGAAGCGGTCGCGGTCCGGCCACTTCGGGGCGGCGGCGTCGAAGGCCATCGCCGTGCCGAACAGGACCGTCGCGACGTCGGCCATGCCCATGGGCATCCCGGGATGGCCGGAGGCCGCCGCCTCCACCGCGTCCATCGAGAGCGCGCGGATGGCGTTCGCCTTGTCCTGATGGGAGACGTCGGGTGCGGTCATGGGTGGGGGTCCGTCGCGAGTGGGCCGGCAGCGGGCGGGCGGCACCATGCCCGCCCGAACCGGCGAACGCAATGCGCTTCGGCGGCGCGACGGGGCGCCCTTGCCGCTGTTGACGCGGTGCGAAACCGGCCCCTACTGTCCGCATCGATCGAAGCAGGACGAATGCCGCCCGCCATGGACCGCGTGAAGGCCGCCCTCGAGCGGCTCGACGAGATGCTGGACGATCTGGAGGTCGCCGTGGCCGAGCGGGAGGCGCGCGACGCCGCCGCCGTCGCCGAGCGCCGCCAGCTCGCCCTCGAACTCGACCAGAGCCGGACGGCGGAGCGCCGCACCCGCGAGACGACGACCGCCGTCTCCCGGCGTCTCGACGGGGCGATCGACCGGCTGCAGACCGTGCTGGAGGAGTGAGGGTGCCCAAGATCGACGTCTCGCTCGCCGGCCGAACCTATCCCGTCGTCTGCGGCGAGGGGGAGCAGGCGCACGTCCTCGAACTGGCCGCCGGCCTCGACACCATCCTGCGGCGCGTGGCCCAGGGCGCGCAGGGTGCCACCGACGCACAGCTCCTCGTTCTGGCCGGCCTCACCATGGCCGACAAGGTCTACGACCTGGAGGGCGAGACGGAGACCCTGCGCGGCGACGTGCGCGCGCTGGAGGCCCATCTGGCGGAGATGCGCAGCCAGATGGACGCGCTGAAGGCCGGCACCGTCACCCCCGAGGAGGAGGCGGAGGTCGCCGCCGCGGTCGAACATCTGACCGCGCGGGTCGAGGCCATTGCGGCGCGGGTCCGGAGCGCCTAAGTCTAGGGGGCGGAAGCGGGCTGTCTGGTTCGTCAGGTCGCTAACATCCCCGGGCCCAATAAGGACCTCCTGGGAGCTGGCTCTGCCGGGGTCGTGGCCTCGGTAAACGGCGCCCACCTGCTCAGCAGGGCACGGAGGATCAGCACATGCCAACGGCCGAGATGGCTCCTTCCGCACCCTCCTTCCCCCCACCGCCCACGGCCAAGGCGGCGCTCCGGTCCCGGATGCGGGCCCTGCGCACGGGTCTCGACGGAGCCGCGGCGGGCCTCGCGGTCGGCCGGCGTCTGCTCGGCGCGGGCCTCGTCCCGCCCGGTGCCGCCGTCTCGGTCTTCTGGCCGCTCGCCGACGAGATCGACCTGCGCCCCCTCATGGACACGCTCGACGCCGCGGGCCATCCGCTCGCCCTTCCCGTCGTGCGCGGACCCGGGCAGCCGCTGGCCTTCCGCCGCTGGCGGCCGGGCGACGCGCTGGTCCCGCGCGGACGCTGGGCGATCCCCGAGCCGGCGGAGGACGCGCCCGCGCTGCGGCCCGACGTGGTGATCGTGCCCCTCCTCGCGTTCGACCGGCGCGGCAACCGGCTGGGCTACGGGGCCGGCCACTACGATTCCACGCTGGCGTCGCTCGCGGCGGACGGTCCCGTGACCGCGGTCGGCGTGGCCTTCGCCGAGCAGGAGGCGGACGCCCTGCCGGTCGACCCTTGGGACGTGCCCCTCGACGCGGTCGTCACCGACCGCGAGACGATCCGCGTCCACGCCGGGACGACCTGAACCGATGCGCATCCTCTTCCTCGGCGACGTCGTCGGCCGCTCGGGCCGCGAGGCCGTCGCCCGCCACCTGCCCGACCTGAAGGCCCGGCTCGCGCCCGACGTGGTCGTGATCAACGGCGAGAACGCGGCCGGCGGCTATGGCATCAGCGAGAAGATCGCGGCCGACCTCTACGCGGCCGGGGCCGACGCGATCACGCTCGGCAACCACGCCTGGGACCAGAAGGACCTGATCGGCGCGATCGACCGCGACCCGCGGATGGTGCGCCCGGCCAACTTCCCCGAAGGCACGCCGGGGCGCGGCGCCACTGTCATCATCGACCGGGCCGGGCGCAAGCTGCTGGTCGTGAACGTGATGCTGCGCCTGTTCATGGACGCGCTCGACGATCCGTTCGCGCTGCTCGACCGCCTGGTGAAGCAGCACCGGATCGGCGGCACGGTCCATGCGACGCTGGTCGACATGCACGGCGAGGCGTCCTCGGAGAAGCAGGCGCTGGGCCATTTCCTCGACGGGCGCGTCAGCCTCGTCGTCGGCACCCACACCCACGTGCCCACCGCCGACCACCGGATCCTGCCCGGCGGCACCGCCTTCATGACGGATGCGGGCATGTGCGGGGACTACGACAGCGTCATCGGCATGAAAAAGGAACCGGCGACGCTGCGCTTCGTGCGCAAGATGCCGGGCGAGCGTCTCACGCCGGGCGAGGGGGAGGGGACGGTGAGCGGCGTGCTGGTCGACACCGACGACCGCACAGGCCTCGCCGTCCGTGCGGCACCCGTGCGGGTGGGGCCGGGCCTGTCCGAAACGGTGCCGGAGGCCTGACCCCGTCCATCACGTTTGCGCGCGCGCCGACGGGTTCTGTACCATCGATCGGGAAGAGTGAAGTCGAAGGAAGCGGCCGAGGGCCATGTCGGAACCGAGCCAGAAGATCCCGTCCCCCCAGCCGCCGCCGCGATCCGACGTGGAGACGTGGAAGGTCGCCTACGTCCAGATGCGGGCGGCGGTGGAGGAGCGGAACCAGCAGATCGCGGCGCTGATGGCCGAGCGCGACCGGCTGCAGACGAAGCTGCGCGACGCCCAGGCCACGGCCGACCGGCTTCAGCACCAGTACGCCGAGACCCGTGCCAAGTACCTGATGGAGGCGATGCACGCGGCCGGGCTCGAGGCCCAGCGCGACGCCTACATGGAGGTCCATCCCGACAGCCCGCTGCTGGCCGACAGCGGCCGGCGCTTCAAGTCCGCGGCCCGGGCGAAGACGGTGGCGCGCCTCATCTACGAGAGCGCGTTCGACGCGAAGGGCCACGAGCTGGGCGTGCCCCGGCCGCAGGAGCGGCGGAACGACTGAGGGGGGCGGGGCCCCTCTGCGCCCGCCGCCCACAAGTCGCCATATTCCGCGACTAGCGCTCGCGACCCAGTGGGCGGACCGTCACCGGATCGACAGGGCACATGGCCGGGCATTCCCAGTTCAAGAACATCATGCACCGCAAGGGCGCGCAGGATGCCAAGCGCGCCAGGGCGTTCAACAAGATCGCGCGCGAGATCACGGTCGCGGCGAAGACCGGCCAACCCGACCCGGCCGCGAACCCGCGCCTGCGCGCGGCGATCACCGCGGCGCGGTCCCAGAACATGCCGCGCGACCGCATCGACCGCGCGCTGAAGGCGGCCCAGCCCGGCGGCGGCGACGACCACATCTACGAGGAGGTGCGGTACGAGGGCTTCGGGCCCGGCGGCATCGCGCTCATCGTCGAGGCGCTGACGCCCAACCGCAACCGCACCGCCGCCAACGTGCGCTCCGCCTTCACCAAGTATGGCGGGAACCTGGGGGAGACGGGCTCCGTCGCCTTCATGTTCAACCGCTGCGGGATCGTCGCCTATCCGGCCGCCGTCGCGTCGGCCGACGCCATGTTCGAGGCGGCGCTGGAGGCCGGGGCCGACAATGTGGAGAGCGGCGAGGTCCACGAGATCACGACGACGGTGGACGGTTTCGCCGCCGTCCGCGACGCGCTGGAGCAGAAATTCGGCGCCCCGGCCGAGGCGCGGCTTGCCTGGAAGCCGCTGAACACCATCGCGCCGGACGAGGACGCGGCCGCCTCGCTCCTCAAGCTCCTCGACGTGCTGGACGACGACGACGACGTGCAGCAGGTGTCGGCCAACTTCGACATCGCGCAGGACGTCCTCGAGCGGTTGACCGCATGATCGGGGGCCCGGTCGGCGGGGCTGGCCGCCTGCGCCTGATCGGGCTGGATCCCGGCCTGAGGAACACCGGCTGGGGCATCGTCGACGTGGACGGGAACCGCCTCTCGTGGGTGGCCGACGGCACCGTCCACTCGGACGGGGAGGGGACGCTGGCCGAACGCCTCGTCCAGCTTCACGACGGGCTGATGACCGTGATCGAGGCGTGGAAGCCCGACGAGGCCGCCGTCGAGGAGACGTTCGTCAACAAAAACCCCACCTCGACGCTCAAGCTCGGGCAGGCCCGCGCCGTGTCGTTGCTGGTGCCGGCGCGGTGCGGGCTCCCCGTGGCGGAGTATCCGACCAACCTCGTCAAGAAGTCGGTCGTCGGGACCGGGCACGCGGACAAGGCGCAGGTGCAGATGATGGTGAAGCAGATCCTGCCGGGCGCGAAGCTGAACTCCGCCGATTCGGCCGACGCGCTGGCGGTCGCCATCTGCCACGCCCATCTGGGCCTGACCAACCGACGCTGGGGCGCGGAGACGCGGTTCGACCGCTGGTCGGGGAGGATCGGGCGATGAGGGGGATACGTTGGTTCGCGCTGCTCCACCCCCTCTCCCCCGGCCCCTCCCCCCGGGGGGAGGAGGGGAGTTCCGTTGAAGCGCCGTTCCCTCCCCCCGGGGGGAGGGACAGGGAGAGGGGGCGAGCCGCACCGCACCTCGGGATCAGGCGATGATCGCCAAGCTCACCGGCACCCTCGACACCTCCGCCCTCGACCACGCCGTGATCGACGTGGGCGGGGTCGGCTATCTCGTGCAGGCGTCCGGCCGCACGCTCCGCCGGCTCGGCAACCCCGGTGGTGCCGTCTCGGTCCTGACCGAGATGCACGTGCGTGAGGACCGGATGGTCCTCTACGGCTTCGCCGACGCGGCCGAGCGCGACTACTTTCGCCTCCTGACGACGGTGCAGGGCGTCGGCCCGCGGGTCGCGCTCAACATCCTGACCGCCCTCGAACCCGGCGCCCTGACCCAGGCGATCCTGGCCGGCGACAAGGTCGCCCTCTCCCAGGCCGACGGCGTCGGCGCCAAGCTCGCGGCCCGCGTCGCGGCCGAACTCAAGGACAAGGTCGGGGACCTGTCCCTCGGTCCCGCGGCGACCGTGACCGCCGCCGCCGCGCCGACGGGGACCGCCGCGACCGAGGCCGTCTCGGCGCTCGTCAACCTCGGCTACAAGCGGGTCGAAGCGTTCGCCGCCGTCACCAAGGCGAAGGCGACGGCCGCCGATGCCGCCGTCGGCGACCTGATCCGCCTCGCGCTGAAGGAACTCTCGTCGTGACCGACCGCATGGTCGACCCCGAGCGGGCCGAGGGCGACGCGACCGAGACCTCGATCCGCCCCCTCTCGCTGGCGGAGTTCATCGGCCAGCGGCAGGCGCGCGAGAACCTCGCCATCTTCATCGCCGCCGCGAAGGGGCGGGGCGAGGCGCTCGACCACGTCCTGCTGTTCGGCCCGCCGGGGCTCGGCAAGACGACGCTGGCGCAGATCGTGGCGAAGGAGATGGGGGCGGGCTTCCGCGCGACCTCCGGCCCGGTGATCGTCCGGGCGGGCGACCTCGCGGCCCTTCTGACCAACCTGCAGCCGCACGACGTGCTGTTCATCGACGAGATCCACCGCCTGTCGCCGGCGGTGGAGGAGATCCTCTATCCGGCGATGGAGGATTTCCAGCTCGACCTGATCATCGGCGAGGGGCCGGCCGCACGGTCGATCCGCATCGACCTGCCGCCCTTCACGCTGGTTGGCGCCACCACGCGGTCGGGCCTGATCACCCGCCCGCTCCGGGAGCGGTTCGGCATCCCGGTGCGGCTGTCCTTCTACGAGGCCGACGAGCTGACCGAGATCGTGCGCCGCGCGGGGCGCGTGATCGGCGCGCCGATCACCGACGGGGGCGCCGCGGAGATCGCGCGCCGGTCCCGCGGCACGCCGCGCGTGGCCG
>CANGXM010000232.1 GCA_947457845.1 Rhodospirillales bacterium | reverse complement strand
GGCTCGGCATGGTGCCCGGGATGGCCGCGATCCGCCGCCGGCCCGCCGCGCGCCGCCGTTCGCCCAGGCGCGGGGTGCAGGCCAGCAGCGCCCGCGTATAGGGATGGCGGGGGTGGGCGAAGAGCGTTCGGGCGTCCGCCTGCTCCACCACGCGGCCCGCGTACATCACCGCCACCTCGTGCGCGATCTCCGCCACCACGCCGAGGTTGTGGGTGATGAACAGGATGCTCATGCCGAGTTCGGCCTGGAGCTTGCGCAGGAGATCGAGGATCTGGGCCTGGATGGTGACGTCGAGCGCGGTCGTCGGCTCGTCGGCGATCAGGAGCGCGGGGTTGCAGGCCAGCGCCAGCGCGATCATCACCCGCTGGCGCATCCCCCCCGACATCTGGTGCGGATAGTCGTCGACCCGCCGCTCGGCCGCCGGGATCTCGACGCGGCGGAGCATCTCGACCGCACGCACCCGCGCCTCGGCCCTCGACAGCCGCTCGTGCAGCCGGAGCCCCTCGCCGATCTGGTCGCCCACGGTGAACAGCGGGTTCAGGCTGGTCATCGGTTCCTGGAAGATCATCCCGATCTCCCGGCCCCGGATGGCCCGCACCGCGTCGATGGGGGCCACGGCGAGGTCCGTCGTCCGCCCGTCGCGCATGCGATAGAGGATGCGCCCGCCGGCGATCCGCCCCGCCCCTTCGGCCAGGAGACGCATGATCGACAGGCTGGTCACCGACTTGCCCGACCCGCTCTCCCCCACCACCGCCAGCGTGCGACCGCGCCGGATCTCCAGGTCCACCCCGTCGACCGCGCGGACGGTGCCGCGCGGCGCGTCGAACCAGGTGCGCAGGTCCTCGACGCGGAGGACCAGATCGGGCGGGAGGGCGTCCGCCATCTCAGAAGGCGTCCCCGGCGGCGGCGAAGGACAGGTTGCTCCCGGCCTCCACGACCCGGGCGCCGATCACAGTCAGGCGGGGCCTGATCCGCCGGTCGAGCCGCAGGGTGCGCCCCATGCTGTCGGGCAGGGTCAGGTCGGCGTCGGCGACGTCGAAGACGGTCAGACGCGCGAAGGCGCCGGGGGCATAGGGGTCGCAGACCGGTTCGCCCACCGCGCGGCGGGCCGCGTCGGTCACCATCGCGACCACCTCCTCCAGCGTCAGGCCCAGGACCAGCATCTTCGACATGACGAGCGGAAGGTCCCACACCGGCCCGCCGATGTTGCGGGCGTGCAGGTCGGTCGAGATGGTCGTGGGCTTCAGCCCGAGGTCGAGGGCGCGGCGCGCGGTATCGTAGGCGAAGGAGGCGAAGCCGTGCCCGATGTCGAGCACCAGCCCCTCGGCCTGCATCCGCCGCGCCCGCTCGAACAGGGCGGGGTCCTCCAGCAGGTTCCCGCCGCGCTTGCCGTGGAAGCAGTGGGTGACGATGTCGCCGGGAACGAGCACGTCGAGGATCTCCTCGATCGTGGGCGGCATCTCGCCGACGTGGACCATCAGCGGCAGGCCGGTGACGCGGGCGACCTTCCGGGCGACGTGGACCGGGGTCATCCCCCATGCCCCGAGGATGACGCCCGACGCCCGCACCTTCACCCCGCGGATCACGTCGCGGTTGGCCTCGATCACCGCGAGCGTGCGGTCGACGTCGATCGAGCGCGCGTCGATCAGCTCGCTGACCCGGTTGCAGGCGACCAGCCCGATCGAGCCGATGTTCAGGAACGCCAGCACCTGCTCCACCGACGGCTCGACGACATAGCCGCGGAAGCCGTGGAAGTTCGCCTCGCCGGCCGAGCCGGCGTCGACGATGGTCGTCACCCCGGTGCGGGCGCCGCCCTCGGACGCCCGGATCGAGATGTCGGTCGCACCCCAGTAGACGTGCTGGTGCAGGTCGACCCAGCCGGCCGAGACGCGCGCCCCGCCCGCGTCGATCACCTTGTCGGCGGGCGATCCCGGCGGGAGGACGCGGCCGTCGTCGCCGATCGCGAGGTCGATCGCGTCGGCACGCCCGACCGGGCGGAGGTTGCGCAGAAGGGTCGCCATGGTCACACCGTCCGGCGGAGCTTGGGGTCGAGCGCGTCGCGGAGCGCGTCGCCGATGATCTGGAGGGAGAAGACGCAGATCACGATCGCGACGCCGGGGAACATCATGATCCACCACGCCTGCCGGGCGTACTGCTGGCCGGCGTTGATCATGTTGCCCCAGGTGGGGGTCTCGGGCGAGACGCCCACCCCGAGGAAGGAGAGGCCGGCCTCGGCCAGGATCGCATAGGCGAAGATGAAGGTGCCCTGCACGATCAGCGGCGAGGCGAGGTTGCGCAGCACGTGGCGGGAGAGGATCCGATGGGTCGGCACCCCGAGCGCCCGTGCCGCCTCCACGAAGGGAAGCTCGCGGATCACCAGCGTCGAGGCGCGCACGACCCGCGCCACCCGCGGCATGTAGACCACGCCCAGCGCCACCACCACGTTGGTCAGCGAGGGCCCCAGGACCGCCACCAGCGCGATCGCCAGCAAGATGTCCGGGAACGCCATCATCCCGTCGACCACCTTGCCGATCACCCGGTCGGCCCGGTCGTAGAAGCCGGCGAGGATGCCCAGCACCACGCCGCCCGCGCAGGCGAACAGCACCGTCAGGCCGCCGGCCGCGAGCGAGATGCGCCCGCCGTGGATCACGCGGGCGAAGACGTCGCGGCCGAATTCGTCGGTGCCGAACAGGTGAACGTCGGACGGCGGGCGAAGCCGGCGCGCGATGCGCATGGCACCGGGCTCGAACGCGGCGAACAGCGGCGCGAAGACGGCGAGCACCGTGACGATGGCGAGCAGGACGATCGCCAGCGTCAGGAGCTTGTTCCGCCACACGAACAGGGCCGCGGTCCGCAGGCGGGTCATCGGTAGCGCACCCGCGGGTCGATCAGCGTGTAGAGGAGGTCGATGACGAGGTTCACCAGCACGTAGATCCCGGCGATCACGATCAACGCGCCCTGGATCACCGGATAATCGCGCCGCAGGACCGCCTGGACCACGAGGTTGCCCACGCCCGGCAGGCCGAACACCGTCTCGGTCACCACCGCACCGCCGAGCAGCACCGCCACCGTCAGGCCGACGACGGTCAGGATCGGGATCATCGCGTTGCGCAGCGCGTGCTTCATCACCACGACGCGCTCCGCCAGCCCCTTGGACCGCGCGGTGCGGACGTAGTCCTCGCCCAGCACGTCGAGCATGCTGGCCCGGGTGAAGCGGGTGATGAGCGCGGAGCTGATCAGCCCGAGCACGACGGCCGGCATGATCAGGTGGCGCATGCGTTCGAGGAAGGGCGCGCCGGGCTCCCCGTATCCCGCGACCGGGAACCAGCCGAGGGCGACGGCGAAGGTCTGCATGAACAGGAGCGCCAGCCAGAAGCTGGGGATCGAGGCCCCCAGCATGGCGAGGCCGCGCGTGGTCTGGTCGAGCGCCCCGCCGCGGCGGACCGCCGCCACGATCCCCGCAGGGATGCCGATCGCGAGCGCGATCAGCGTGGCCATGAGCGTGAGGGCGAGGGTGGGTTCGGTCCGGTCGGCGAGCGCCTGGAGCACCGACCGCCCGAGGAAGATCGACTGGCCCAGATCGCCCACCACGAGGTCGCGAAGGAAGATCACGTACTGGACCGGGATCGGCCGGTCGAGCCCCAGGCGGGTGCGCAGCCCCGCCACGTCGGCGGGCGTGGCGTCCGGCCCCAGCATGATGCCCGCCGGATCGCCCGGGATCACCCGGACGATCAGGAAGGCCATGGTGGCGACGACGAGCATCACCAGCACCATGCCGAGCAGACGGTCGACGACGTAGCGGCGCATCACCCCCCCGGGGGTCGCAGGGTCAGGGCTTCAGCCACGTGTTCCAGAAGAAGGGCCACGCGGCCGGGGTCAGCCCCTGGAGCTGCGGGCTCTTCGCCGCGAGCGCGTTGAAGTTCCCGATCTTGATGATGGGCACCTGCTCGAACACGACCTTCTGCAGGTCGGCGAACACGGCCACGCGCTTGGCCGTATCGCTCTCCTGGTTGAAGGCGGCGACGAGGCGGTTGCGTTCGGGCGTGGACCACCAGCCGGGCGACTGGTCGTTCAGGTAGCCGTTGAGCGCCGGCTCGGGCAGGAACGGGCTGTGGGTAAAGAACGCCTCCCACAGGGCCGGGTCGGTGCGGCGCTGGGTGAGCGTCGCCCAGTCGCTCACCTGAAGGTCGATGTTGAAGCCGGCCTGCCGCAGGTACTCAACCGCCACCTGCGCCATGCGGAAATGGAACTCGAACTGCTGGGTGGTCAGGATCCGGATCGGCTGGCCATTGTAGCCGGCCGCCCGGGCCATTTCCCGCGCCTTGGCCGCGTTGCCCTGGTCGTAGACCTCGACGCCGTTCTTGGAGTGCCAGATGAATCCCTCCGCGTAGAGCGCGCCCTCGGGCTTGAAGAACGCCTTGTCGCCGAAGGCCGCCTCGAGCATGTCCGACGGCTTGAGGGCCGTCTGGATCGCCTGCCGGACACCCTGGTTGGCCAGCGTGCCCTGGCGGGTATTGATGGTCATGACCGGCCAGCCGAAGGGCGCCAGCACCACCGGCTCGGTCCGCGCCTGTCCGCGCAGGCTCGGGAACGCCTCGACCGGAAGGCTGTCGGCATAGGCGTACTGGCCGGCTAGGGCGCCTTCGACGCGGGTGTTCGCGTTGGGCACGGGCACGAACCGGATCTCGTCCAGCCACGCGGTGCGCTTGCCCCCATAGACCTGGGCGGCGTCGTCACGGGCGACGTAGTCGTCGAACCGGGTCAGCAGCACGTAGCGGTCGGGCTGGCGCTCGCGGAACCGGTAGGGCCCGGTGCCGACGATCTCGGCCAGCTGTGCCTGCGCCTTCGACGCCGGCACGACGATGGCGGCGCTGGTGGGCAGGGACAGGAGGCTGAGGAGCGGCGCGTACGGCTCCTTCAGCGTGATGCGGACCGTGTTCGGATCGGGTGCCGCGACGTCGGTGATGAACGCGGCCGCCTGCTTGCCGCGCACCGCCACGTCCATCCACCGCTTGAGCGAGGCGACCACGTCGGCGGAGGTCATGGTGGAGCCGTCGTGGAACTTTACGCCCGTGCGGAGCGGGATCGTGTAGACCTTGCCGCCGTCCGAGATCTGCGCGTCACCGGCCGCCAGCAGCGGGACGATCTTCCAGTCGGTCCCGAAGGTGTAGAGCGTCTCGAAGTAGTGCAGCGAGATCATGCCCACCACGTCGGTCGTGCTGACCGAGGGGTCGAGCGTCGGCGGCTCGCCGATCGTCGCCACGTTGATCACGCCGCCACGGCGCGGTTCCTGCGCCAGGGCGGCCGTCGCCGCGCCGGCCGCGAGAAGTCCGGCCAGCGAGGCCGTCAGGATTTTTCTCATCGTCCTCCCCCTTTGTCGTCGTTGTCGAAGTCCGGGTGCCGCCACCCCATCGCGGCCTCGATGTCGGCCGCTGCACGGCGGACCTGGTCGGCAAGGTCCGCGTGCCGGTCCCGCGCGCGCGTCTCGCCGGCCACGATGCTGACCGTGACCGGGCATCCGCCCTCACGGTCGCGGACGGGTGCCGCGATGCAGGCCACGGCCTCGTCGGCCTCGCCGATCTGCACCGACAGGCGCGCGGCCCAGGCGGCGCGGCACGCCGCCTCGATCCGGTCGGGATCGGTCTCGGCACGGCCCGTCGGCGACGCCTCGGCGCAGGCGATCAGCGCCCGACGCTCGGCCGCCGGCAGCGGCGCCAGAAGCAGCCGGCCCGAGGCCGTCCAGTTGAGGGGCACGCGCGAGCCGACGCGCGAGGAGATGCGGAAGTGGCCGGGGCCGCCCTCCATCATCAGCACGACCATGCGATCGCCGTCGCGCCCGCACACCTGCACGGTCTCGCCCGACAAGACCGACAGGGCCCGGATGCGCGTGCGCAGCACCTCGTTCAGATCGAGGTCGCGCGCATAGGCGAGGCCATAGAAGTGGAGCTTCGGGCCGAGGAAGACGCCGCCGTCCGCGTCGCGGCTGAGGAGGCCCCTTTCGGCCAGCGTGTCGATCGTCTCGTAGATGGTCGAGGTCGGCGCGCCGATGCCGCGCGCGACGTCGTAGGCGGTGGCGGGCGCTCCGCGCTCGGTGAGGAAATCCAGCACCTGGATCGCGCGGTCGATGCCGCTGACGCGCGTGCGCCGGAGAGGGAGGGGAGCCGTCATTTCCGCAGCTACGGAATTACCTCTGCAATTACGATCATCTTAACGGTCGATGCTCACACGGACAAGACGGAAAAGCGCACCGCCGTCGTCCGGTGCGATCCCCGACGGCACGCCACGATCGTCGTCATTGAAGCCTCATCCCGGACCGCGTTCGGATAGGGTTCTCTGCCGACGCAAGACACCGATGGAAGCGAGTCCCCACCATGCCGATCGACCCCGCCTTCGCCGCGCCCGGCCGCTTCTTCAAGGGCAACATCCACACCCATTCCAGCGTCATCGAACGCCTGCTGCCAGGCGGCTGGGGGCGCGTCGTGGTGGTGGACGCGCAGGGCGGGAAGGCGTGGACGAACCCGGTGTTCTTCGCGGACTGACCGGGTTCACCGGCGGCGGACGTCGAGCCGGTCGGACAGCCAGTCGCCGATCACCTGGAGCGCCAGCGTGATCG
>CANGXM010000231.1 GCA_947457845.1 Rhodospirillales bacterium | reverse complement strand
GGCGGTGACGCTGGCCGCCTTCGCCGGCCCCCGCAGCCTGCGCACCCTCGTCCCATGGACGGTGGTCGGGCCGCCCGGGACGACCGACGCCTTCGCCGAGGCGATCGACCGGGCACCGGTCGACGGACGGGGGGGCGCCACCGCGATCGGCAGCGCCATCGAGGACGCGGCCGACCTGTTCGACGCCGCACCGCCGGCCCGGCGGCGGACGATCGACATCAGCGCGAACGGCTTCTCCAACGCCGGCATCGACCCGGAGGTGGCGCGCGACCGCGCCGTGGCGCGGGGCATCACGATCAACGCGCTGGTCATCCTCGACGAGTACGACTGGCTCGAGGCCTACTTCGCCGATGCGGTGATCGGCGGCGCCTCGGCCTTCGTGATGACCGCCGAGGACCGGGAGAGCTTCGCCGCGTCGATCTTCTCCAAGCTCCTGGCGGAGATGGCGCAGTCGCCATACGCGTACCGATCGTCAGGGCATGGTTGAGGGCGTCACATTTCGCCGGTAGGCTTTCCCGGGATTGCTTTCCAAACCAGACGCCGTGGGCCTGCCTTGACCCATCTCCTCCGCCCGCGCCGCCGCACGGTCCTCGCGGGATCGGCCGCCGCCGGCCTCCTCGCCGCCACCGGCCTGCGCCCCGCCTTCGCCCAGCAGGCGCAGGGCGCCGTCCGGCTTCGCCTGCTGGAGACGACGGACATCCACGTCCACGTCCACCCCTACGACTACTACCGCGACAAGCCCGACGACACGATGGGCCTCGCCAAGACGGCGTCGCTCGTGGCCCAGGCCCGGGCCGAGGTGCCGAACAGCCTGCTGTTCGACAACGGCGACTATCTCCAGGGCAACCCGATGGGCGACTGGGTCGCCTACAAGCGGGGCATGAAGGTGGGGGACACGCATCCCGTGATGCTGGGGATGCGGGCGCTGGGCTACGACGCCGCGACCGTGGGCAACCATGAATTCAACTATGGCCTCGACATCCTCGACCGCACGCTCGCCGGGGCCAACTTCCCGATCGTGTGCGCCAACATCTTCAAGGGCGCGGCGGCGGCCTCGCCGCGCGGCGACCGGACGCTGCTGAAGCCCTACGCCATCCTCGATCGCACGGTGGTCGACGGGGCCGGCGAGCGGCACCCGCTCAAGATCGGCGTGATCGGCGTCACGCCGCCGCAGATCATGGTGTGGGACAGCGCGCACCTCGCCGGGAAGGTGGACACGCGCGACATCGTCGACGCGGTCGCCGCCTGGGTCCCGGAGATGCGGGAGGCGGGCGCCGACGTCGTGGTGCTGCTGTCGCATTCGGGCATCGGATCCCTCCGCCGGGTTGAACGGGCGGAGAACGCGAGCCTCGCCGTGGCGCAGGCGGTGAAGGGCATCGACGCGATCTTCACCGGGCACTCGCACCTCGTGTTCCCCGGCGTCCCGGCGCTCGGCGGCGAGGGCATCGACGCCGCGAAGGGCACGCTGGCCGGCGTGCCGTCGGCCATGGCGGGCTTCTGGGGCAGCCACCTCGGCATCATCGACCTCGACCTCCAGCGCGAAGGGGGCCGGTGGCGCGTGCTCGCGGCCACGGCCGAGGCGCGGCCCATCTTCCGCCGCGACGGGCGCGACATCGTCCCCCTCGCCCAGCCGGACCCGAACGTCCTCGCCGCGACCCGCGCCGAGCACGAGGCGACGCTCGCCTACGTGCGGCAGCCGGTGGGGAAGATCACCGCGCCCATCAACAGCTACTTCGCGCTGGTGGCCGACGATCCCTCGGTCCAGATCGTGAGCCAGGCCCAGATCTGGTACGTGGAGCAGATGCTGAAGGGCGGTCCGTACGCCGGCCTGCCCATCCTGTCGGCCGCCGCCCCCTTCAAGGCGGGCGGCCGGGCGGGGGCCGACTATTTCACCGACGTGCCGGCGGGCGACATCGCGATCAAGCACGTGGCCGACCTCTACCTCTATCCGAACACGGTGCGGGCGGTGAAGATCACCGGCGCGCAGGTGAAGGAGTGGCTGGAGCGGTCGGTCGGCATCTTCCGCCGGATCCGGCCCGAGGCGACGGAGCAGGCGCTGATCGACGACGGCTTCCCGTCGTTCAACTTCGACGTCATCGACGGGGTGACCTACGCCGTCGACCTGACGCAGCCGCCGCGCTACGACGGCCAGGGCAATCTGGCGAACCCCGGCGCACACCGGATCGTCGACCTTCGGTTCGACGGGAAGCCCATCGACCCGGCCAGGGACTTCGTGGTCGCCACCAACAACTACCGCGCGGGCGGCGGCGGCAACTTCCCCGGGGCGGACGGCAAGACGATCATCCTGGAGGCGCCGGACACCAACCGCGACGCGCTGGTGCGCTACATCGCGGAGAAGGGGACGATCGACCCCTCGGCCGACGGCAACTGGCGCTTCGCGCCGATCCCGAACGCCACCAACGTCGTCTTCGACAGCGGGCCGGAGGCGCACAAACACGTCGGCGGCATGAAGAAGATCGCGCTGGTGGGCCCGGGCGCCAACGGCTTCACCAAGTACCGGATCGACCTGAGCTGAGGGGCGGTCAGGGGTAACGGCGGCGGGCGTGGATGGTCCTCAGGATCCTTTCGAGATCCCGCTCAGCCCGTCCGGTCCAGCGGATCCGCACCGGAACCCAGGTCGCGAAGCAACGCCCGCATCTCGGCCATCACCTCCTCATGGGGAATGGTCGGCTCCGTCGAGTTCATGGCCGCCTCGACCTTCGCCCGGAACCATTCGTCGTAGCCGGGCTCCGTCTCGCCGTCGTCACGGGTCGTCCCGGGCGAGGGGGTCGAACGGGCGGGGGTCAGGCATCGGCAGAGGACGGCCGGACATGCGGCACAACTTCTCGCGGCGGTCGGCGTCGCCGATCCTCGTCCTCGCCGCCGCCCCGCCGCAACCTCGGATCGAACTACCGCCCCTTCTCCTTCCGCCACGCCTCGAACAGCGGCCGGTTCGCCGGGTCGGTCATGGGATAGAGGCCGCGGATGGTGTGGCCCTGCCCCACCCGCTCCATCACGAAGTCCTCGTAGACGGTCTGGTCGAACGTCTCCTCGGCGATCTCCTCGACGAGGTGGGCGGGGATGCAGACCACCCCCTCCCCGTCGCCGACCATCACGTCGCCCGGATAGACGGCGACGCCGCCGCAGGCGATCGGCACGTTCAGGTCGACCGCGTGATGATGGATCAGGTTGGTCGGCGCCGAGGGGCCGGCGTGGTAGGCCGGGATCGCCATGTCCGCGATCTCCGGCGTGTCGCGGAAGCCGCCGTCGGTGACGATGCCCGCCACCCCGCGCCGCATGAGCCGGGTGACGAGGATGCCGCCGGCCGACGCCGCGCGCCGGTCGCCGCGGCTGTCGATCACGAAGACCGCGCCGGCCGGGCACTCCTCCACCCCCTTGCGCTGGGGATGGGCCGGGTCCTTGAACACCTCGAGCCCGTCGAGATCCTCGCGCGCAGGGATGTAGCGCAGCGTGTAGGCCGGCCCCACCATCGACCCCGCCCCCGGATTGATCCGCAGCGGCCCCTGCAGGAACACGTTGCGCAGGCCCCGCTTGAACAGCGCGGTCGTCAGCGTGGCGGTCGAGACGGTCGCGAGCTTGGCGCGGGCGGCTTCGGACAGGGGGGCTTCGGACTGGGGGGCTTCGGACTGGGCGGCGGTCACGGACGGGATTCCTCCTCGGGTCCGCCGGTCGTTCCGTCGCCGGCGTCGGTCTGATATACCACGGATCCCCCTTCGTCCAAAGGGGGCGGAGCGCGGCTTTGACATGCGGTGCCGCGCCGTGGTCCGATCGCGCCAAACGCGCCGTCCGGCGCCACGAAGACACGCCGAGGAGGGAACGCCGATGGCCGCCGACAAGACCCGCCGCCTGCGCAGCCGCGAATGGTTCGACAACCCCCACGATCCGGACATGACCGCGCTCTACCTCGAGCGCTACATGAACTTCGGCCTGACGCTGGAGGAACTCCAGGGCGGCAAGCCGATCATCGGGATCGCACAGACCGGCAGCGACCTGTCGCCCTGCAACCGGCACCACCAGGACCTCGTCTGGCGCATCCGCGACGGCATCCGCGATGCCGGCGGCATCCCCATCGAGTTTCCGGTCCACCCGATCCAGGAGACGGGCAAGCGCCCCACCGCGGCGCTCGACCGCAACCTCGCGTACCTCAGCCTCGTCGAGGTGCTGTTCGGCTACGCCATCGACGGCGTGGTCCTCACCACCGGCTGCGACAAGACAACGCCCGCCATGCTGATGGGTGCGGCCACGGTCGACATTCCGGCCATCGTGCTCTCGGGCGGGCCGATGCTCGACGGCCACTACAAGGGCCAGCTCGCGGGCTCGGGCACGATCGTCTGGAACGCGCGCCAACTGCTCGCGGCGGGCGAGATCGACTATCCGCAGTTCGTGAAGATGGTCGCCTCCTCGGCCCCGTCCGTCGGCCACTGCAACACGATGGGCACCGCGCTCTCGATGAACTCGCTGGCCGAGGGGCTGGGCATGTCGCTGCCTGGCTGCGCCTCGATCCCCGGCCCCTATCGCGAGCGGGGGCAGATGGCCTACGCGACCGGCCTGCGCATCGTCGACATGGTGTGGGAGGACCTGCGGCCCTCGCACGTCATGACGAAGAAGGCGTTCGAGAACACGATCGCGCTCGCCTCGGCGATCGGCGCCTCCTCGAACTGCCCGCCGCACCTGATCGCCATCGCCCGCCACATCGGCGTGGATCTCGACCTGGCGGACTGGCAGCGGGTGGGCGCCGACCTGCCGCTGCTGGTCGACTGCCAGCCGGCCGGCCGCTTCCTCGGCGAGGGGTTCCACCGTGCGGGCGGCGTCCCGGCGGTCCAGCGGGAACTGCTGGGCGCGGGCAAGCTGCACGGCGACGTGGTGACCGTGTCGGGGAAGACGCTGGCCGATAACCTCGCCGCGATCCCGCCCGGCGACCCGGACGTGATCCGGCCCTACGGACGCCCGCTGATGGAGAACGCGGGCTTCCTGGTCATGACGGGCAACCTGTTCGACAGCGCGGTGATGAAGGTCTCTGTCATCTCCGAGGCGTTCCGCGACCGCTACCTGTCGGACCCCGCCCACCCCAACGTGTTCGAGGGCAAGGCCGCGGTCTTCGACGGGCCGGAGGATTATCACGCACGGATCGACGACCCCGCGCTCGACCTCGACGAGCGGACGATCCTGTTCATCCGCGGCTGCGGCACGGTCGGCTATCCCGGGTCGGCGGAGGTCGTGAACATGCGGCCGCCCGCCTATCTCATCAAGCGCGGGGTGGGCGAGCTTCCCTGCATCGGCGACGGGCGCCAGTCCGGCACCTCGGCCAGCCCCTCGATCCTCAATGCCTCGCCGGAGGCAGCGGTGGGCGGCGGGCTCGCGCTCCTGCGGATGGGCGACCGGGTGCGGATCGACCTCAACGCCCGGCGGGTCGACATGCTGGTCGCCGACGAGGACCTGGCGCGGCGCCGGGCGGAAACGCCGAAGACCCCCCACCCGCCGCACCAGACGCCCTGGCAGGAGATGTACCGCAACAGCGTCGGCCAGCTGTCGACGGGCGGCTGCATCGACTTCGCGGTCGGGTACCAGCAGGTGGCGCACAAATTCACGCCGCGGCACTCGCACTGAGGGGACGGCCGGTCGGCCTCATGCTTCGACAGGCTCGGCACGATGCCGCCCGACCGGGTCCCTCGTCCTGAGCCTGTCGAAGGGCGAGGGACCCGGTCGGTGCTCACGCCGGCAACGGCCGGTCGGCCAGGCCGCCCGTCACGACGAGGAAGCGCACCACCGCGTCGAGCCCGTCGAGCTTGAGCAGGTTGGTGAACTGGAACGGCCGCGCGCCGCGCATCTTCCGCGCGTCGCGGTCCATCACCTCCAGGCTCGCGCCGACGTGGGGGGCGAGGTCGGTCTTGTTAATGACCAGAAGGTCCGAGCGCGTGATGCCCGGCCCGCCCTTGCGCGGGATCTTGTCGCCGGCCGCCACGTCGATGACGTAGATCGTGATGTCGGCCAGTTCGGGCGAGAAGGTGGCGGCGAGGTTGTCGCCCCCGCTCTCGATGAAGATCACCTCGAGGTCGGGAAAGCGCTTCGACATCTCGGCCACGGCGGCGAGGTTGATCGACGCGTCCTCGCGGATCGCCGTGTGCGGGCAGCCGCCCGTCTCCACCCCCATGATCCGCGACGGGTCGAGCGCCCCGGAGCGGGTGAGGAAATCCGCGTCCTCCTTGGTGTAGATGTCGTTGGTGATCGCGGCGACGCGCCAGGTGTCGCGCATGCGCTTGCACAGGCGGTCGACCAGCGCCGTCTTGCCGGAGCCGACGGGGCCGCCGATGCCGACGCGAAGCGGTCCGGTGTGTCGGGTCATGAGCGGAAGAGCCTCGTGTACTGGGTCTCGTGGACCATGGAGAGAAGGTCGACCATCGGGGCGGCGCCGCCGAGGTCGTCGAGCGACATGTCGGGGATCCGGGCGGCCGCGTCCAGCACCACCGGTTCCAGCGCCGCGAGCGCCCGCTGCCCGTCGGTCTGGCCCAACGGCACGAGGCGCACGCCGGCCGAGACGAGGTTGGCCGCGACGGCGTGGAGGAAGGCGGCGAGCGCCGGCACGAGCGGGACGCCCGCCACGGCCGACGCCGTCGCCACGGCGACCGCGTGGGCGGGTGGCCGGTCCGCTTCG
>CANGXM010000230.1 GCA_947457845.1 Rhodospirillales bacterium | reverse complement strand
TCGCCGTCGGGTCGGCGAAGGACCGCGCGAGGTCGGGCGTGAGGGGCCCGGCCGGCGTCACGATCACCGGCGCGTCCGACGCCTCGAACCCGAGGCCGATCGCGCGCCGTGGCGCGAGCGCCACCGACGGCGGGGCGGCGGCGAGACGGATGAGACGGGCGAGCGCGTCCGGCCCCGCGGTCTCGGCCGGCAGCACCAGAAACCCCCCCTTCTCCTCCGTCACGACGACCGGATCGCCACGGCGCAGGTCCGCGACCGCGCGGTCGACGGTGCGCAGCGCCACGGCCGGCGCGTCTGCGGAAAGCCCGTCAGGGCCGAAGGGAGGCGTCATGGAAAGGGCGGAACCCAGGGTCATCGGGAACGTCCACATCGGAATGGCGGGACGTCATACGCACCCCCGCCGAACGGATCAATGAAGCAAGGTAGGCGCGCGGGGCGGAAAAGGCAAAAGACCTTGCCCAATCTGCGACCATGCGCGGCGCGCAGTGCTCGTGGACGAGGCAAGCGCATCACCGGCGAAGCCGGGCGTAGATGTCGCCGGAGGGCCCGTCGTCGGGCTGCTTGGCCATCCACGCATCAACATCTGCGCGCGTAAGCCAATTCTCCCACAACATCTGCTTCGACTCACCGATCGACAGGTTGAATTCGTAAGTCCCGAGCGCATCCAGGCGATCGAGGCACCGGATCGTGACCGCCGGCGCCGCCGGGATGACCTCGAACGAAAGGCAGGGGAGCGGACGGGTGCAGCCTTCCAGCACGTCCGCCTCGAACCCCTCCACGTCGATCTTGGTGAAGGCCGGCAGGCCGTAGGTCGCGATCAGCGCGTCCAGCGTGGTCAGCTCCACCTCGATCTCGTGGTCCCAGCGCACGTCGGCGAAACGCGCGCTCTCCGGCAGGGCCTTTGCCCAGTCGCGGGCGAGGGTGGACATGGTGGGCGTGCGCTTGCTGATCATCATCCGCGCGGTGCCCGGCG
This sequence comes from Rhodospirillales bacterium, assembly GCA_947457845.1. Taxonomy (GTDB): domain Bacteria; phylum Pseudomonadota; class Alphaproteobacteria; order Azospirillales; family Azospirillaceae; genus CANGXM01. Next base: position 5,719 of record CANGXM010000230.1, on the reverse strand, counting down.
CCGCGCCCACCGCCGCGGGGACGATCGTGACGTCGCGGTCGCGCCTGTACAGGACCTTCAGCGCCGTCTGGAACGCCGGCTGCGGCTCCACCGCCACGACGCGTGCGCCGGTCGCGCGGAAGGCGTCGATCCGGTCGCCCAGATGCGCGCCGATGTCGAAGGCGAGGTCGCCCGGCTTCAGGAACGCACGATAGAACTCGCGCGACCGCCGGGTGTGGCCCGGAAGCCGGTACATGAAGGTCGACCGGATCAGGCCGTAGACGTCCCAGAACGCGCGCACGCGCCCTCCTCCACCATGGTCAGCAATTGGTCACCGCCCCTCGGCGCGCGCGATCCTAGCCGCGGTCGGGCGCCGGCACCACCGGCGTCTCGCGCCGCCGGCCGAACACCCCCGTGCCGACCGCGATCGCGAGCAGCACGCAGACGAGACCAACCGCATGGGCCGCGACGAAGGGCTCGTCCAACACCGCGACGGCGACGACGACGCCCGTCGCCGGCATCATGGCGGTGAAGATCCCCGCCCGGCCCGCCGGCACCACCTTCACCCCGTTCAGCCACAGGACCACGGCGAGCAGGCCGGAGCCAAGCCCGGTGACGACGAAGGCGAGCGCGAGCGGCCAGGGAACGGCGGCGAGGCGCTCCAGGCTCATGCCCGGGACGACGAAGGGCGCCACCATCACCGCGGCGGCGAGGTTCGCCCAGAAGCTGATGGCGAAGACCGGCATCCGCCCGGTGATGCGCCGGGCGAAGACGCCATAGAGCCCCTCGGCCACGACGGCGCCGAAGACCAGCATGTTGCCGACGACGGTGTCGGCCGGCCCCGCAGCACCCCCCGGCGCGACGTTGATCGCCGCCACGCCGAGGACGGCCAGGAGGATCGCCCACAGGCCGTTCCGCCCGATCCGCTCGCGCAGGATGAGGGCGGCGCAGATGGCGGTCGCGGCAGGAATGGTGCTCGTGATGATGCCGGCCGTCACGGCACTGGTCGCGGCGAGGCCGGCGAACAGGAAGACGTTGAACAGCACCATCCCGAACAGCGAGAAGATCAGCAGGTCCCTGGTCGCCTTGCCCCCGGGCGGCAGCCACGCCCGCCCGCCCCGGACCGTGAAGGGCAGCAGCACCACCGCCACCAGCACGAACCGCAGGAACGCGGCCTCCAGCGGCGGCACGTGCACCACGAAAGCCTTCGCCGCCGGAAAGGTGAGCCCGCCCATGGACATGGCGAGGGCGAGCTGGAAGTAGGCGAGAAGCATGGGGGTCCGGGCGGGAGGGCGATCGCGAGCATCACACGGCGACCGCCGGAGGGGAAGTGTCCGACGCGCGGGGAGGCGAGACGACGACAACCGATGCGTGTCGACAGGGCGTTCGTCTTGGCCCATGAAGCGAAACCCCCGGAGGGCCTGACGGCTGTCCGGGGGCTCCGACTTGTCCGGGGCCGCTTGCTGGGAAGCAGCGGCGACGTCCGGCCCGTGGTTGTGGTCTAGGCGGCGATGGCACGCGATCCTGCGTCAGCGCCCCCGCTGACCCCTACCCCACTCTCCCCCGGGAGGAGATGGCCCGCGGGCGGCGACCGCCAGCGACCATGATGGCCATGATCCGAAGCGATCGGCGGCGGGCCGGAATCCCGCCACGGACTGCAGCCCTGCGATCCTTGAATGGTTGAGCCGAAACCGTCGATCGACGTAAGGTCGTGTCGCATCGAACAGGGCCGACCGGGTACAGGCGGCTCCGTTCGGAACCACCCGTCGTCGGCATCGGAGGGGTCCTTGCTCGAAGACATCGCCGACGTCGTCGCGGGTCTGCAGGGACGGCGCCTTGTCGCGATCGACGGGGTTGACGGTGCGGGAAAGACGACGTTCGCTGATCGCTTGGCACCGATGGTCGAAGCGCGTGGTGGGTCGGTCGTCCGCGCCACCGTCGACGGCTTCCACAACCCCCGATCGATCCGTTACCGTCGTGGGCGGAGCGACCCGATGGGATACTTCGTGGATTCGTACGACGACGCCCAACTGCAGGAGCGGTTGCTGCAGCCGTTTCGCGATGGTGCGAGTTCCGTCTGCACGAAGTGTTTCGACCATCACGCCGACGGGCCGGACATCGTCAGTCGGACCGTCGAGAAGACGGCTATCCTGTTGATCGACGGGATCTTCCTGCACCGGGACGAGCTGGTCGACTACTGGGACTACAGCGTCTTCCTTCGGGTTCCCTTCGACGTCTCCTTCCGACGCATGGCGGCCCGTGACGGTACCGATCCCGACCCCGCGGCCGAGAGCAACCGCCGGTATCTCGGGGGGCAACGGATCTACCTCGACCTCTGCCGGCCCGAAGCGCGGGCGAGCCGCGTAATCGACGGGTGAGGACCCCCGTCGCGACGACCACGCTGTCCGCCGCCGACCCTACCCCCGCGCCGCCAGCAGCCGCTCCAGCCGCACCAGATCGGGGTGCGGCACGTGTTCCTCCGGCAGGGCGCAGAGACCCATGCGGGTGACGACCTCGCCCAGCCATGCGGTGCTCGTCCACACGGTGAAGGGCACGCCCAGCAGCAGCGAGGCGAGCGTCGGCGCCGCCCAGGGGATCGCCGTCGGCGCGATGAACGCCAGCGCCGCGAGGAACGCCGTGCCGAACGCCATCTGTGGCCACAGGCCCCGCGCCGCCTCGAGCCAGGGGACCGTGTGCGCCTCCCGCGCCTGCGCGTCCCAGCTGATCGACCGGCCGGCCAGCAGGCCCAGCATGAAGATGCACTGGGCCACGATCATCACCGGCCCGCTCATGTACGAGAAGACCGCGTCGGTGAACCAGCCGACGACGAGGCGCGGCCCGCCGCCGTAGCGCGCCCGCGCCTCGGCGTTCAGCAGCGTGTCGATCACGCCGAGGATCCGCGGACCCAGCAGGATGAGGGTGGAGACGGCGAACAGGCCGATGCCGACGGCGGCCGGATAGGGGCCCGGCTCGGGCTGCGACGGGAGCAGGGACAAGGACAGGAACAGCGCCGTCATGATCACCCAGAGCGGCGACCCGAAGTACATGATGATTGCCTGGATCAGCTGCCATCGGCCCATCGGGCGCAGCCCGTCCATGCCGACGATCGACCAGTACTGCATGTTGCCCTGGCACCAGCGCAGGTCGCGGCGCATGAACTCGGGCAGGCTGGTCGGGTTCTCCTCCCAGCTGTCGAACTCGTCCGCGATCACGCGGACCTCCCAGCCGGCCCCGCGCATCTGCGCCGCCTCGACCTGGTCGTGGCTGAGCACCTGCCCGCCCAGCGGCCCCGTGCCGCGCAGGATCGGAAGCTGGCAGTGGTCGACGAAGGGCCCGATGCGGATGGCCGCGTTGTGGCCCCAGTAGGGGCCGCAGTCGCCCTGCCACCACGTCATGCCCACCGTGTGGGTGCGCATGCCGTGGCGCATGCCGAACTGGAAGATGCGGGCAAAGGAATTGCGGCTCGGCCGGCCCATGGTGAGGGTCTGGAGGATACCGAGGCGCGGGTTCGCCTGCATCACCCGGACGAGGCGCAGGAGGGCCGCACCGCTCATGTAGCTGTCGGCGTCCAGCGTCACCATCAGCTCGTAGTCGTCGCGCACCCGCTCCCCGAACTCGCGGATGTTGCCCGCCTTGTAGCCGGTGTTGTCGGTGCGACGGCGATAGTGGATGGCGTCCGGCCGCGGCCAGCGGGCGCGCAGGTCGGCGACGGCCGCCTCCTCCGCGGCCACCACGTCGGGGCGGGACGAGTCGCTCAGCACATGCACGTCGAACCGGTCGCCACAGCCCGTCGCGGCGAGGCTTTCCAGCATCCCCTCGATCCGGGCGAAGACCCGGGGCACGTTCTCGTGCCGGATGGGAACGGCCAGCGCCGTCCGGTAGGTGACGGGGTCGGCGTTGCCCGCCAGCCGCAGCGCCGGGTTCACGTAACCCGCGGGGTCCCGGGCGAGGCGCAGGATGACGAACCCGATGAGCGCGTTGGCGAAGGACATCACCGGGAACATCATCGAGGGCACGAAGCCCACGAGGATGACGGCCTTCACGGGGTTCCAGCCGCCGTGGGAGAGGACGGTCGCCATCGCCCAGACCAGCCCGGCCATGGTGAGGACGATGATCCCGCCGAACACGGCACGCCGGAACGCCAGTTCGGCCGGCGATGGCATGACGATTGTCGCGTCGGGGGTGGTGTCGGCGGAGGCGGTGCCGAGTGTCATGGGTCGGTCTCGGGAGAGGCTTGGGCGGCGGGGCGGAAGCGAGATCGGGTCGGTTCGGACCGTGACAAGGGACGCATGCACCATCGGGGACGGTGGTCATCGGCCATGGCCTCGGCTACCCTTTCTGATACGACAGGGCGCGCAGTCGCGCCATCCGCGATCTCCGGCGAGGACCGTCTCCCCGTAATGATCCCCGTTTCCGCCGCCGACCCCGCGGGGCCCGCCCCCATGGGAGCCGATCCCTGGCCAGCGCTTCTGGCGTTGCGCCGCGCGACCGCGGCCGGCTGGCCGGACGGGCCCGTTTCGGTCGACGGCGCGGCGGGGACGCGGCTGGTGGCCGGGGCGGACGGAGAGTTCATCACCGGGACGAACGGTCCGCTCGTCGATCTCTTCCTTCCGATCCTGCGCGCGGCCGCCGGGCGGCCCTACGTGGTGGCCCACCTCGGCCAGAGCCTCGACGGGCGCATCGCGCTCGCCTGCGGGGAGAGCCGATGGGTGACCGGGGAGGCGGACCTCGACCACAACCATCGCCTCCGCGCGATCGCCGACGCGGTGCTGGTCGGCGCCGGGACGGTGGCCGCCGACGACCCGCAGCTCACCGTCCGCCGCTGCGCCGGCGACCATGCGGTGCGGGTCGTGCTGGACCCGGCGCGTCGCCTCGGGCCCGACTTCAAGGTCTTCGCCGACGGCGCGGCGCCCACGCTGCTCGTCTGCCGGGCCGATCTGGCGCGGCCGGGCGAGCGGGTCGGGCAGGCCGAGGTGGTGGGCGTGGCGGCGTCGGGGAAGGGCGTGGCCCCGGCCGACGTCCTCGCGGCGCTGGCGGCGCGAGGCCTGGGGTTCGTCTTCATCGAGGGGGGCGGGGTGACGGTTTCGCGGTTCCTCGCGGCCGGCGCCGTCGACCGGCTGCAGGTGACCGTCGCGCCGATGATCATCGGCTCGGGCCGACCGGCCCTGTCGCTGCCGGAGATCCCGACGCTGGACGTGGCGCTGCGGCCGCCGACGCGGGTGCTGCCGCTGGGCGGCGACGTGCTGTTCGACTGCGTGATGCGATGAGCGCGCGGGCCTTCTGGGTCGCGGAACCCGGCCGGGGCGAGATCCGGGCCGAGTCCCTGCCGCCGGCGGGGCCGGGCGACGTCGTCGTCGACGCGCTGGCCAGCGGGATCAGCCGCGGGACCGAGAGCCTCGTCTTCCGTGGCCTCGTCCCGGCCGAGCTGCGCGAGACGATGCGGGTCCCCTTCCAGGCGGGCGACTTCCCGGGGCCGGTGAAGTACGGCTACTGCATGGTCGGTCGGGTGGCGTCGGGCCCGCCGGACCTCGTCGGGCGGCGCGTCTTCTGCCTGCACCCGCACCAGACCCGCTTCCTGGTCCCCGCCACGGCCGTGGTGCCGCTGCCGGACGACGTTCCGACCGGGCGCGCCGCGCTGGCCGCCAACGCCGAGACGGCGGTGAACGTCCTTTGGGACGGCGCGCCCGCGGTCGGCGCCCGCATCGCCGTGGTCGGCGGCGGCGCGGTCGGCCTTCTGGTC
>CANGXM010000229.1 GCA_947457845.1 Rhodospirillales bacterium | reverse complement strand
CGCCGGGCATCGGGTGACCGTGCTCGGGCGCGACCGGGCGGCGCTCGACCGGGTCGCGGACGGGATCGGGGCCGCCGTCGCGGTGGCCGACCTCGCGGATCCGGCGGCCGTGGCGGCGGCGTTCGCGACGCTCGATCCGGTCGACATCCTCGTCAACAACGCCGGCATCGCGCCGAGCATGCCCTTCGCGAAGACGAGCCGGGCGGAGTTCGAGCGCGTGCTGGCGGTCAACCTGCTGGGCCCCGTCGAGACCTGCCGCCACGTGCTGCCCGGCATGCAGGCGCGCGGCTGGGGCCGCATCGTCAACATCGCGTCGACCGCGGGGCTCAAGGGCTACGCCTACACGGCCGCCTACGTCGCGTCCAAGCACGCGCTCGTCGGGCTGACCCGCGCGCTGGCGCTGGAGGTCGCGAAGACGGGCGTCACCGTCAACGCCGTCTGCCCCGGCTTCGCCGACACCGACATCGTCGCGGCCTCGGTCGAGAAGATCGTCGCCAAGACCGGCCGCTCGGCCGCCGACGCGCGGGCGGAACTGGCGAAGTTCAACCCCATGGGCCGCCTGATCGCGCCGGAGGAGGTGGCCGCCGCGGTCCTCTACCTCGTCGGCGAGCATGCGGCCGCCGTCACCGGCACGGCCCTTCCCGTGGCCGGCGGCGAGGTCACTTGAGAGGCGTCATGGCGATCCAGCCCCCGAAGCATTTCCTCTGGTCGGTCGACGGCAAGGTCGCGACCGTCACCCTCAACCGGCCCGACCGGAAGAACCCGCTGACGTTCGAGAGCTATGCCGAGCTGCGCGACACGTTCCGCGCGCTCGTCTACGAGCCCGACGTCAAGACCGTCGTCGTGACGGGGGCGGGGGAGAACTTCTCATCGGGCGGGGACGTGTTCGAGATCATCGGCCCGCTCACCAAGATGAAGATGCCGGAACTCCTCGCCTTCACGCGGATGACGGGCGACCTCGTCAAGGCGATGCGCGCCTGCCCGCAGCCGATCGTCGCCGCCATCGACGGCGTGTGCGTGGGTGCCGGGGCCATCATGGCGATGGCGTCGGACCTGCGCTTCGGCACGGCCCGCGCCTCGGTCGCCTTCCTGTTCACCCGCGTCGGCCTCGCCGGCTGCGACATGGGCGCGTGCGCGATGCTGCCGCGCATCATCGGGCAGGGTCGGGCGGCGGAACTCCTCTACACCGGCCGCTCGATGGGCGGCGAGGAGGCCGAGCGCTGGGGTTTCTTCAACCGCCTGTGCGCGCCCGACGCGGTGGTGGCGGACGCGCAGGCGATGGCGGCGCGGCTGGCCGACGGCCCGACCTTCGCCCACGGCATCACCAAGACCCAGCTCCACATGGAGTGGAACATGGGCATCGAGCAGGCGATCGAGGCCGAGGCGCAGGCCCAGGCGATCTGCATGGCGACCCGGGATTTCGAGCGCGCGTTCGAGGCCTTCGCCGCGAAGCGCAAGCCGGTCTTCGAGGGCAACTGATGGCCGACACGAGCTTCCTCGACTGGCCGTTCCTGGACGACCGGCACCGCACGCTGGCCCGGGAGCTGGAGGCGTGGTGCGCCGCGAACCTCGGGGGTCACGGGCCCCACCATCACCCGGAGACGATCGAGGAGGTCGACGCCCGCTGCCGCGACCTCGTGCGAATGTTGGGGGAGGGCGGTTGGCTCCGCCACGCCGTCCCGGCCGGATACGGCGGCGTGGCGGAGAGCCTCGACGTCCGCTCGCTGTGCATCCTGCGCGAGACGCTGGCGCGCCACGACGGGCTGGCCGACTTCGCCTTCGCGATGCAGGGCCTCGGCACCGGCTCGATCACGCTGGCCGGTTCGCCCGAGATGAAGGCCCGCTACCTGCCCCCGGTCGGGCGGGGCGAGCGGATCGCCGCCTTCGCCCTGTCCGAGCCCGACGCCGGGTCCGACGTCGCGGCCATGGCGACGACCGCGCGCCTCGACGGGAACCACTGGGTCCTCGACGGGACGAAGACCTGGATCTCCAACGGCGGCATCGCCGACCACTACGTCGTCTTCGCCCGCACCGGGCCGGAGGCGGGGGCCAGGGGCCTCGGGGCCTTCGTGGTCGACGCCGACGCGGCCGGTCTGACGATCGCCGACCGGATCGAGGTGATCGCCCCGCACCCGCTGGCGACGCTGCGGTTCGAGGGATGCCGGGTGCCGGCCGACCGGATGCTGGGCAACCCCGGCGACGGGTTCCGCATCGCGATGGCGACGCTCGACATCTTCCGCTCGACCGTGGGGGCCGCGGCGCTTGGCTTCGCCCGGCGCGCGCTCGACGAGGCGATCGCCCGCACCTCCGCTCGCAAGATCTTCGGCGGCACGCTGTCCGACCTCCAGATCCCACAGGCGATGCTGGCCGACATGGCGACGGACGTGGACGCCTCGGCGCTGCTGGTCTACCGCGCCGCCTGGACCAAGGACGTTCTGGGCCGCCGCGTCACGCGCGAGAGCGCCATGGCCAAGATGGTGGCGACCGAGGCGGCGCAGCGGACGATCGACGCGGCCGTCCAGCTGCACGGCGGGCTCGGCGTGACGAAGGGCGTGAAGGTCGAGGAACTCTACCGCGAGATCCGGGCGCTCCGGATCTACGAGGGGGCGACCGAGGTGCAGAAGGTGGTCATCGCGCGCCAGACGCTGGCGGCGGCGGCCGGGCGATAGGACGGAGCGGGGCATGAGCCGGACGGCGCACGTGGACACCTTCGCGCGGGACCGCCTGCCGCCGCGCGAACTCTGGCCGCAGATGATCTTCGACCTTCCGGCGCTGCGGTTCCCCGAGCGGCTGAACTGCGCCGTCGAGCTTCTGGATGCGGCGGTGGCGAAGGGCTGGGGCGACCGCCCGTGCCTGCGCACGCCGGACGGGGCGGTGTGGACCTATGCGGATCTGAAGGACCGGGCCGACCGCATCGCGGCGGTGCTGGTCGAGTACCACGGGCTCGTCCCCGGCAACCGGGTCCTGCTGCGCTCGGCCAACAACCCGATGATGGTCGCGACGTGGTTCGCGGTCATGAAGGCGGGCGGGATCGCCGTCGCCACCATGCCGCTCCTTCGGGCGAAGGAGCTGGTGCAGGTGATCGAGAAGGCGCAGGTGACGCACGCCGTGTGCGACGCGCGCCTGATCGAGGAACTGGATCGCGCCCGCGCCGAGGCGCCGGTGCTGGCCCGGGTCGCCACCTACAACGGGGGCCCCGGCGGGCTCGAGGACGCGATGGCGGCGAAGTCCGCGCCCTTCGTGGCCGTCGACACGGCGTCGGACGACGTCTGCCTCATCGCCTTCACCTCGGGCACGACGGGCCAGCCCAAGGGGACGATGCACTTCCACCGCGACGTGATGGCGATCGCGGACTGTTTCCCGCCGACGCTGCTGAAAGCTGGCGCCGACGACGTCTTCACCGGCTCGCCCCCGCTCGCCTTCACCTTCGGGCTGGGCGGGATGGTGATCTTCCCGATGCGGGTCGGGGCGTCGACCCTGCTTCTGGAGCGCGCGGCGCCGGACCTGCTGGCGGCGGCCATCGCGGCGCACCGGGTGACCGTCTGCTTCACCGCGCCCACCGCGTGGCGGGCGCTGGTCGGCCTCGCCGACGCGCACGACCTCACCTCGCTGCGCCGTGGCGTGTCCGCCGGCGAGGCGCTGCCGCGCCCGACGTTCGAGGCGGTGGAGACGCGCCTCGGCCTCAAGCTGATCGACGGGCTCGGGGCGACCGAGATGCTGCACATCTTCGTCTCCTCCGCCGACGAGGGCTGCCGGCCGGGCGCCACGGGGCGCGCGATCCCGGGTTACCGGGCGAAGGTGGTCGACGAGGAGGGGAACGAGGTGCCGCGCGGCACGCCCGGCCGCCTCGCCGTGATCGGCCCGACGGGGTGCCGCTATCTCGACGATCCGCGGCAGACGACGTACGTGCGCGACGGCTGGAACCTGACCGGCGACGCCTATCTGATGGACGCCGACGGCTATCTCTTCTACCAGGGCCGGACCGACGACATGATCGTGGCCGCCGGCTACAACATCGGCGGTCCGGAGGTGGAGGACGCGCTCCTCACCCACCCGTCCGTGCGGGAGTGCGGCGTGGTCGGGGCGCCCGACGAGGGGCGCGGCACGGTCGTGAAGGCCTATGTCGTGCCGGCGCCGGGCGTCGTGCCGGGGCCGGACCTCGTCAAGGACCTGCAGGACCACGTGAAGCGGACGATCGCGCCCTACAAGTATCCGCGCGCGATCGAGTTCGTGGACGTCCTCCCGCGGACCGAGACGGGCAAGCTGCAGCGGTTCCGGCTGCGCGAGATGGCGAAGGGCGGCTGACGCCGCGACGATGGGCCGGGAAGAGGGGAACGGGATGTTCGAGGTTCTGCAGCCGCCGGAGTGGAAGCGGCCCAAGGGCTATGCGAACGGCATCGTGGCGCGGGGGCGCTATGCCGTGATCGCCGGCCAGATCGGCTGGGACGCCGACGAGCGATTCGTCTCCGACGATTTCGTGGACCAGACGCGGCAGGCGCTGGCCAACGTGATCGCCGTGCTGCGCCAGTCCGGCCATGGGCCGGAGACCATCGTGCGGATGACCTGGTACGTCACCGACATGGCCGCCTACCGCACCCGGCAGGCGGAGATCGGCGCCGCCTATCGCGAGGTGATCGGCCGGCATTTCCCCACCATGTCGCTGATCGGCGTGGCCGCCCTGGCCGAGCCGCGGGCGAAGGTGGAGATCGAGTGCACGGCGGTGCTGCCGGACTGAGGGTTGAGCCCCGCCCTTCGACAGGCTCAGGGCGAGGCGCCCGGCGGAAGGGCGAACGCCGGGCGCGCCTCATGGTGAGCCTGTCGAACCATGAGGCGGAACCGGCCCCCGGCCTCACCCCATCCCGGTCACGAACCCCCGCAGCGTCTCGACCTCCAGCTCCTGCTCGTCGATCCGGTGCTTCACCACGTCGCCGATCGAGATCATCCCGATCAGGCGGCCGTCCTTCAGGACCGGCATGTGGCGGAACCGGCCCTTGGTCATGCGCTGCATGACGTCGCCGATGCTCTCGACCTCGGTCGTGGTCTCCACGCCCGAGGTCATGAGCGCGGACACGGGCTCCGACAGCGCGGCGGCCCCCTTCGTGGCGACCCCGCGAACGACGTCGCGCTCCGAGAGGATGCCGGCGAGCCGCCCGCCCGCCCCCATCACCGGGAGCGCGCCGATGCGGTGCTGGGCGAGGCGTTGCGCGGCGTCGGCGACGCTCGCCGTCTCCTCGATGGTCACGATGGTGGGGGGCTTGCGCTTCAGGATGGTCGCGACGGACATGTGGGCTCCTCCCTTCCTTCGTGGGGGACGGCCGCCCGTGGGGGCGGCGCCCCGTCACGTCTTCGTCGGTTCAGTGAACGCCTCTCCGCCCACCGATGCAAGGGCAGACTGCGCCAAGTTGACGCAGATCAGGGCGTGCGGGACGGTGGCGGCGGGACGGTGCCGCCGGACAGCATCGCGTCCATGCAGGGGCCGACGATCCGCTGGCACTGGCCGAGGTTCGAATTGCCCTGCGGATCGGCATAGTTGAGTTCGCGCACGACGCCTCGCTCCATGACGAAGGTCGCCTGACAGGTGTCGCGCCGCACGTCGCCGCCGCCGAGTGGCACGCCCATGCCGATGCCGGTCCCGTAGCGTCCGCCGCCCCAGCCGCCGATGCCGAGGCCGAAGCCCGCGGACGGGCCGCCGTAGCCGCTGACCGACTGGCTTTCGTAGGTGAAGAACTCTCGCTCGCCGGACACCGCCGACCGTGCGGGCACCCCGGCGCAGGCCAGCACCTGCTCGCGGCTCATCCCGACCAGCGCCGTACGGGCGTTCGCCGCCTCCTCCGCCCGCGGGTTGGCGCACGCCGCGACCCCGAGAAGCAGGCCCGCCGCCGCCAGCGACCGCCATCGTTCCCCCATCGATCCCCTCCCTTCGTCCCTCGATGTCCGTGAACACGCGACGGGCAGGATAAGTCCCGCCAACGGGGGGAACGCCCGGTGCATCGGAGGGGTTCGTCCGGTGACCCCCGAAACCGGACGGAGATGCGCCATGGCGCAGGACACGCTTTCCCACGCCTACGAGAGGACGTTCGGCGGCAGCCCGAACATGAGCCGCGGCGAGAGCGCCGCCTCGATCGCCTTCGGCATCCTTCTGGCCGCCAGTGCGGTGCGGCGCCCGGACTGGCGCGGCCTTCTCATGGGGCTCGGCGGCGTCGCGCTGGTCGCGCGCGGCCTCTCCCGCCACTGCCCGCTGAAGGCGGCGTTGCAGGACGGGGAACAGGGCCGGATGGCGGCGGCGGAGCGGGCGCGACGGATGCGCTACGCCGACGCCATCTGACCTGCGACTCAGGGCTGCACGTACGCCGTCTTCACCGTCGTGTAGAACTCCGCCGCGTACCGGCCCTGTTCGCGCGGGCCGTAGGACGACGCCTTCCGGCCGCCGAAGGGCACGTGGTAGTCCACGCCCGCCGTCGGCAGGTTCACCATCACCATCCCCGCCTGCGACAGGCGCTTGAACGCCTGCGCGTGCTTGAGCGAGACGGTGCAGATGCCGGCCGCGAGGCCGAACTCCGTGTCGTTGGCGGTGGCCAGCGCCTCCTCGAAGTCCTTCACGCGCAGCACCGAGGCGACCGGGCCGAACACCTCCTCCCGGTTGATCCGCATGTCCGACCGCGTCTCGGTGAACAGTGCCGGGGCCATGTAGAAGCCGGGCG
>CANGXM010000228.1 GCA_947457845.1 Rhodospirillales bacterium | reverse complement strand
CGGCGGCCGCCCCGGCGCTGCGCGCGCTGCGTGACCGTCACGCGGCCACGCTGCGCGCCCTGCCGCGACCCGGCCGGTAACGCAGGGCTGCGCGGGGCGCACTTGTCCGCAGGCCCCGTATCGGGCGAGGTTGAGCGATGACGACCCTCGACACCGCGCTGCGCCGCGACACGACCGTGATCGGCGTCGTCGGCGCCGCCCACTTCTTCTCCCACTTCTTCCAGCTGGCGCTGCCGCCGCTGTTCCCGTTCCTCGTGGTCGAGTTCGGGGTGGGGTACGCCGACCTCGGGCTGATCCCCGCCACCTTCTATCTGGCGTCGGGCATCTGTCAGGCGCTGGTCGGCGTGTGGGTCGACCGTTACGGCGCGCGTCCCGTCCTGCTGGCGGGGCTGACGCTGCTCGCCGTGGCCACGGGCCTCGCAGGGTTCGCGACGGAGTTCTGGATGCTGCTGCCGCTCGCCGCCGTTGCCGGCGTCGGCAACAGCGTCTTCCACCCGGCCGATCTCTCGATCCTCAGCACGAAGGTCAGCCCGGGCCGCATGGGGCGGGCCTACTCGATCCACCAGCTCGGCGGCACGCTCGGCTACGCCGCCTCGCCGGTCGTCATCCTGACGATGGCGCTGGCCTTCGGGTGGCACACGGCGATCGTTCTGGCGGGCGTGATCGGCCTGGGGATGGTCGGCCTCCTCGTCGCCTCGGGCGATCTGATCGCGACCGAGCCGGGCGCCCGCTCGGCCCGCCGGGCCGAGACGCCGGGCCCCGGCGCTCCGCCCGCGGTGGGCTACGCGGCCCTGATCGCCCGCCCCGCGATGATCATGGCCTTCCTCTACTTCCTCCTCTCGGCCGCGGGCGGGACAGCGATCCAGTCGTTCTCGATCCCGGCGCTCAAGTTCCTCTACGGTTTGCCGATCGAGTACGCCTCGGTCAGCCTCACGGTCTACCTGCTGGCCAGCGCCTGCGGCATCTTCCTCGGCGGCATCATCGCCGATCGGACGGATCGGCGCGACCGGATCGCGGTCGGCGGGACCGCCGCGGCGACGGCGCTCATGCTCCTCATCGCCTCGGGCGTCGTCGGCTGGGCCGGGGCGCTGGTGGCGATGGCGGCCGCGGGGTTCTTCATGGGGGCGACCGCCCCCTCGCGCGACCTGATCATCCGCGCCGCGACGCCCAAGGGCGCCACCGGCAAGGCGTTCGGCTTCGTCTATTCCGGGCTCGACATGGGCAGCACCGTCATCCCGGTCCTCGTCGGCACGATGGTGGACCAGGGCCTGCCCCAGGCGGTATTCTTCACCGTGGCCGGCCTCTATGCGCTGACCATCCTCACGGTCCTGCACATCAACCGCCGGCCGGCCGAGGCGGGAACCGTCGGGTGACATCGCGCCCGGCGGTTGGCGCGCCGCCCACGTGTTGATACTGTGCGCGCGACCTCAACTGGCCGATCGCAACCCAAGATGACGAACGCCGCCGAACAGCTGCCCCTACTTTACAAGGTCGTCGTGCCGCTCGACAGCGGGCGGCACGGGAAGCTGCGCCTGCGCAACCCGCGGACCTTCGCCTATGCCGCCACGGCGGCGCTGGTGCCCGTCCTCGCGGAGGAGATCCCGCGGATCGGCGGCCACTTCCCCATCGTCTTCCGGCAGCAGGACAGGCCGGTGCCCGTGATCCTCCTCGGCGTCCGCCCGGGGGAGAACCTGTTCGTGGAGGCGGACGGCCGCTGGCGCGACCGCACCCCCGTCCCCTCCTATGTCCAGCGGTACCCGTTCATCCTCGCGGAGACCGACCAGACGGACCAGTTCGCCCTCGCCTTCGATCCGACGGCCGACGTGCTGGCCCCGGACGGCGAACTCGCCCTGTTCGACGGGACGCAGCCGACCGCCACGCTGAACGAGATCCTCAAGCTCTGCAGCGCGATGAAGGCACAGGGCGACGTGACCCAGGCCTTCGTGGACGCGCTCGTCCAGCACGGGTTGCTGGTCGACCAGCGGGTCGAGCTGGTCGTCGGGTCCAACCGGATCAGCCTCACCGGCTTCAGCGTCGTGGACGAGCGCAAGTTCGTCGAGCTGCCGGACGCCGTCTGGCTGGAATGGAAGGCCAAGGGCTGGATCGGCCTCGTCTACGCCCACCTCCTCTCGCTCGACCGCCTCGCGACGCTCGCCGGCATCGCCGACGATCGCGCGAAGGCCTGACGGGAGATTGCCGAACCCCCCGGGCGCCCCCACTTCAGCGGCATGCAAACCGTTGGCGCGGTTTGTTTTTCCTTATATGTCGTGGGGGCTTCCATGGGTCTGTTCAGCATGTTCAAGAACCAGGAGACGACCGAGGCGATGACGCCTCAGCTCGCCCTGGCGGTTTCGCTGCTCTACATCTCCGCCGCCGACGGCGAGATGGACGCGGAGGAGGTCGGCGGCCTCCTGGCGATCCTCGGCGGGCAGAGCGGGCGTGGGGGCGTCGGCTTCTCCAACGAGGCGAAGCAGGTGCTGGACAGCGCCGTGCGCTACATCCGCAAGACCCGGCCGCCGGAGTTCCTGGCCCAGGCGGCGCCGATGCTGACCGAGGCGCAGAAGTTCGCGATCCTCGTCAACATGCTCGACAGCGCGCTGTCCGACGGCCAGCCCGAGGTCGAGGAGCAGCAGCTGTTCGGCCAGTTCCTGACCGCCTTCGGCGTCTCCGAGGACCGGTTCAAGCCGTTCTTCGACGTGATCCAGCTGAAGTACGAGCGTCGGCTGTTCGTCGATCCGAACCACCCGATGAACCAGCCGGGTTTCCGGATCGGCTGACCGGCGCCGGGGGCCGGTGCCCGCCCGTCAGCCGGCGAGGCGGGCGAGGGCGGCGGCGTGGCAGGCGGGATCGCCCGCCGCCACGACGCGGCCGTCCGACCCCAGGGCCAGCGGGCGGCCGGACCAGTCGGTCATGACCCCGCCCGCGCCGACGACGACGGGCACGAGACCCGCCCAGTCGTAGAGCTTCAGCCCGCTCTCGACGACAAGGTCGAGATGGCCGGCCGCGACCAACCCGTAGGAATAGCAGTCACCGCCGTAGATCGGGATCTTCACGCCCCCGGCGACGCGCCGGAAGGCGGCGAAATCGTCGCCCGCGAAGGCGTCGGGCGAGGTCGTCCCGAGGATCGCCGCGCCCAGCGACGGGCAGGCGCGGACGCGCGCGGACGCGCCGTTGAAGGTTGTTCCGTGCCCGGCGGCGCCGACCCAGCGGTCGCCGACGATCGGCTGGTCGATCACGCCGAGGACCGGGACGCCGCCATGAAGCAGGGCGATGATCGTCCCGAAGATCGGCCGGCCGGTGATGAAGGATTTCGTCCCGTCGATCGGATCGATGACCCAGACCCACTCCGCGTCCGGCCGATCGCTGCCGTGTTCCTCGCCGATGATCCCATGATCCGGGCGCTCAACCGCGACGATGGCGCGGATCGCCGCCTCGGCTTCCCGGTCGGCGATCGTCACCGGGCTCTCGTCGGCCTTGTCGTCGACCGCGACGGGCGTGCGGAAATAGCGTCGGATGACGGCACCGCTCGCGTCGGCGAGGCGCCGGCCGAGATCGACCAGCGCCGGATCGACGACGGAGACGGTCACCGTCGAGGCCCGCTCAGGGCAGCGGCGCCGGCGTGTCGGCCAGCGTGCGCATCCATGCGATGACGTTCGCCCGCTCCTGCACGCTGCGGATGCCCGCGAAATTCATCTTGGTGCCCGGCGCGTAGGCCCGGGGATTGGCGAGGAACGCGTTCAGGTCCTCGTACTCCCACGGCTCGTTCGACATCCGCTTGAGCACGTCGGAATAGGCGAAGCCGGCCGCGTGGGCGTGCGGCGCGTTCACGATCGCGAACAGGTTGGGACCGACGCGGTTCGGGCCGCCCTTGTCGAAGGTATGGCAAGCGGCGCAGGCCCGGCTCCCGCGCTGGCCAGCGGCGACGTCGGCCGAGGCGAGGAGCGGACCGACGGGCTCCAGCTGCGGTTCGGCCGGCGCCGCGGCCGCGGGCGCGGCGTCGGGAAGCTCGACCTGATAGGCCGTCTCGGCGGGAAACTTCGGCGCGACCAGCTTACCGGCGATGAAGCCGGAGAGCATCGCGATCAGGCCCGCGAAGAGGACCGCGGCGAAGACCTTGTTCCACTCGGCGCTCGACATGAATGACCCCGGAAGCTCCTTGGACCCAATCGGCCGGACAATAACGATACGCCGGCCCTGCGTCGATGCCCGCCGTTTCGATCGTCCGTGCGGCGCAGGATACGGGGGCGCACCGGCCGGCGCAGCCACTTTGTCCGCCCCGATCGCGGACCTGATGTCGCATCGGCGCACGCGTCCGTGCGTTGACGGGCGCTCGGCCCCTCCGGATACTCCGCCGCCTTTCGAGCGGGAACGAACCCATGCCGACGATCGCATTCCAGGGCGAGCCTGGCGCCTATTCGCACCTCGCGTGCCGCAGCGTCCACCCGGACTGGGAGGTCATGCCCTGCCGGGCGTTCGAGGACGCGTTCCAGGCGGTCCATGGTGGTGCCGCGGACCTCGCGATGATCCCGGTCGAGAACTCCATCGCCGGACGCGTCGCCGACGTCCACCACCTCCTGCCGCAGGGCGGGCTGCACATCGTGGGCGAGCATTACCAGCGCGTCGTCCACCATCTGCTCGCCCTGCCGGGGACGGACCTGAAGGATCTGTCCGAAGTTCACAGCCACATCCAGGGCCTGTCCCAGTGCCGGAGCCTGATCCGCACCTTCGGACTGACGCCGATGGTCCACGCGGACACGGCCGGAGCGGCGCGCGACGTCTCGGTCTGGGGCGACAAGCGCAAGGCGGCCATCGCCTCGCGGCTCGCGGGCGAGATCTACGGCCTCGTCTCCCTCAAGGCCGACATCGCGGACGGGGAGCACAACACGACGCGCATGCTGGTGATGGCGCGCGAGCCCAAGATCCCGCCGCTCGGGTCGGGCACGGCCATCACGACGCTGTTCTTCACCGTACGCAGCGTGCCGGCCGCCCTCTACAAGGCGCTCGGCGGGTTCGCGACCAACGGCGTCAACATCGTGAAGCTCGAGAGCTACATGGTCGACGGGCGCTTCACCGCGGCGCAGTTCCACGCCGACGTCGAAGGGCATCCGGACGATCCCGCCATGCGGCACGCGCTGGAGGAACTCCGGTTCTTCGCGCGGCAGGTCACCATCCTCGGCGTCTATCCTGCGCATCCCTTCCGGACCGATGGCCGGGCCGTCGGCGACGACTAAGTATAAGTTGCAAGGACAACGATTTCTTCTTCCCTTTGATTATCGGGACATTACCACTTAATTGATTCGGCGGTTTAACTCGTCGTTAACTGCGGATATTCGATGGTCGGTTGGTCATTCGAAATTGGATGGACGACCATGATCAAGCATTTGCAGGGCGAGGCGACCCTCGTGCCTCAGCAGGCCGGGGGCGGCAGCGAGGCCGGCACCGACGGCGGGGACCGCGAGGTCCAGCTGGCGGTCATGGTCCCGACCGTGGTGAAGGCCGCCGTGCGCCGTCGCGCCCACGAGGAAGGGGTCACCGTCCGCGCCCTGCTGCTTCGCCTCATCCGCGAGGCCGGCATCGCGAACGTCGACGAGAGCGACCTGACAGACCGCCGCGTCGCCGCTGCGGCGTTGAAGTCCAGGCTCTATCGCGAGGCGCTCGGCCGACCCTGAGCCGTCGTCACCGACGGTCGCCGCCGGTTCGGGTGGCGGCGACCGCGATCGGCAGCGCGGCCCCGAGGATAATGGCTGCCAGCGCATAGGGCGCCCCGGCGGAGAGGCCCCACGATCCCTCGACCGCCCGGGCGAAGACGCCCGTGAACAACACGGGCCCGACCAGCCCCGTCAGCCCGCGCAGCGCGGTGAGCGCGCCCTGGAGCTGGCCCTGTTCGGTCGGCTCCACCCGCCGGCTCATCAGGCTCTGCGATGCCGGCCCGTAGAGGCCCCACAGCGCGAAGACCGGGATCGCGGCCCAGACCATCGCGCCGGTCGCCGCGGCGGCGAAGAGGACGAACCCGGCGATCCCGAAGACAAGCCCGACGAGGAGCGCCGCCCGCTCGCCGACCCGGCGGACGACGGGCTTCACCAGGAGCCCCTGCACCACCATCCCGCACACGCCGGTCGCGGCGAGCGACAGGCCCACGGTAGCCTCGTCCCAGCCGTAGCGGTGGGTGGCGTGCAGCACCCAGACGCTCGGCAGCACCTCGTGCGCCAGAAAGAACAGCACGCTCACCGTCGCGAGGCTCGCCAACGAGCGCTGCCGGCCGAGAAGGCGCAGGGCGCCGACGGGGTTGGCGCGCGCCCAGACGAGTCGCGGCGTCCGCCGCTCCCGCGGCAGGCTCTCGGGCAGGACGAAGAGGCCATAGAGGCCGTTCGCGAACGCGAGCCCCGCCGCCACCCAGAACGGAAGCCGGGGGTCGAGGCCGCCGAGGAGACCGCCGACCGCCGGTCCGAGGACGAAGCCGAGCCCGAACGCGGCCCCCAGCATCCCGAAGCCCGAGGCACGGTCCTCCGGGCGCGTGACGTCGGCGACGTAGGCTGCCGCGGTGGAGAAGCTCGCAGCCGTGATGCCGGCGAGGATCCGCCCGGCCAGTAGCCAGCCGAGGTTGGGGGCCAGTGCCATCAGCACATAGTCGAGACCCAGACCGAACACGGAAACGAGAAGCACGGGCCGGCGCCCGAACCGGTCGGAGAGCGCGCCGAGCAGCGGCGAGAACAGGAACTGCATCGCCGCCCACGCGAGCCCGAACAGGCCGTAGACCTCGGCCGCGACGACGGCGTCGTCGCCG
>CANGXM010000227.1 GCA_947457845.1 Rhodospirillales bacterium | reverse complement strand
TCAGCTGCCGGGTGAGCGTGACCAGGGCCCAGGGGTCGGGGGCGGCGATCGTCACCGTCCGGTCCTGGATCTGCGCCGGGATGCCCGGCGCCGCCATGCCGACGGGGACCCGCGGCGCGTTGCGCGCCCAGCGCAGCGAGAGGGCGAGCGGATCGCCCGGCCGCCAGACGACCGGCGCCCGCGCGGTCCCGTTGTCGGTGACCGTGTCGCGGGAGGTCAGGCGCCATTCGATGATGTCGCGCCCGCCGATCTCGCGTTCGGGCAGCGCGCGGAACCGGGCCTCGAGCGCGATGCCGGGCTCGGTGTCGTCGAGCCCGACCGCGGCCTTCATGAAGGGACGGGCCCGGCGCATCGTCTCCAGGAACTGCACGACCGCGCGGGCCTGCTCGCTGTCGCGCGACGGATCGGCGAACGCGGCCAGCAGCCCCTCCACCTGGGCGTCGAACACGCGGTAGAAGCCCTGCACCTCGTCCGCGCCGGCGTGCGGGCCGGTCGCCGCGTAATCGGCCGGGGCGAAGGGATAGCGGCCGGCGAGGAACTCGCGGAAGGCGCGGTCGACCAGGCCGAAGGAGACGGCGACCCGGTCCTCGACCGCGGCGAGGCACTGGCGGTGGAACTGGGCGCGGACCTGGGACAGCTGGTCGGCGAACCAGTCGCCCGCCCCGCCCACGGCCCGCGGCGCCAGCGGCGCGCAGGCGTTGGGCTGGAGTTCCGGCAGGTCGGTGGTGATGAACCGTTCGAGCGCGGTGAGCGAGGCGCCCGGCCGGTTCTGGGCCGCCTTCTCCAGCTCGTCCACGATCCTGAGCCAGCGCCGCGCGAGCGCGCTGTCCCCGGCGGTCCGCACCTCGGGCCGGGTGAGGAAGCCGACCAGCGGATCGGCGAGCGTCCCCGCGAGCGTCTGCACCCGCTGCCGCGCCACCTCCAGCTGGGCGGTGACGCCGGCGAGGTCCGCCTGGCCGTAGATCGCGGCGACGTCGATCTTGCCGCGCGTCCAGGCGGCGAGGCCGCCGGTCGGGGGCAGGTAGAGGCGTTCGGAGGCCAGCAGCGCGTCCACCCGGCCGAGCAGGACGAGCGCCTGTGCGGAGGCGATCTCGACCAGCCGCGTGCCCGCCGTCTCGGCCCCCGCCGCCCGCAGCGACTGCGCAAGCCGGAAGATCATCGGCGAGGCCGCGGCGTTGGCGGCGACGAGGGCGGTCAGCTCTCCCTCGGTCCGGCTGCGCGGGGTCCCGGCCGGGACGGGAACCTGCGCCCGCACCACCACGTCGGCGACGGCGTGGGTCAGGCGGAGCTGGGCGACGGCGCGCACGCCCGCCTGCACCGCGGCGGGGAAGGTGGCGAGGTCGCGGGCGGCGAAGAGCGCGTGGTCCTCGACCAGGGCCAGCGCCTGCTCCAGCAGGCGGACGTCCCAGCGGAAGAGACCGCCGCGGCCCACGAGGTCGGGCGCCTGCTCGGTCCAGGGGCCCTGCATGAACGGACGGGCGAGGACGGCGGCGAGCTGCGTCCGCAGCGCGGCGGCGGCCGGGGAGAGTTCGACCCGGTTGCGCTCTGGCACCGCGACGACGAGCGGGCCGATCGACGACGGCAGGCTTCCGATGGCGCCCAGCGGCCCCAGCGCCTCGCGGCCGCGGACGACGATCCGCTCCCGCGCGGCGGGGCCGAGCAGCGCCGTCTCGCCCACGACCCGAAGCAGGACCTGGAAGGACGAGCCGCCCAGCTCCGCCCCGTTCGGCCCGCCGAGCCACAGCCCGTCCTGGGCGTTCAGGGCGTCGGCGGCGGCGGCGAGGCTCTGGCGGATGCCCTCCAGCGCGTTGGGCGCGAGGCCGCCGCGCGCCGGGCCGCCGGCGAGCGCGTCGATGTCGGCGACCGTCGCCTGCAGGCGGGCGAACGCGTCGCCGTTGCCGGCGATCTTCGCATAGTACTGGTCGGCCAGCCGTTCGAGACGGGGGACCAGCTGGGTGCGGAGCGGCTGGAGTTCCAGCACCCGGGCACCGACGTCGATCGAGGCGCCGCGCAGCGCCCGCGTCGAGGGCGCCTGCGCGAACTGGAGGGCGAGCGCCGTCTCGGCGTAGCTGGCCGGAAGCTCGATCCCGTGGGTGTAGCGCACCAGCTCCGTCAGCCCGGCGAGGTCCGGCCCGCCGACGAGGCGGTTGTAGACCGCGATGAACCGCTCCAGCAGGATCGTCTCGCCGAGGAACTGGCGCAGCCGCAGCAGCTCGGGCGACTGGCCCGGTACCGGCTGCGGCGGGCCGTCGAACTCGCCCGCCCCGATGGCGGCGGCCCGCCGTTCGAGGCGCTGGCGCACGTCGGCCATCAGCAGGCGCCAGTGCGCGATGGCCAGCGCGACCGTCACCCGCTCGCCCAGGCTGTCCGCCCAGACGACGGGGAACAGCGGCTCGTTCCAGATCCCCTCGACCCGCGAGAGCGCACGGATCGCCTGCGGGGCGCCGGCATCGGTCAGGGCGATGAGGCTGGTCGGCGACCGCTCCACCTCGCGCGAGACGCGGACCGGGTCGGCCACGGCGCGCAGGGGCGCGAGGAAGCCCGCGCGCAGGTCGCCGATGGTGGAGATGCCCTGCCACAGGAGGAGGCACGACAGGACCGCGACGCCGCCGGCGACCGCGCGCCAGACCGTCTGCTTGCGGCTGTGCTCGGCCGACCAGCGGGGCGTCGTCCTGGGCAGGTCGCGCTCGGCGAAGATCTTGCGGGTGAGGAGGTCGCGGGCGAAGGCGAGCGGGATCCGCGTGAGCCCGGACGCGACCGACCCGGCCCGCAGGTCGTCGGCCGACCAGCCGGCGGGCGGCTCGTCCGTGCCGGTGAACCAGAGGCCGCGGAAGTAGAGCGCCTCCTCGTAGGCGGTCCGGCGGAAGATGGTGCCGAGCAGCGCCGCCAGCGGACCGCGCAGGCGCGACAGCTCGCCCGGCAGGTCGAGGATCTCGGTCGCCCCCGGATGGCCGGGCGCCACCGCCGCGATCTCCAGCCCCGCGGCCACGACCGCGTCCTGCATCCCGGCCATCGCCTCGTCGATCCACTCGGCGCGGAACGCCGCGTCGAGCGGATAGGGTGACGACCAGCCGAACGCCTCGGACCGCCGCGCCTCGGGCAGGGCCTCGATCAGCGCGCGGAAGCCGGGGACGGCGTCGCAGCGGGTGATGACCGTCCACACCGGCAGGCTGAGGCCGGTGATCTTCTGGGCCTGGGACAGGCGGGCGTAGATCTGGGCCGCCTTCTCGGCGACGAGGTGCGGGACCTGCCCGGTCGGGCCGACCAGCTCGTCCGCCGGCACCGCCAGGATGATGCCGTCGATCGGCAGCGCGCCGCGGGCGGCGACCAGCTCCTCGAGCAGCGCCACCCATGCGCCGTCGGGCACCCGCTCGCCGGTCGCCCGCACGAAGGCGTCGCCGCTCGCCTCGATGACGACCGCCTGGTCGTGGTACCACCACGTGCAGCCCATCGGCCGCCCGGTCTGCGGGTCGGGCGTCTCGGCCGGCGGGCGCGGGGTGTCGACCGCGGCGCACAGCGTCGTGAGCCCGGCGCCCTTCGGCGCCACGGCCACGAACCACGGGGCGACGTGCGGATTGCGCGCGCCCGCCACGGTGGAGCGGTAGAGGGCGAGGCCGTTGCGGAAGGCGGTGCGCATCAGCGCCGGCGACAGGATCGTCGCCTCCGCCGGGACGGCCTCGGGCGGGGGCTTCGGCGCCTCCGGCTCGCGCGCCGCCGCCTCTTCCTTCGCCGTCCGGTCGCGACGGATCAGGACCCACAGCCACCAGCCCAGGGCGAGCGACAGCAACAGGAACAGGATGAGGAGCGGGACCTCGTAGCCCTGGACCGCCGCGGCGACTGCACCCATGGCCCGTCCCCCTCAGCGCGCGGCCTGGATGACCGCGTCGGCCGCCGCCGACAGGTCGCCCGTCATGTTGAACCAGACGATCGAGGACACGACGACGAAGGCGGCGGCGATGCCGCCGGCCACCGCGGGCCACGCGACGAAGCTCCAGGTCCGCCGCTGGCCGATGCCGGCGACGACGTTGGACACCGCGCCCGGAACGAGCGGACGGCCGCCCATCGCCGGGTCGGCGGTGCGGCCGGTCGCGACCTCGTAGAGTTCCCGCGCGTGGGCCTCCAGCGGCCCGTGCCCGTCCGGCCGGCGGTAGCGCCCCTTGAAGCCGAGGCCGAGGGCGAGGAGGTAGACCGGCGCCAGCCCGGTCTCCGAGCGGTCGCGGGCCTGGGCGATGCGGGTGGCGTTCTCGAACAGCTTCTCGCCGGCCACGCGGGTGCCGAACATCCGCCCTTCGAGCAGGTCCGCGCTCCAGGCGGCGCGCCCCTTCCACTCCACGTCGTGGAGGAAGAGGTCGTCGGCCAGCGCCGACATCACGTACTGCGCCTCGCGGAGCATGGCGAGTTCGCGGTCCGACGACCGCCGGCGGGCCAGTTCCCACTGGCTTCGCAGGATCTCCTCCAGCCGGTCGACGACCACGCGGGCGCCGCCGTCGGTGTTCGCCTCGGCGGCGTCCGGCGTGCGCGCCTCGGCCTCGACCCGGTCGCGGAGCACGGTCAGCTGCGCCTGGAACGAGAGGAGGTCGCGGACCAGCGGCGTGAAGTGCGGCATGCGCGGCTCGGCCGTGCCGCCGAGACCGCCCGCGATGACCGTCAGGTCGCGTGCCCGCGTCGCCATCGTCTCAGCCCGTCACGTAGAGGACGACGTCGGTCGGGCGCTGCTGGTCGCCCCGCGTCTCCGTGTTCCAGATCTCCAATGTCTCGGCCGGCGTGACGAACGCGCTGTCGGGCTCGACCGCGAACAGCACCGTGCCGCGGGCCGCCACGAGGTCGAGTTCCGGGTCGCTCTCCACCACCCGGCGCGGCGCGCCGCGGACGCGGAGGTTCCAGAGGTCCTGCGAGCGGTCCCGGGTGGCGATCAGCGCGCCGTTCATCCAGGCCGCGACGTCGGCGTCGGACATCCCGGTCGGCGCGCGCACGCCCACCACGAGGCGCTGCTGCGTCCACTCCGGCTCCAGCGTCAGGCAGAACTTGTCGCCCTCGGGCGCGAAGCGCATCGCGACGAGGCTCTTCTTCAGACGATCGAGGGTCTGGGTGACGGTCGCCAGCACCTCGGCGAACGCCGGCATCGGATCGTCGTGGTCGTAGCGCGGCGGTACCGGCGGCACCTGCCCCACGCCCAGCGTGCTCAGCAGGCCGGCGTAGCGGCACAGTTCCACGTAGAGCGTGAAGGGATGGGCGCGGCCGCTGGCCAGCAGCGCCTCCAGCGCCGGCAGGCCGGCGGCGATCCCGTCGAGGTCGAACCGGCGCTCGGGCCGGCCCCCGCCCGCGCCGCCCTGGCGGGCGAGGTGGTGCGCCTTCTCCCGCGCCCGGCGCGTCAGCTCCTGCACCTGGCGGGCGAGCGGCGAGCGCTCGCCGACGAACAGGATCGGGGGAACGAACTCCGCCGCGGTGAAGGCCTTGCCGTCGTGGCCGACGCGCAGGAGCGGCATCGACACGAACTTCGCCGGCGGCCGCTGGCGCGGGGCGGTGGTCACCTCCAGCGACAGGCGCGGGCGCAGGCGACGGAGATCGACCGGCTCGGCGCCTCCCGCCTCGTCCGCCACCTCCGGGGTCTCGACGACGTCGAAGCGCGGCAGCTCGCCGCCGGCCCCGTCGACCGACCGGCCGGCCGGCACCGCCACGTGGATCGTCACCGGCGCGCGGCCGGCCGCCTCGCGGAGCGCGCCGACGTCGACCTCGAGCGCCGGGTCGCGGTCGATCAGGTGCCGGACGACGAGGCCGTCGGGCAGGATCGCCTCCAGCTCCTGCACGCGGACGAGGCCGTCGGGCAGGACGTCGACGTCGATGCGGACGTTGGCCACGCCCCAGTGGAACGGCTGTCCCGCCGTGGCATGGTAATGGACGAGCTGTTCCTGTCGGAGCACGAGCTGCTGGAAGTGCTGGGGGGCCAGCATCATCCCCTCGTGCCACAGGAGCGGCTGGACCGGCTCGCGCGCGCCGCTCATTTCGGGGTCACCGTCAGTTCGTTGGCGCCGAGCGAGAGGAGGAGCGTGCGCTCCGACCCGACGCGGTAGCGATGGGCGCCCGGGGCGCGGTAGCCGGCGAAGACGAAGGCGGCGCTGCGCACGCGGACCGTGGGGACCGACTCGGCCGGCAGGATCTGGCCCGGCACGACCTCCCAGCTCACGACCTCGATGTCGTCGCGGAAGTCGCGCACGAGCTGGGCGCGCTTCGCGAACCAGTCGGCGGCCGTCATCTTCTGGACCTCGTCGAGCAGCGGCAGCCGCTTGGACAGGAAGACCATGTCGACCGCGACGGGGCTGTTCTCGTTCGCCCGCTCGGCCACGTTCAGCGCCACCGTCTGCACCCGCACCTCGTCGGTGTAGAGCCATGCGTAGGTGGCAACGGCGGCGAGGCAGCCGTTCAGGAACAGGAGGCAGGCCGCGCAGGCGGCCACGCGCAGGAGAGACCTCATGGCGCGGTCACCGTCCGTTCGGCCACCACCGTCGTGGGCAGGCGCTGGGTCCGTTCGATCTCGGCGGCGTAGGCCAGCGCCTGGGCGCTGTCGGAGAAGCGGCCGCTGCGCACGTAGGACCACACGCGGCCCGTGGCGTCCGGCTCCTCCACGATCATCACCTCGATCCCCCGCCGTTGCAGCGAGGCGGCGAAGCTCTCGGCCGCGGCGGTGGAGAGGAAGAAGCCCAGTTCGACCGTGAGGACGGGCGGCGGGCGGCGCAACGGCTGCACCGGGGGCAGGATCTGCCGCGCGATGGGCGGAAGGGCGGGAGCGGCCGGTGCCGCGCCGGGGGCGGCG
>CANGXM010000226.1 GCA_947457845.1 Rhodospirillales bacterium | reverse complement strand
CGGCGGCTGGCCCCGGCCGGTGCGCCGCCGGCCCTCGTCGCGCAGCAGCCCGGCGGCGCGCAGCTCGTCGGCGATGTTGGAGACGGTCTGCGCCGAAAGCCCGGTGAGGCGCGCGATCTCCGCCCGCGAAAGGCGGCCGTGCCGGCGCACCGCGTCGAGCACGACGCGGCGGTTCCAGGTGCGCGCCTGCTCCAGATTCGTTCCGGGCACGACCATCGGGGATGGGGACAGATCGAGAAGGGGCTTGCAGGGTGCCCCGCGCCGAATATTAAATCAAGTTGACGATCTTAATCGGCCGACGCGCGGCCCAACCACGGGAGGGTGAACGATGTTGCGGAGATTTGGACGGGCCATGGCCGCGGCGGCCGTCGGCATCGCTGTCGCCTGGGGCGGTTCCGCCTCGGCCCAGCAGAAGGTCACGATCGAGTACTGGCAGTACTTCTTCCAGCAGCGCGTGACCGCGGTCGACAAGCTGATCGCCGAGTTCAAGAAGCAGAACCCAGACATCGAGGTGGTGCACAACCACTTCCCCTACGCCGACTACCGCACCAAGGTCGCGGCGGCGATCCCCGCCGGGCAGGGCCCGGACGTGGTGCAGCTGTTCTACGGCTGGCTCGACGACTACATCCGCGAAAAGCTGATCCAGCCGCTCCCGGCCGCGCAGTTCCCGATCGCGGAGATGGAGCAGCGCTACTTCCCGATCGTCCAGGCGATGAAGCGCGACGGCCAGTACTACGCCGTGCCGACCGCCGTGCGCTCGCTGGCGCTGTTCTGGAACAAGCGCCTCTACCGCGAGGCCGGCCTCGACCCCGAGAAGCCGCCGCAGACCCTCGACGAGATGGTCGAGCACGCCAAGAAGATCGTGAAGCGCGACCGCAACGGGAACGTCACGACCGCGGGCATGACCATCGACATGACCGCGCAGGACCACCACTGGATCCGCGAGGTGCTGATCCGCCAGTTCGGCGGCGCGCCCTATTCGGCCGACAGCCGCAAGGTCACCTACGACAGCGACGCCGGGCGCAAGGCGCTCCAGTTCTACGTCGACCTCCAGCGCGTCCATCAGGTCGGCACGAACGGCTTCATGGACGAGAGCCAGGCCGCCTTCCGCGCCGGCCGCGCGGGCATCCACCTCGACGGCTCGTTCCGCCTCGGTGCGCTGCAGAACCAGCGGGGCCTGGAGTGGGGCGTGACGGAGCTTCCGGCCCAGGACGGCAAGCGTTCCAACTTCGCCTCCTACTGGGTGAACGCGGTGACGTCGAAGGCCACGGGACCGAAGGCCGAGGCCGCGGCCAAGTTCCTCCAGTTCATGGTCTCGGACGCGGCGATGCAGCTCTGGCTGGCCGAGACGGGCGAGCTTCCGGCGGCCAAGGCCGCGGCGCTCTCCCCGGCGAACCTCGCCCATCCGCTCTACGGCCCCTTCATCAGGGGCCTCGACTACGCGGCCGCGACCGAGTTCGTGAACGAGACCGCCCAGCGCCAGATCCTGATCGACGCGGTCGACCGGGTGCTGCTGAAGAACCAGTCGGTCGCCGACAGCGTGAAGGAGGCCGCGGCGGCCGAGCAGAAGCTGCTGGACGACCACCACAGGAAGTGATCGGGGTCCGCGGCGGCCCCCCTCTCCCCCGCGTCCTCTCCCCCCGGGGAGGGATGGACCGCGAACAGCGGTCCGTGGGAGAGGGGGCCGCCGCACCGCCGGTCGGTCGTCACGCCAACAGCCTAAGCGGGAGCGCCCATGTCCGGCCTCTACGGTCGCCTCTCCATCGCCGGCAAGCAGGCCGTCTGGGCGTGGGCGTTCCTCGCGCTGCCGGTCCTGTTCTACGTCGTCATCCGCTTCTGGCCGACGGCCGACAGCTTCCTGATCTCGTTCTATTCGTGGAACCTGCTCGGCACGCCGCGGTTCGTCGGGCTCGACAACTACGTGCGGATGTGGTCGGACCCGACGTTCTGGCTCGTCTTCCGCAACACCTTCGAATATCTGATCATCGGCACGCCGGTCAGCATCGTCGTGGCCTTCGTGATCGCCTACTACCTTGATCAGGTGCGCTTCGCCCACGGTCTGATCCGCGCCCTCTACTTCATCCCCTTCATGACGACGGCCGTGGCGATGGCCTGGGTCTGGCGCTGGTTCTACCAGCCGGTCCCGATCGGCGTGTTCAACAACCTCTTGTCGGAACTCGACCTCCCCACCCAGCCCTTCCTGCGCTCGACCGAGCAGGCGCTGCCGTCCGTGCTGGCGCCCGCCATCTGGGCCGGGCTGGGGTTCCAGGTGGTGATCTTCCTCGCCGGGCTGCGCGCCATCCCCGAGAGCTACTACGAGGCGGCGCGCATCGACGGGGCGGGCAAGTGGATGATCCTGCGCCGCATCACCATCCCGCTGCTGCGCCCGACCGTCGTGTTCCTGGTCGTCATCAGCTCGATCGGCTTCCTGCGGATCTTCGACCAGGTCTTCAACATGACCGACGGCAGCGGCGGGCCGCTGAACAGCACCAAGCCACTGGTCCTCTACATCTACGAGACGGCGTTCCAGTCCTATCAGATGGGCTACGCGGCGGCGCAGACGGTCGTGCTGTTCACGATCCTGCTCCTGATCACGCTCCTGCAGCTCTGGCTCCTGAGGTCGAAATGACGGCCGGCGCGCTTCCCTCCACCGCCGCCCGGGGTGCCGTGCGGTTCAAGGACGTCCGGCCCGGCCGGATCGTCGCGTGGACGCTGCTGGCGATGGGCGGCATCGCCATGGTCATGCCGCTGGTCGTCATGATCTCGACCTCGCTGAAGTATCCGCACGAGGTCTACGACCTGAACCTGATCCCGGTCGAGCCGACGCTGGAGAACTATCTCCACATCTTCCAGAACACGAAGTTCCTGCGCTGGTTCGTCAACTCGCTGATCATCTCGATCCTGACCACGGCGTCGGTAGTGTTCTTCGATGGGCTGGTCGGCTACGTGCTGTGCAAGTTCAGCTTCCGCGGGCGGCAGGTGGTGTTCGTCGCCATCCTGTCGACGCTGATGATCCCGACCGAGATGCTGGTCATCCCCTGGTACCTGATGGCGCGGGACTTCGGCTGGCTCAATTCCGTCTGGGGAATCATGTTCCCCGGCATCATGACGGGCTTCGGCACGTTCCTGATGCGCCAGTTCTTCGAGGGCGTGCCCGACGACTACATCCACGCCGCGCGCATCGACGGGCTGAACGAGTTCCAGATCTGGTGGCGGATCGCGATGCCGCTGGTGACGCCCGCGCTCTCGGCTCTGGCCATCTTCACCTTCCTCGGCAACTGGACCGCCTTCCTGTGGCCGCTGATCGCGACCAGCAACCGCGACCTCTACACCCTGCCCGTCGGCCTCGCCTCCTTCTCGGGCGAGTTCGCGACCGAGTGGGAGATGGTGATGGCCGGCGCCTCGCTCGCCACGCTGCCCACCCTCGTTTTCTTCCTGATCTTCCAGCGCTACATCATCCGCGGCGTCATGCTGACGGGGGTGAAGGGCTGATGGGACACGCCATGACCCCCGGATCGAACGACATCTTCCCCGCGCCCATCTACAAGGACACGGTGCTGGCGCCCCTGTTCGAGGCGATGAAGCGGGACCACTGGCGCCACCTGATGCGCCTGCACCGCGCCCATGGGGTGATGCTGGCCGAGCAGGGCCTGCTGGCACCGGCGGAGATCGCCGCCATCCTCGAGGGCCTCGACACGGTGGAGGCGGAGACGGCGGAGCGCCTGCCCACCCTCGTCTACACCGGCGAGCACGAGGACTTCTTCTTCTACGTCGAGAGCCGGCTGAAGGCGCTGATCGGGGCGGAGACGGCCGGGCGCCTGCACACCGGGCGCAGCCGCAACGACATCGACCACACGCTGTTCAAGATGGCGCTGAAGGACCGGATGGTCGCCCTCTACGCCCGGATCGCCGACCTGCAGGCGGCCCTGCTGGACACCGCGACCCGCCACGCCGGCACGCTGGTCGTCGCCTATACCCACGGCCAGCCGGCCCAGCCGACGACGTGGGGCCACTATCTCTGCGCGCTGGTCGAGACCCTGTTCCGCGACGTGGAGCGTCTCGCGGTCGCCTACGACGTGCTGGACCGCTCCTCCATGGGGGCGGCCGCCATCACCACCACGGGCTTCCCGCTCGACCGCAAGCGGATGGCCGACCTGCTGGGCTTCCGCACCTTCCAGGAGAACGCCTACGGCTGCATCGCGGGGGCCGACTACACGATGGGCGTCTACGCCGCGATGAAGGTGATGTTCCTCAACCTCGGCCGGTTCGTACAGGACCTGAACCAGTGGACCGGGTTCGAGGTGGGGCACCTCGTCGTGCCCGACGGCTTCGTGCAGAAGTCCTCGATCATGCCGCAGAAGCGCAACCCGGTGCCGGTGGAGCACCTGCGCCTCATGTGCTCGCTGGGGGCGGGGCACTGCGACACGGCGATGCTGGCGATGCACAACACGCCCTTCATCGACATGAACGACAACGAGCACGAGGTGCACGACGCGGGCTACGCGGCCTTCCACGTGGCCGACCGCGCGCTGCCGCTGCTCGGCGCCTTCGTCGCCGCCGCCTCGATCGACGGGGCCAAGGTGCGCGCCCACATCGACGCGTCCTGCATGACCATCACGGAGGTCGCCGACAGCCTCGTGCGGACGGAGGCCATTCCCTTCGGCGCCGCGCACCAGATCTGCTCGGCCCTCTCGAAACGCATGATCGCGGCCGGCGAGACCCTGGCCACCCTGCCCTTCGGCGTCTTCGCGGCTTCGTTCGCCGACGCGGTCGGGCGCGCGCCCACGGTGTCGGAAGGCGACTTCCGCCGCTTCGGCACGCCCGAGCACTTCGTGGCCGTCCGCACCCTGCCGGGCGGGCCGGCGCCCGCGGCGCTCGCCGCGAGCCTCGCGGGATACCGCCGGTCGCTGGAGGATCTGCGGGGGCGCATCGGGCAGGCGCACGCCGCGACGGCGCGGGCGGCGGACGATCTGGCGGCGGCGGTCGCGCGTCACGGCACGGCGAAGGGCTGAGGGCGGACCATGGCGAACGTCTCGTTGCGCTCGGTGGTGAAGCGGTACGGCAAGCAGGCCGTCGTCCACGGCATCGACCTGGAGATCGCGGACGGCGAGTTCCTGGTCATGGTCGGCCCGTCCGGCTGCGGCAAGTCGACGACGCTGCGCATGATCGCGGGGCTGGAGGACGTCAGCGGCGGCGAGATCCGCATCGCCGACCGCGTCGTGAACGACCTGGAGCCCAAGGACCGGAACATCGCGATGGTGTTCCAGAACTACGCGCTCTATCCGCACATGACGGTGTTCGACAACATCGGCTTCGGCCTGCACGCGGCCAGGCTGCCCAAGGCCGAGGTGGCGGCGCGGGTGACGAAGGCGGCCGGGATGCTGGGGCTGGCCGACTATCTCCAGCGCCGGCCGGCACAGCTGTCGGGCGGCCAGCGCCAGCGGGTCGCCATGGGCCGCGCCATCGTGCGCGACCCGGCCGTGTTCCTGTTCGACGAGCCGCTGTCCAACCTCGACGCGCAGCTGCGCAACCAGATGCGGACCGAGATCAAACGCCTGCACCAGTCGATCGGCACCACCATCGTCTACGTCACCCACGACCAGGTGGAGGCGATGACGCTGGCCGACCGGATCGTGATCATGCGCGACGGGCGGGTGGAGCAGGTGGGCGCACCGCTCGACATCTTCCATCGCCCGGCCAACACCTTCGTCGCCGGCTTCATCGGCAGCCCGCAGATGAACATGATCGAGGTGCCGGTCCGCGCCGGGGCGCTCGACCTCGGCGAGGGCGTGTCGATCCCGGTGCCGCCGCGGGGCGGGGCCGGCCTGTCGGAGGGGTCGCGGGTCATCCTCGGCATCCGCCCGGACGACCTCGTCGCCGCCGACGGGGCCCGGGCGGCGGGCGTGCCGCTGGAGGGTCGGGTCGCGGTCGTGGAGCCGCTGGGGACCGAGACGCAGATCTTCGTGCGGGTCGGTTCGCACGAGCTGATCGGCAAGGCCGACGGCCACCACGTGCCGCGCCCGGGCGAGCCGATCCGCCTCGTATGCAACGTCGACCGGCTCCACCTCTTCGACGCCGAGCGCAAGCATGCCCTCGCCTGAGGCCGCCGCGGCCCCGGCGGTGCTCGTCGTCGGCCGGCTCTACTGCGACCTGATCTTCACCGGCCTCGACGCGATGCCGGCCCTGGGGCGCGAGACCTTCGCCCGCGGCCTCGCGGTGACGGCGGGGGGCGGCGCCTTCATCACGGCGGCCTGGCTGAAGCGCCTCGGCGTGGAGCCGGGGATCGTCTCCGACCTCGGCACCGACCCGTTCAGCGGGGTGATCGCCGACCGGCTGCAGGCCCACGGGCTTTCGGCCCGCCACATCGTCCGCCACGACCGGCCGTTCGTGCGGCTGACGGCGGCGATGCCGGTGGCGGGCGACCGCGCGTTCCTCACCTATCTGGAGCCCGACGTGGCGACGGCGGGCCGCGGCGCGGCGCTGGCGGCCAGCGGGGCGCGGCACGTCCATGTGGCCGAACTGGGCACGCTGGTCCGCTGGCCCGACCTGCCGGCGGCGGCGCGGGCGGCGGGGATGACGGTGTCGCTGGATGCCGGCTGGGACGACGCGCTGGTGCGCGACCCGTCGGCCCGCGCGCTGATCGGCACGGTCGACCTGTTCCTGCCGAACGCGGCCGAGGCCTGCGCGCTGGCGGACCTGCCGGAGACGGCGGTCGACCGGGCGCTCGACCATTGGGCGGCGCGGGTGCCGGGCGTCGTCGTGAAGTGCGGGGGCGAGGGGGCGGTCGCGGCACTCGACGGATCGCGCCACCGGGTCCCCGCGCTGGCGGTGCCGGTGGTGGACGCGACCGGGGCCGGCGACGCCTTCGCCGCCG
>CANGXM010000225.1 GCA_947457845.1 Rhodospirillales bacterium | reverse complement strand
GGCCGTCGCCGACGCCGGCGCGCGGGCGGCGGGGCTGGCCGCCGCGCGCCGGCTCGAATATCCGGTCTGGCTCTGGCACGACCCTGCGGACCGGCCGGCGGCGGGGGAGGTGCGCGTCCACCGGGTCGACGTCGGGCGGGACCTCGCTCGCAAGCGCCGGGCGATCCTCGCGCACCGGTCCCAGACGACGGCGTTGATCGCCGACGACCCCACCGCCTTCCGCCTGTCGAACGCGATGCAGGCGAACTTCCATCGCGCGTCCGAACTCTATTTCGAGCCGATCGCCGATCGGGGAGCCCCCAAGGAGCGCGGGCCCGGGTAAGGCCGCGTTGACCATGGGCGTGGAACCTCGGGGCCATGCCGAACCCCGCCTCGTCCCTTCTCGTCGCCCTCCGACCCCTCCGCCTGCTGGCCGTGTTCTCGGCACCGGCGGCGGCCGGCCTCGGGATCGCGTGGATCCTGGCGCGCCTCGGCGGCTGACGCGCGGTCAGCCGCGGGCGAGCGCGCCGCGGACGAGGGCCACCGTCTCCGGGATCCCGTAGAGCGCGACGAACGAGCCCATCCGCGGCCCCTGCGACTGGCCCAGCAACACCTCGTAGAGGGCCTGGAACCACGTCCGCAATTCGGCGAAGCCGTGCGCCTTGCCGATCTCGAACACCAGCGACTGGAGGTCCTCCGCGCTGGTGCCGGCGGGCGTCGTCTCCAGCCGCGCGGCGAGGTCGACCATCGCCGCCCGCTCCGCGTCCGTGGGCGCCCGGTAGGTCTTCGTCGGCTTCACGAAGTCCTGGTAGTAGTTGAGCGCGTAGCCCACCAGCCGGTCGAGGAAGGGCGCCGTCGCCGGCGTCAGGTCGGGCTCGTAGCGGCTGATGAAGCCCCACAGCCCCGCCTTCGTCTCGGTCGAGGCGACGCCCGCGAGGTTCAGCAGCATCCCGTAGGTGAGGGCACCCCGCGCGCCGATGCCCTTCGTCCCCTGCGGCCCGTGGATGTGCCAGGCCGGGTTCTCCAGCGCCTTGTCCGCGCTCTCCTGCGGCAGCTTCTCCACGAAGGTGAGGTACTCGTCCACCGCGCGCGGGATCACGTCGAAGAACAGGCGCTTGGCCGCCCGCGGCTTCTGGAACATGTAGAGCGCGAGGCTCTCCGGCGGGCCGTAGCGCAGCCAGTCCTCCATCGTCAGGCCGTTGCCCTTGGACTTGGAGATCTTCTGGCCGGTCTCGTCGAGGAACAGCTCATAGTTGAAGCCGTCGGGCGGGTTCTCGCCCAGGATCCGGCAGATCTTCGCGGCGAGGTCGGCGGACGGGATCAGGTCCTTGCCGTACATCTCGTAGTCGACGCCGAGTGCGGCCCAGCGCATGCCCCAGTCCGGCTTCCATTGCAGCTTCACGTGCCCGCCGGTGACCGGCACCTCCGTCTTCCGCCCGTCCTCGTCCTCGAACACGACGGTGCCCGCGGCGACGTTCCGTTCCAGGATCGGCACCTGAAGGACGCGGCCGGTCGTGGGGGAGACCGGGAGGAAGGGGCTGTAGGTCGCCTGCCGCTCCTCGCCCAGCGTGGGCAGCATCAGGGCCATGATGGCGTCGTAGTTCGCCAGCACCTCGAGCAGCGTCGCGTCGAACCGGCCCGACGTGTACCAGTCGGTCGCCGACTGGAACGCGTACTCGAAGCCGAAATCGTCGAGGAAGGCGCGCAGGCGGGCGTTGTTGTGGTGGCCGAAGCTCTCGTGGGTGCCGAACGGATCGGGGACCTTGGTCAGCGGCTTGCCGAGGAAGGGGCGGATGATCTCGGGATTGGGGATGTTGTCCGGAACCTTGCGCAGCCCGTCCATGTCGTCGGAGAAGCAGAAGAGCCTGGTCGGCAGGTCCGACATGGCGCGGAAGGCGCGCATCACCATCGTCGTGCGCGCCACCTCGCCGAAGGTGCCGATGTGGGGCAGGCCCGACGGGCCGTAGCCCGTCTCGAACAGCACGTGGCCCTTGGCGGGCGGCGCCTTGGCGAAGCGGGCGACGAGCTTGCGCGCCTCCTCGAACGGCCACGCCTTCGCCTGAAGCGCCAGATCCCGCAGTTCCGCCATGGTTCGATGCTCCCTTCGCGCGGGCTCCCGACGCGGGGCCGCTTGTGGTCGCGCGCACGAGCGGCGACTGTTGCACGATCGACCACGGAGGGCCGCCTTGTACACGCTCCACTACTACCCCGGCAACGCCAGCCTGCTTCCCCACATGGTCCTGCGCGAGACGGGGGCGCCGTTCACGCTCGCCCTCGTCGACCGGCAGGCCAACGCGCACAAATCCGCCGCGTACCTGACGCTGAACCCGAACGGACTGATCCCGGTGCTGGAGATCGCGGGCGAGACGCCGATGTTCGAGACGGCGGCGATCGCGATCGCACTGGCCGAGCGCCATCCGGAGGCGGGCCTCGTGCCGCCCGTGGGCGATCCGCTGCGCGGCCAGTTCCTCAAGTGGATGCTCCACCTCTCGAACACGCCGCAGGCGACCTACGTGTCCTGGTTCTATCCCTTCCAGTTCGCCGACGACGAGGCCGCCCAGGCGGCGGTGAAGGCGAAGGCGGCGGTGCGGCTGGACGGCATGTTCGACCGGATCGCGGCCCAGCTGGGCGACGGGCCGTGGCTTCTGGGCGACCGGTTCTCGGCGGCCGACCTGTTCTTGTTCATGCTGATCCGCTGGGGCCGCTCCATGCCCCGCCCGCCGCGCACGGTGCCGGCGCTGGGGGCGCTGGCGGAGCGGGTGCTGGCGCGGCCCGCGGTGCAGGCGACGCTGGCGGCGGAGGGGCTGCAGGCGCCGTTCGTGTGAGGCGGCCGTCGGTTCGCCTCATGGTTCGACGGGCTCACCATGAGGCGCGCCTCGTCCTGAGCCTGTCGACGGACGGGGCGGAACGGACGGACCCGTTCCGTCCGCGCCCGCGCCCCGCTAGACTGTTGCCATGCCCGTCCACGTCCCCGCCCGGATGCCCGCGCGCCACGCGCCGCGGCTCCTCCTGCCCGACGCGCCCGCGCTGGCGCTCGGCGCACGGCGGGGGGCCCTGTTCGGGACCGACGGCGACCTCGAGGTGCTGCCCCACGCCGAACTCGCGCGGCGGCTCGAAGGGCAGGGGGTGATCCTGTGCCATGCCCGCTCGGCCGAACGCCGCCTCGGCGTCGCCTTCGGCCGGGCGTTCGACGT
Source organism: Rhodospirillales bacterium (assembly GCA_947457845.1). Taxonomy (GTDB): domain Bacteria; phylum Pseudomonadota; class Alphaproteobacteria; order Azospirillales; family Azospirillaceae; genus CANGXM01. The sequence continues at coordinate 3,762 of CANGXM010000225.1, read as the reverse complement.
GCTCGAACTCCTCGCCTTCGTCCGCCCCGCGCGCTTCTGCGTGCCCACGCCGCGCGGCCTTTCCGCCGCGCTCGACCTCGTCCCGCCGCTCGACCTCGAATCCGAGGCCGTCACGCTGGTCGACGCCGCCCGGGCGCTTCTGCGGGAGCTGATCGCCCCCGACCGGCCCGAGGAGCGGACCGATCCCGTGGCCGTCGCCTGGACGATGGGGTCGGGCGGCTGGGGCTGGACGCCCTCGGTGCTGGCGATCCTCGGCGCGCCCGAGGGGCCGGACGCGAAGGCGGCGCGCACGGCGCTGCATGTCTGGGACCGGCTGCCGGCGTGGTCGGAGCACGCGCCCGAACCCCCGCCCGGCCAGATCCCCGTGGGGCCGGAGGATGCGCGGACGCGCCTCGCCGACCTCGTGGCCGCCCCTGTTCCCGGCAAGCGCGCGGAGCCCCGGCCCCAGCAGGCCGACTACGCCGCCACGGTCAGCCACGCCTTCGTGCCCCGCGCGGCGCAGGGGGAGCCGAACGTCGTGCTGGCGGAGGCCGGGACGGGCGTGGGTAAGACGCTCGGCTACCTCGCGCCCGCCACGCTGTGGGCCGAGCGCAACGGCGGTGCGGTCTGGGTCTCCACCTACACCCGCAACCTCCAGCACCAGATCGACGCCGAACTCGACCGCCTCTGGCCCGACCCGGCCGAGAAGGAGCGCCACGTCGTCCTGCGCAAGGGGCGGGAGAACTACCTCTGTCTCCTGAACCTGGAGGAGGCGGCGCGCATCGTCCCGACCGCGCCGCAGCACGCGGTCGCCATCGGGCTGATGGCCCGCTGGGCCGGCGCCACCCGCGACGGCGACATGCAGGGGGGCGACTTTCCCGGCTGGCTCGCCGACCTGATCGGCCGGGGCCGGTCGCTCGGCCTCGCGGACCGGCGCGGCGAGTGCATCTACGGCGCCTGCGCCCACTACGACCGCTGCTTCATCGAGAAGAGCGTGCGGCGGGCCAAGCGCGCCCGGATCGTCGTCGCCAACCACGCGCTGGTCATGGTCCAGGCGGCGCTCGGCGGCGGGGAGGACGACGGGCGCCTGCCGACCCGCTACGTGCTGGACGAGGGGCACCACATCTTCGATGCCGCCGACAGCGCATTCGCCAGCCATCTGACCGGCCTCGAGGCGGCGGAACTTCGCCGCTGGCTCCTGGGTGCGGAGGGGCGGTCGGGCCGGGCCCGGGGGCTCAAGCGGCGGGTCGAGGACCTGATCGGCGACGACGCGAAGGCGGCCGAACTTCTGGACGACGTGCTGCTCGGCGCCCGTGCGCTCCCGGGCGAGGACTGGCAGCGGCGGGTGGCGAGCGAGGATCCGCTGCTCGGCCCCCATGGGCCGACCGAGGCGTTCCTCGCCCTCGCCCGCCGGCAGGTGATGGCGCGCGCCCACGGGCCGGACAGCCCCTATGGCGTCGAGACCGAGGTGCGGCCACCGCTGGAGGGGCTGGCGGAGGCGGGGGAGGCGCTCGACGCGGCGCTGGCCCGCATCCTCCTGCCGATGGAGGCGCTGGCCGCGCGCCTCGCCGCCCGTCTCGACGACGAGGCCGCGGAGCTTGAGAGCGACACGCGGCGGCGGATCGAGGCGGTCTGCCGCTCGCTGGAGCGGCGCGGGCGGCACATGCTGGCCGGATGGCGCGCGATGCTGAAGGGCCTGACCCAGGACACGCCGGCCGCCTACGTCGACTGGCTGGCGATCGAGCGGCAGGAGGGGCGGGACGTGGACGTCGGCCTCTACCGCCACTGGATCGACCCCACCATCCCCTTCGCACAGACCCTGGCCGAGCAGGCGCACGGCCTCGTCGTCACCTCCGCCACGCTGACCGACGGCAGCGGCGACGCGGTCGCGGACTGGGAGACGGCGGAGGCGCGGACCGGCGCGCTCCACTTGCCCCGCCCGGCGCTGCGCACCTCCGTTCCCTCGCCCTTCGACTATCCGGCGCACACCCGGGTCATGGTCGTGACCGACGTGCGCAAGGACGACCTCGACCAGGTGGCGGCGGCGTACCGGGAGCTGTTCCTCGCCGCCGGCGGCGGGGCCCTCGGCCTGTTCACGGCGATCAGCCGGCTGCGCGCGGTGCACGAGCGGATCGGCGGACCGCTCGACGCGAACGGGATCCCCCTCTACGCCCAGCACCTCGACGGGCTGGACGTCGGCACGCTCGTCGACATCTTCCGGGCGGAGGAGGACGCCTGCCTGCTCGGCACCGACGCGGTGCGCGACGGCGTGGACGTGCCGGGGCGGTCGCTGCGGCTGATCGTGTTCGACCGCGTGCCCTGGCCGCGGCCCGACATCCTGCACCGGGCGCGCAAGGCGGCGTTCGGCGGGCGGCGGCACGACGACATGCTGACCCGCCTGCGGCTCCGGCAGGCGTTCGGCCGGCTGGTGCGCCGGGCGGACGACACGGGCGTGTTCGTCCTGCTCGATCCGATGATGCCGTCCCGCCTCGCCAGCGCCTTTCCCGACGGCGTGGAACTCCGCCGCGTCGGCCTGGCCGAGGCGGTGCGCGAGACGCGCGCCTTCCTCGCCCCTCAGCCGGGGACGTAGGCCGCCAGCACGAGGGAGAGCGTGACGGTGGAGACGACGGTGGTGACCAGGATTGCGGTCGACGTCTTCTCCACGTAGGTGCGGTACTGCTGCGCCACCACGAAGGTCAGCGCGCCCGTCGGCAGGGCGGCGAGGATCACCGCCGCCGCGGCCCATTCGGGCTCCATCGCGAAGACGCGGGTGGCGAGCCACCAGCACAGCGCCGGCTGCACCACCAGCTTGAGCGCCGTGATCCACGCGACCTCGCCCAGCTGCCCCGTCAGCGGCCGTCCGGCGAGGAAGAGGCCGATGGCGAAGAGCGCGCACGGACCCGCGGCGGCGCCTGTGATCTCGCTGAAGGTGACGAGCGGGCGGGGCAGGGGGGCTCCGAGGGCCGACAGCGCCAGGCCCGCCAGCGGCGCCACCACCAGCGGATTGCGCCCGAGCGCCCGGACCACGTCGCCCAGCGCCGCCGCCACGCCCTTGCCCGACGCGCCCGCCAGCTCCAGCGCCACGACCGCGAGGCCGACCATCACCGCGCTCATCACCACCGTCGCCAGCGCAGCCGGCGCTACGCCCTGCGGCCCGAAGGCGGCGATGAAGAGGGGGATGCCCAAGTAGCCGGTGTTGGAGAAGCAGGCGTTCAGCGCCTGCATCACCATCACCTCGGGCGGGCTCCTGTGGAGCAGCCGGCCCAGCAGGGCGCCCAGCGCGAACACCGCGAGCATGCTGCCAAGGAAGGCGCCGAGGAACGGGACGTTCACGAACTCCGCGATCGGGTTCCGGGCCGTGGCCAGGAACAGGGCCGGCGGCAGCGCCACCCAATAGACGAACTTGTTCAGCGCCTCGGTCGCCGCGTCCCCGAGGACGCCGAGCCGACCCATCGTCCAGCCGAGGGCGATGATCGCGAAGACCGGGAGCGTGACGTTGAGGATGACGGTCATGGTGCGATGCGGAACGGCGGGCGGCGCGACCATAAGGAGGGTCCGCCCCGCTGTCGAGGGAGGGCGGGCCCCGCGTCGGCCGACGCGGGGCCCGCGGATGCGGCGCCGGCAGTTTATTTATCGCGCAATCTAACTTCCGTGTTGGTATGTGGAAGAAACCCAGCAAATCCGCGGGTTTGAGTAAGATAGGTAGCTTGCGAAAAGAACGCCACCATCGATAGAGTGCCGGCCTCGACGGAGGCACGCATGGACCCGAAGCGCTTCGATGGC
>CANGXM010000224.1 GCA_947457845.1 Rhodospirillales bacterium | reverse complement strand
GGCGTTGACACGGTCGGCCAGGTCGCGGAAGGCCCGGGTGGACTCGGCCGGGCGGGTCGGCGCCGCGGTCGCGACCGGCGCGGCTGCGATCGGCCGCCCCACGGCACGGCGTGCGATGGCGGCCAGCGCCCCCATGTCGATCGGCTTCGCGATCGCGTCCGTCATGCCGGCCGCCAGATAGGTCTCATGGTCGCCCGGCATGCTGTTCGCGGTCAGCGCGACGACCGGCGTACCGGCGTTCGGCCCGGGGCTCCCGCGGATCATGCAGGTCGCCTCGATCCCGCTCATCCGAGGCATCTGGATGTCCATGAGGATCAGGTCGAACGGCGTCGTCCGCGCCCGGCTCACCGCCTCGAAGCCGTCGGCGACGATCTCGAAGGTCGCGCCGAACCGGCCGAGCAGCTGTTCGATGACGATCTGGTTCACCTCGTTGTCCTCTGCGACGAGGATGCGCACGCCCTTGAGCACGTCGCTGTCGAGCGGCACGGGCGACGGGGCGGCGCCGGTGTCGGCGACGACGGCGTCGAGGTCGGCGGGCGGCAGATCGAGGCGCAGCGTGAAGCGCGTGCCGACGCCCTTCGCCGATTCCACGTCGATGTCGCCGCCCATCATGCGGGCGAGCTGGCGCGAGATGGCGAGGCCGAGGCCCGTCCCGCCGAATCGCCGGGCGAGCCCGCCCTCGGCCTGGGAGAACTGCTGGAACAGGCGCGACAGGTCCTCGGGCGCGATACCGATGCCCGTGTCGCGCACCGCGATCTCCAGCCGCATGGCGCCGCCCTCGGCCGGGGCGGCGCGCACGGTCACCGTCACGCCGCCCTTCTCGGTGAACTTGACCGCGTTCCCCACGAGGTTGGAGACGATCTGGCGCAGCCGGTCGGCATCGGTCGTCACCGCGAAGGGGGCGGGGGCCTCGACCGCGATGTCGATGCCCTTCTGCGTGCAGGTCGCGGAGAACAGCGACACCACCTGCTCCACGATCTGCACCGGGGCCGCCGGCTCCGCCGCGATCTGGGCGCGGCCCGTCTCGATCCGCGCGAAGTCGAGCACCTCGTTGAGGATCGTCAGCAGCGCCCGGCCCGACCGGCGGATGAGGTGGACGTTCTCCTGCAGGCGCGGGTCGAGCGCGTCGGACCCCAGCATGTCGGCCGTCGCCAGGATCCCGTTGAGCGGGGTGCGGATCTCGTGGCTCATCGCGGCGAGGAACTCGGTCTTCGCCCGCGAGGCGCGCTCCGCCTGATCGCGTGCCGTCGCGAGGTCGGCGACGACCGACTTCAGCGCCGTGATGTCGGACCGGATGCCCACGGTCCCCCCGTCGGGCGTCGGGCATTCGGTGACCAGGAGCCAGCGCCCGTCCGACAGCTGGCGCTCCATCGGCGGGTTGTTGCCGCGGTGCCAGGCGGTGATGTCGCGCACGAAGGCGTCGGCGTTCCGGACACCGGGATACTGTCCGCGCGCCAGCCCGGCGCGGATGATGTCCTGAAAGCGGGCGCCCGGGCGGATCGCGTCGCCCGTGACCGCATAGTAGTCGCGGTAGCGGGCGTTGCAGACGACGAGGCGGTCGTCGGCGTCGAACATCACGAATCCGTCGGGGATCGATTCGATCGCCGCCAGAAACCGCTCCCGTTCCTTCTCCAGCCGGTCGGCCAGGGCGGCCTTCTGCCGCAGCGCGCGGTCGGCGCGCACGAGAAGTGCCACGACCACGGCCGCCAGGGCCGCGACGAGGAGGGCGAGCGCCGTGCCGTCGCCGAGCGTGGCGGCGCCGGGAATCTGCGCGCCCGCCGGCCGCGACGCGAGGAGGCCGGCGAGCAGGCCCGGGGCGAGCAGCCACGGGACGCGCAGGCATGGGACGCGCACGGCGGTCAGCGCCGCCTGCCGCGCCGCGGTCCGGCGTCGCTCGACGCGACCCGCGTCCTCAGGCGGACTTGGGCGGGTTGCGGTAACTGATGGCACTGCCCACCGAGAACTCGGATGCCGCCGGATACCGCCGCACGACGCGCTGGATCGCCGTCGAGCGGTCGGAATCCCATAGCAGGACCCACTGCGTCACTCCGTTCTGCTCGTCCTTCACCTCCACCGCCCAGGGCACGTCCGTCGTCATGCCGCGCCGCTCGGCGATCACCATGGTCCAGGCGATCCGCACCTCGGCAGCGGTGAGCCGCCGGCGCGTCTCCTCGATCACGAGTTCGAGGTCCTTGATCTCCCGGTCAGCCCGGCGGATGTCCCGCTTGGCGTGCAGCGACGCGCGCGCGGCATCCCGGATCGTCTTGACCCAGGTGCGCGCCGTCTGTTCGGCGCGGACGACCGCGGCGGCGGCGACGGTGCGGTTGCGCGTGATCTCGCGGTTGGTGATGACGATGCCGAGGATGCAGACCGCCGCACCGAGGCCCATGAAGATGATGTCGATCATGGCGCGGGGGCCTCTTCCGTCCTGCCCGCCCGCGATTCGTCGCCGCGGTCGACCGCGATCGGCACGATGAACCGTGCGGAATAGTCGTAGATCGCGGCGAGCGGCGTGTCCTCCGTCCGCATCGACTGAAGCTCGAACCCGAGTGCCGACGAATACACGGTGGTCAGCTGGCTGCGCGCGGCGTCGGCGGACTTGGCGCGCACCATGACCGTCTGCGGCACGGCCCAGCAACCGTCGTAGACGCCCGGGCTGTTGCCGCGGGAAATGGCGTCGACGACCGGCCCGTTCACGATGCGGCCCAGGAACAGCATCTTCCCCTCGCCGGGAAGCACCCGGATGAGCGACGGACCCGCCGTGGCATCGTCGATCACGTTCTTCAGCCGCCGCAACTCGCGTTCGAGCGCCGTCCGGCGTGCGTCGCGCCTGGCGAGTTCCCGCTTCAGCTCGGCCTTGCGTTGTGCGAACTGCTGCTGCTTCTTCCCGTGCCGGGAAAGCTGGGCCATCCGGACGCGGACGATGTCGGCATCGGTCCATTTGGAACGGACCCGTCGCCCGATCGGCTTTCGAAGGCTGATCAGGAGGATGCCGAGCCCGAAAAGGACGAAACCGATGAACATCGCGGTCGATCATCCCTTTTTGACGAGGCGCACCGTCCGAATCGGTTCGCTCGATCACACAGGTTAGGTTCTAGCGCGGGTACCTCACGGAGGGTAAGATTGTTTTTGTGGACGGCCCGCGTCTGGTCCGTCGATCGGCCGGTCGGGGCCGGCCGGACGGGATTCTGAGGAACGGTCGATGACGGCGCCTGCCGGCGAGAACGAAGCGACGAGCGAGGAACTCGCGCGGGACAGCCTGCATCTGCTCCCGCTGTCCATGCTGCCGGTGCGCACCCCGGGCCTGCGCAAGGCGATGCTGCGCAAGAACCATCGCCTGCAGACCGTCATCGAGATGTTCAACACCCCGTCCTCCGGCAGCGGGCAGGTCGATCCCTCGGCGCTGATCCACCTGTTCCCCGGTTATCCGAACGAGGTCGCCTTCGACCAGGCGATGTTCCGGCGGCTGCAGCAGATCCCGAGCTTCGACGTCTATTCGCTGCGAATCGAACTGCGCCGGCTCGAGATCCCCGTGGAGGACCACGAGGCGCTGAAGCTCTCGCCGCGCAAGCGGGACGAGTTGACCGGCGTCATGAAGACGTTCACCCGCCCGCTCATCGCCCACATCTACGGGATCGAGCAGAACGAGGTGACGGACGTCACGGACATCATCGCCTCCATCCGCCGCCCGAACCGGCAGGAGGCGCTCGAGAACCTGCAGATGATGGCGGACAAGCTGCGCGTCACGCTGCTCGAGATCCCGCAGTTCCTCGAGGACTACGGCGACGTCTTCCTTTCGCTCGCCTACTTCCGCCAGATCCTCGACGGCGTGGTGCCCGACGTCCACAACTTCCTGGAATGGATGAAGGACGTCCGCAACACGCGCGAGGTGAAGGACGACCGGCCGCTCCAGCTCCTCTTCGACGCGATGACGCGCGACCTGTCGGAGATCACCGGATCGATCACCGGCCGGTTCGAGAGCTTCGACCGGCGCACCCGCGACTTCTGGACCGACATCACGGCCGAGCGGTTCCACGAGGTGCGCGACATGATCATCGCCCACCACACGACCATCGGCGGCGTGCTCTGCGGCCTCGTGCTGAAGATGGACCTGTGGCGGGCGCGCTACGCCGGCAAGTCCGGCATCGGCCCGCTGCGCCGGATCGAGTTCATCAAGGGCGAGATCCTGCCCGGCCTCGACTACATGCGCGACCTCGAGCGCGGCGCCGCCAACATCCGCTGAGTCCCGTCCCTTCGGTCAGGGTGCGCCGCTGCGCGATCGCCCTTCGGACGTACTCGCCGTTCGGTCTACGACCTTTTGGCGACCTCGCCGTTACCATTCGAAGGTTATGGTTCCCGCGCCCGATGCACGTCCGGCGCGCAGACCTATCCACCTCGAACGTTGAGTGCGGCACGTGAAGGCGCAGAATCCCATCCAACCCAAGTGGGCCGGTGCCAGGACCGGGCATCGTTCGATCCGGTCGGAGGATCTCGACATGCACGACACTTCGAAGTGGTTCGCCGTCGGAACCCGCGCCGATCACGTGACGATCCGCACCGTGGGTGCCTGGGTCCGTGTCGTCGAGCGCAGCGGCCACTGGCGGCGCGTCGACATCCGCAAGGCGCCGGACAGCCCGCTCGACATGGCGACCGCCGTCCGGACCGACCGCAACGGGCGCCTGACGCTCGACGCGGGGGAGAGCGGGCTCTGCCAGGTCGAGGTGACGCCGGGGATGCCGGTGCGGATCATCGGGACCGGACGGGCGTGGGTGATCGCCGACGCCCCGTCGGCTTCGCTGTCGATCGACCTGCGCGCCGACGCCCGGGCCGAGGTGGTGCGCGCTGCCATCGTCTCCGCCCTGCTCAACGAACGCTCCCAGCTGGCGGTCGAGCGCAAGATCGACCATCTGGAGGTCCGTTGCGCCGATCAGGCGAAGCTCGTCACCGCCGACATGGTGGACGCGCCGCCGTTCGAGTCCGGCCTGCGGGTTCCGGCAGGGGAGTGAGGGGCGGCCCCGCCCCGACCTCACGGACCCGACCTCAGGGCCCCGATCAGGTCCGTCAGCGCCGAGGTGACCGCGCGGCATCGCTCGTCGTGGGCGAGAACCGGATCGAACAGGGTCCGGTGCCCCGCCTCGCAGCCCGACGTCGCGTCCGGCATGTCGCCGCCGGGCGCGGCGAAGGCCGGCCGCGCGGCCCTCCGTGACGTCCTCTGGATGGCCACCCTCGTCGCGACCCGCGGGGACCCGGTCCTCCAGGCCCGTTACGACCAGCTCCGACAGCGCGGACGACCGCAAAAGGTCGCCAATGTCGCCTGCATGCGCAGGCTGCTCGGCATCCTCAACGCAATCGCCCGGACCGGAACCCCATGGAAAACAGCCTGACCGACAAGACCATCGCTCACCCCCTTCGCAGCGCCGCGCCGGGCCACAGCTTCGGCCGCCCGCGCTCGAACGGGCGCGGCACGGCGATCTCGACACCCAGCGCGTCGGCCGCGTGCCAGACCCAGCGGGGGTCGTCGAGATAGGGGCGGCCGATCGCCACGAGGTCGGCGTCGCCGTCCAGCACCACGGCGTCGGCGTGCCGCGGGTCGACGATCATCCCGACCGCCCGCACCGTGATGTCGACGTTCCGCTTCACCGCGCGGGCGAGGTGGACCTGATAGCCGGGGCCCGTCGGCACCTTCTGGCCGGGATGGATGCCGCCCGAGGTGAGGCAGAGGTAGTCGTAGCCGATCGCCTTCAGTTCCGCGGCGAAGGCGATCGCGTCCTCTTCCGTCAGCCCGCCGTCCACCCAGTCGTGCCCGGTGATGCGGGCCCCCAGGATGCGATCCTTCGGCCATGCGGCCCGCACCGCCTCCGCCACCTCCAGCGGCGCGCGGCGGCGCTTCACGGCCGTCCCGCCCCAGGCGTCGTCGCGGCGGTTGGAGATGGGCGACTGGAACTGGTGCAGCAGATAGCCGTGGGCGGCGTGCAGCTCGATCGCGTCGAACCCGGCCGCGGCCGAGCGGGCGGCGGCGGCGGCGAAGTCGCGCGCGAGGCCGGCGATCTCGCCCGCCTCCAGCGCCCGCGGCACGTGCCAGCCATCCGCATGGGGCAGGGCGGAGGGGGCGACCGTCGGCCAGGGCGACTGGTCGGGCTTCAGCGGCCCGCTCCCCTCCCACGGTGGCTGGGCCGACGCCTTGCGGCCGGCATGCGCGAGCTGGATGCCGAAGCGCACGTCGCCCTGCGGCCGCACCTGGTCGAGGATCGCCTTCAGCGCGTCGGCGTGGACGTCCGACCAGATGCCGAGGCAGGCGGGCGTGATCCGCCCCTCCGGCACGACGCCGGACGCCTCGAGCACCACCAGTCCCGCCTGCGACACCGCCATGGTTCCCAGATGGCCCCAGTGCCAGCCGGACGGCATGCCGTCCGTCGAACTGTACTGGCACATCGGGGCGACCTGGACGCGGTTGGGCAGGTCGATCCCGCCGAGACGGATCGGGGAGAAGAGGGACATCGCCGGGTTTCCACAGGATGCGTGAGGCCAAGGCAGGGGATATGCGGAGCCGTCGCGGGATTCCAAGCGCGGGCGCCGCGGGTCAGCCGTTCAGAACGAGCACGCCCGCGAGGATCAGCCCCACCCCCGCCCACTGGTGGGCGACCAGCCGCTCGCGCAGGACGAGCACCGCGAGCAGCGCGCCGACGGCGCTGTAGAGCGAGCCCAGGACGGTGACCACGCTCACGCTCTCGGTCCCCAGCGAATAGCCGACCGCAAGGCAGACGAAGGCGCCGGCGTCCATGAACCCCACGGCCACCGCCCGGCCCAGGGTCGCGCCGGCCGGCGGGGGCACCGACAGGCGGCCGGAGAGATGCGCGAGGCCGATCGCCACGACCGGCACGAGGCGGGTCAGGAGGATCGGCACCACCCCGCCCAGCGCCGGCGCCACGAACAGGCCCAGGAGCCAGAAGGCCGCGCCGTACTGCGCCGCGGCCAGCACCGCGAGGCCGAGGC
>CANGXM010000223.1 GCA_947457845.1 Rhodospirillales bacterium | reverse complement strand
GTCACCGCCGCACCCGTCCGCGGGCCGCGGGGCCGCTCAGACTGCTGCGGCGTCCCGCACGGCGACGGTGCGACCGCGTCGCGGTCGTCGCGTCGGCCGGGACGAACCGCCGAGCGCGATCAGCGCCCGGACGACGCGGTCCAGCAGCTCTTCGAACTTGGGGTCGTCGATCGTGATTTCCTGAATCACCGCTCCCTCCCCGGGCTGATTGGCCGACGGTGAGAACGTTGTGACCGCGGAGGTTAAGGTCCGATGAACGGGTCCCGGTCATGCCGCCTCGCCCGCGAAGGCGATTTGCACCTTCATCGCCGACCGGCGGTCGGACGCGGCCTCGAACGCCGCCGTCGCGCGTTCCGCCGGGAAGGTCCCGGTCAGCAGCGGGGAGAGGTCGACCCGCCCCTCGTCGATCAGCCGGACCGCGAAGGCGAACTCCGGATGGAAGCGGAAGGAACCGGTGATCGACAGTTCCTTCGCCACGACGACGTTCTGGGGCAGCGGCACGTCGCCGCCGAGGCCGAGCTGCACCACCGTGCCCCGCGGGCGCACCGCGGCGAGCCCTGCGGCCAGCGCCCGCCCGTCGCCGGAGCATTCGAACATCACGTCGAAGGTGCCCTTCTCGGCGGTCCAGGGGTCGAGGCCGGCGGGATCGGCGCCGACGTCGATCGTCCGGTCGGCGCCGAGGCGCCTTGCGATGACCAGCGGCGCCGCCTGCACGTCGGTCGCGACCACCTCCGCCGCGCCGTGGAGACGGGCGGCGACGACGGCCAGCGCGCCGATGGGGCCGCTGCCCGTCACCAGAACCCGGCGGCCCAGCAGCGACCCGGCCCGGCCCGAGGCGTGGAGGGCCACCGCGAAGGGTTCCGCCATCGCCAGCGCCGAGGCCGGCGCGACCGTCGCCCGCTCGCACTGGGCCTCGTCGCAGACCAGCTCGTCGCGGAAGGCGCCCTGGACGTGGGGCATGGGCATCGCGCTGCCGTAGAAGCGCATGGCGAGGCAATGGTTGGGCAGGCCTTCCAGGCAGTAGCGGCACGCGCGGCACGGCCGGCTGGGGCTGACGGCGACCCGGTCGCCGACGGCGACGCGCGTCACGCCGGGGCCGGTCTCCGCCACCGTCCCGGCCACCTCGTGCCCGAGGATCATGGGCTCGCGCAGCCGCACCGTGCCGAAGCCGCCATGCTGGAAATAGTGGAGGTCGGAGCCGCAGATGCCGCCGACCGCGATCCGCACCGCCACCTCGCCGGGGCCCGGGCGGGCGTCCGGCCGCTCCTCGACCCGAAGGTCCCTCGCCGCGTGGATCACGATGGCGCGCATGGCGCTTCCTCCCGCCGTTCCCGAAGTCCACCATAGGCCCCCGGGGCGGACCACGAAAGACGGCAGGGGGGGCCGCATGGGGCTCGCGATCTTCGACCTGACGGGGCGCACGGCGCTCGTCACCGGCGCCAGCAAGGGCATCGGCCTCACGATCGCCCGCGGGCTCGGCCGCGCCGGGGCGCGCGTCGTGCTGAACGCGCGGGGCGCTGCGGCGCTGGAGGCTGCGCGGGCATCCCTGGCCGCCGAGGGGATCGACGCGCGGACGGCCGTCTTCGACGTGACCGACGCCGACGCCGTGACCGCGGGCGTGGCCGCGATCGAGCGCGACGTCGGCCCGCTCGACGTGCTGGTCAACAACGCCGGGATGCAGTTCCGCGCGCCGCTGGAGGACTTTCCGGTGGACGCCTGGGACCGTCTGATGGCGACGAACGTGCGCAGCGTGTTCCTGGTGGCGCAGGCCGTCGCCCGCCACATGATCCCCCGCCGCCGCGGCCGGATCGTCAACGTCTGTTCGGTCCAGAGCGAACTGGCCCGTCCCGGCATCGCGCCCTACACGGCGACCAAGGGGGCGGTGAAGAACCTGACGAAGGGCATGTGCACCGACTGGGCCAAGTACGGGCTCCAGGTGAACGGCCTCGCGCCCGGCTACTTCAAGACCGAACTGACCGCGGCGCTGGTCGCCGACGAGACCTTCACCAGATGGCTCTCGGGCCGGACCCCGGCGGGGCGCTGGGGCGACGTGGAGGAGCTGGTGGGGGCGGCGGTCTTCCTCGCCTCGGACGCCGCCAGCTTCGTCAACGGCCACATTCTCTACGTCGACGGCGGGATCACCGCGACGCTGTGACCGGCCGGTTCGCCGACAGGGGGGTTCCTGTCGGCGCCCGGATGCGCGAGGATCGCGCGCGACCGCCCGGCCGCCGCCGCGGCCCCATCGGAGATTCCCCATGGCCAAGAAGAAGCCGGTCGTCGAGACCGGGTTCGCCCTGTTCGACGTCTTCTACGAGGACGGCAGCCGCACCTCGAACCGCAAGGTGCCGCGGTCCGAGGTGGGGGGTCTCGACGGGATGGGCCCCGTGAAGGCCTTCATCGAGGCGCAGGACCGCAAGATCGCCGAGATGTCCGGCAATCCCCGCGGGGCGATCAAGAAGATCACGCCGTCGCCGGATCGGTGAGGGGGAGGGACAGGGAGAAGTGGGTGGTCCCGCCCGCGCCGAGGCGCCCGGACCATCCATAACCCTCACAGCGGCTTCAGCCCCGCCTCGATCCGCGCCCGCCGCGGCTCCAGGAACGGGGGCAGGGCGAGGCGTTCGCCCAGGCTCTCCTTCGGCTCGTCCGCATCGAACCCCGGCCCGTCGGTCGCGATCTCGAACAGGATGCCGTTCGGCTCGCGGAAGTAGAGGCTGCGGAAGTAGAACCGGTCGACCGGCCCGCTGGACGGCACCCGGAACTGGCGAAGCCGATCGTTCCACGCCTCGTACTGGTCGTCCGGGCAGCGGAACGCGACGTGGTGGACGCCACCGGCCCCCGGCCGGGCGGCCGGAAGGTCGGGGTCGACGGCCACGTGCAGTTCGGCCGCCGGCCCGCCGGGGCCCATGGCGTAGACGTGGGTCGTCTTCGCCGGGGCGCCGGGCGTCGGATAGGTCCTGACGGCCGTCATCCCCATGACGCGGGTGAGCGCCGCCTCGGTCGGGCCCAGGTCGGGCACGCTGATGGTGATCGGCCCCAGCCCGCGGATCTGGCGCTCCGCCGGAACGGGGCTCCGTGCCCAGGGGTGGGCCGGGCCCGTGCCGCCGTCGTCGACCAGCGACAGGCGCTGCCCCTCGAAATCCTCGAAGTCGAGGGTGGCGCGCCCGTCGCGCTCGACGATGCCCTCGGTCCGCAGGCCCGCCCCGTCGAGGCGCGCCTTCCACCAGTCGAGCGTACCCGCGCCCGCCACCCGGAGCGCGGAGCGGACGATGGCGTGGGTGCCCCGTCCCTCGCGGCCGACCGGCCAGTCGAAGAAGGTCAGGTCGCTGCCCGGCGACGCCTCGCCGTCGGCATAGAAGAGGTGGTAGGCGCTGACGTCGTCCTGGTTGACCGTCTTCTTCACCAGCCGCATGCCGAGCGTACCCGTGTAGAAGGCGTGGTTGGCCGCGGCCTGCGCGGTGACCGCCGTCAGGTGGTGGATGCCGGTGAGCTGCATGGCGGCTCTCCTCAGGAAAGGGTGTCGAGGAAGGTCCGGGCGAGGGCGACGTCGCCCTGGGTGAGCCCGTGCCCGGTCGGAAGGGTGCGGTGGTCGACGGCGGCGCCGCCGGCCGCGAGAAGCGCCGCGAGCGCCGCGGCGTTCGCGGCCGGAACGATCGGGTCGGCCGATCCGGAGAGGATCAGCACCCGCCGCCCGTCGAGGCCGCCCGCCGCCGGTTCCGGCAGCGGGACCATCGCGCGCAGCAGGACGGCACCGGCGAACGTGTCCGGCCGGCGCATCATGACGGCCGCGGCGACGTTGGCGCCGTTCGAGAAGCCGACCGCGACGGGGGCCGCGAGGCCGTGGGCCGCGCGCGCCGCCGCGACGAAGTCCGCCAGCTCGTCCGCCCGTGCGCGGACGTCGTCGTGGTCGAACACCCCCTCGGCGAGGCGCCGGAAGAAGCGGGGCATCCCGCCCTCCGACACCTTGCCGCGGGGCGACAGCAGCGCCGCCCCGGGCGCCAGCATCCGGCCGAGGGGGAGGAGGTCGTCCTCGTCCCCGCCCGTCCCGTGCAGGAGGAGGAGCGGCGGCCGGCCGGGTGCCGTGGCCGGCTCGAACCGGTGGACGAAGGAGAGCGCGGTGGTGGTCATTGGATCCTCCGGGGCCGTCAGCGGACGGCCGGCAATCGGGTCTCGATCTCGGGATGCCAGGTGCCCGGATCGTCGACGTTGACGGTCCGCTAGACCAGCCGCAGGCCCAGCGTGCGCACGGAGACGTCGACGTTGCGCTGCGCCGGCCCGGCGATCGCGGTGACGGGGTGGATGGCGTTGGTCTTCATCGTGCGTGCCCTCCGTGGCGGGGATTTCGCCCGCGCCGTTCGCGACGAGACATGTGGACGGCGATGGCCGGACCCAACGGGTCTGTCCTTGCGGTGATGCAAACGCTAGAGTGAATTTCCGCAGAAGATTTTGCGTGAGGGAAAGCGGCAATGGCTGAAGGGGCCGACGGGCTGTCGTGGGACGACTTCCGCCTGATCGGCGCCGTCGCCGAGACGCGCGGCCTCGCCGGGGCCGCGGGGCGGCTCGGCCTGAACCATTCGACCGTCTTTCGCCGCCTCGGCGCGATCGAGGCGGCGCTGGGTGTCGCCCTGTTCGAGCGGCGGCGCGACGGCTACGTTCCGACCCCGGCGGGCGAGGAGATGGCGGCGGTCGCGGGCCGCATCGCCGACGATGTCGTCGACTTCGCCCGCAAGGTGGTGGGTCGCCAGCCCGCGCCGTCGGGCGAGCTTCGCGTGACGACGAACGACAGCCTGCTGCTGCACCTCCTGATGCCGATGTTCGCCCGCTTCCGTGCGGCCTGCCCGGAGGTGCGGCTCGACGTCGTGACGTCGAACCCGGCGCTGAACCTCTCCCGTCGCGACGCGGACGTGGCCATCCGGGCCACCGACCGCCCGCCGGACACGCTGGTGGGGCGTCGCGTGGCCCGGATCGCCTGGGCGCTCTACGGCCGGCGGGGCGAGGGGGAGGGGACCGAGGGGCGGGACTGGGTCCTGCCCGGCGACGACATCGCCGCCCTTCCCGTGGCCGCCGCGGCCCGCGCGATCGTCCCGCCCGGGCGGGTGGCGTGCCGGCTGAACACGGTCACCGGCCTCGCCGGCGCGGTGTCGGCCGGAATCGGCATCGGCCATCTTCCGTGCTTCGTCGCCGACCGCGATCCCTGGCTCGTCCGTCTCGCCCCGCCGGACCCGGCCCATGCGGCCGACCTCTGGCTGCTGACGCACCCGGACCTGCGCCAGTCCCCGCGCGTCCGCGTCTTCATGGAGGCGATGGGGACCGAGATCGGCCGGCAGCGGGCGGCGCTCGCGGGCGAGGCGTCGGCGAATCCTTAGTTCGCCCGTGGATACAATGCGGCGACGGCTGATCCGTTTCCGGTCACTGCGCCGGAAAGCCCGGCATCTTCGGTCGAACGTGCTGGCCGGGCCGGCGGTTCTGCGGGCCGGCGGTTCTGCGGGTGCGGCACGGCGATTGCTGCCGTCGCACAGGCGGGTTGCCCGGCGACGACCGCGGGAGGAGGATGCCGTCCCGCTCCTCAGGCGCAGCCCCGTGTGACCTTCGACCTCGACGCCTATCTCGCCCGCATCGGCCACGCCGGCGACCGCCGGCCGACCCTCGACGTGCTGCGCGCGCTCCATCTGGCGCACGCGCGCGCGATCCCGTTCGAGAACCTCGACCCGTTCCTCCACCGTCCGGTCCCGATCGACCTTCCCTCGGTCACGGCGAAGCTGCTCTCGGGCACGCGGGGCGGCTACTGCTTCGAGCAGAACCTCCTGTTCATGGAGGCGTTGCGCGCGCTGGGCTTCGCGGTCGTCTCGCTGTCGGCGCGGGTGGTGCTGGGCCGGCCGGCCGACGCGATGACGCCGCGCACGCACATGCTGCTGCGCGTCGACCTGGACGGCGTCGGCTGGATCGCCGACGTGGGGTTCGGCGGCACGACGCTGACGGCGCCGGTCCGCCTCGACGCCGAGGGGGCGCAGGAGACGCCGCACGGGCGCTTCCGGCTGCGCCGCCTCGGCGACGCGTTCGTCGAGGAGATCTTGATGCCGACCGGCTGGGCGTCGCTCTATCGCTTCGATCTGTCGCCGACGCCGCCGGTCGACCACGAGGTCGCGAACCACTACGTCTCGACGGCCCCGGCGTCGCACTTCCGCCATCGCCTGACGGTCGCGCGGCCGCTGGCCGTCGGACGGGCCGTCCTGCTGAACGACCGGCTCACGCTCTACGGTCCGGACGGCGTCCGCGAGCGCTTCGGCGTGGTCGTGCCCGACCCTGCCGCCTTCGCCTCTGCCTTCGACCGCGCGCTCGCCGTCGCCGCCACCTCCGGGGGAGCCCCATGATCGACCGCATCGAGACCTGGACCGTCGCCAAGCCCGTCGTCCGCGGGCGCCATGGCCTCGTCGCCGCGCAGAGCGTCCGCGCCGCGGAGGCGGGGGCCGAGATCCTCGCCGCGGGCGGCAACGCCGTCGACGCCGCCGTGGCCACCGCGCTGGCGCTCACCGCCTGCGAGCCGTGGATGAGCGGGCTCGGCGGCATCGGCTCGATGATCGTCCACACCGCAGCGGACGGGGCCACCCATGCGGTCGACTTCGGTCCCGTCGCCGGGTCGGGCGTCGATCCCGCGTCCTACGCGCTGACGGGCGAGGCCGGGCGCGCGGACCTCTTCGGCTGGCCGGGCGTGGTCGGGGACCGGAACGTGCTGGGCCCGTCCTCGATCGTGGTGCCGGGCTCGGTCGCGGGGTTCGGGGCGGCGCACGCGCGGTTCGGCCGGCTGCCCTGGCGGGACCTGTTCGGGCCCGCCGTCCGCCTCGCGAGGGAGGGTCTCCGGGTCGACTGGTGGACGCTGCTGTGCATCGCCGGCGACGCCGCCGACCTGCGCCGCGACCCGGCGGCGGACGCGATCTATCTGCGCGACGGCCTGCCCCCTGTCCCGGCCTCGACCACCGCCATGCCCCGCCTGCCGCTCGGCGCCCTGCCGGACACGCTGGAGCGGCTGGCC
>CANGXM010000222.1 GCA_947457845.1 Rhodospirillales bacterium | reverse complement strand
TCGCGGCCCACCCCCCGGCGGCCCACCCTTCGACGGCCCGTCGCCCGGCCGGGACGACCCGTGGGACCGCCCGTCCGACCCCGACCACCCGCCGCCCTGTGCCGCGGACGCGCCCGAGCCCTGGCCGCCCGGCCATTACGGGGACTGGGGCGACGACATGCCGGTCGACGAGCAGGGCCGACACGTCGAACCGCCCTACGACGGCGGCACCGCCGGTGCCTTGGCGGGGCTCGCCAACACCGACGCGCTGATGCGCGACACCCTCGGCTTCGGCCTGTCGAACGCGCGCCGCCTGACCGAACTCGATCAGGCGGTCGACGGCTTCGCCGACTGCGCCGCCGCCCTGCCCACGATCCCCGACCCCCAGGTCGAGGCGATGGCGGCGTGGGGCACGCTTGGCCGCGTGGTGCAGGCGGTCCGCGACGGGCTGGGCGTCGACCTGCGCCGGCCCGATGCGGGCGCCCGGCTGGACGAGGCGCTGGCCGGCCGGGGCGAATGGCTGAAGTCCCGGATCGCCGCGTTCGAGGCCGAGGGCCCGGCGGCGGAGGACGCCTACGCCGACGCCGCCCGGCGGGTCGCGGCCTGGGGCACGCTGGCCCAGACCGCGACGGCGCTGGAGATGCCGGTCGCCGGCCCGCAGGCGCTGTCGCGCCTCGGCGAGAAGGTGCGCTGGATCGCCGATCGCCCGGTGCCCCCGCCCGGCGACACGGCGCGCCTGACCCGGGCGCTCGGCTATCTGGACAATGCGCAGGCCGTGCGCGACGGGCTGGAGGTCGACCCCTTCGCCCGCGGCGCCGGCGGGCGGCTGCGCGAGATCGCCGACCGGGTGCGGGAGAACCTGAAGGGCCGCGTCGTCCCGCCCGTGCCGCCGGCCGGCCGGCTGATGCTGGCCGGGACGACGAAGCCTGCGGTGGAGCAGGTGGAGCGCATCGACCGCACCCAGGCGAAGGATCTGGCGTTGGGCCGCCTCAGCCAGGCCGCGAGCCCGATCCTGTCGCGCGCGACGCCGGTCCTCTCGACCCTGCGGGCGGCGAGGTCGGTGGGGCAGCGGTCGCTCGTCCGGCCGTGAGGCCGGGGCGCCTCACGCCGACGTCATGCTCATGAAACTCGGTCCGGAATGGACGCCGATCGCCGGGCCGAGGGCGTCGCTCATCGCGCGCAGGCCGGTCGCGAAGTCGACGTTGCTGAGTGCCGCCGCTCCGTCCTTCAGCGCGTCCCACGTGTCCTTGCCCGCCGAGAGAAGGTCGCCCTTCGCGTTCAACACCGCGTCGACCGGCGCGGAGAGCTGGCCCACGACGAGGAGGGTCTGCGAACTCCCCTCCAGCGCGTCCTTCATGTCCTTGGTCAGCGCGGCCCCCGCCCGCGCCGCCTCGGCCGCGGATTTCCAGCCGTGGACGGCGACGCCGAACTGGGTCCAGGAAATGGTCATGTCGGCGAGCACGCCGAGACCCTTCACCACGCTGCCCGTGCGCGCGATGCCGGCGTACTCCGTCTTCATCCGGGCGAACTGAGCGTCGAGCCGCTCGTGCTGCATCCGCAGCGTGTCGACCCGGTCGACCAGTCCGATGATCTTGATGATGGTCTCGTCGACCTTGGGTTCGAGGTCCCGATCCGCCTTCTCCAGGTCGTCGAGCTTCGCGTAGGGATTGTGCTTGCGCTTGATCTTGCCGAGCTTGTCGGGCGTGATCCCCATCGCCCGGTGGACGGCGCAGATCTCCCGTTGGGAAGCGACCTCGATCTTGAGCCGGTCCTGTGCCTCCAGCAGCTCGCCGAGCTTGGCGCCGGCATCGTGGGCCGAGACGTAGACGCCGTCGGTCTTGCTCTTGAGCGTGTCGAGGTCGGTGCCGACCGTGTCGATCGTGCCCACGAAGTTCCCGACGTAGCCGCCGGTGAACCAGTTGGCCACCTGCACGCCCACCTCGGCCGCCAGGGCGGTCTTGATCTTCGGGTCCGGCGGATCGGTCGTGACGGTGTTCGTCGTCCGCAGGTGATCGGCCCAGATCTTCAGTTCGGCGTTCCGCTCGCGGATCAGCTGGATCTGGCGGGCGATCGAGGCGCGCTCCGCCTCCTTGCTCTCCTCGGACATCTGCGAGGTGGCGAGCGCCGCCTGCCGGTGCTTCAGCGCCGTGAACGCCTCGTTCAGCTTGGTCAGGCGTTCGTTCAGCTGCGCCGTTTCCGTTGTCGCCTTCGCCTGTTCGACCGGCAGCGGCAGGCGCGACAGCACCGCTTCGAACTTCTCGACCACGCCGTCGAGCGTCTCCTCGGCCGACAGGAGCGCGTTGCCCACCGTCGAGGCGATGGTGCCGACGCCCTTGATGATGCCGATGATGCCGAGCACGGCCGACGCGCCGCCCGTGGCGAGGGCGCCGGGAAGCCCGGCGATGCCCACCGCGACGGCCAGCAGGTTGGTGGCGATCGTGTAGCCGATCTTGATCTTGTAGTTCCGGTAGTCCTTGCGGGTCTCGACGTGCTTGGCCCACATCCGGGCGAAGATCGTGTCGCACTCCCGCTGGATCACGATCCCCGCGTTCTCGATCACCTTCAGCGTCGCCTTGATCTGGCGGCGAAGGGCGACCACGCGGTCGATGTCGGACGGGGTGATCTTCTGGAGCGGGCGATGGTCCTCCCGGTCCTCGA
This sequence comes from Rhodospirillales bacterium, assembly GCA_947457845.1. GTDB lineage: Bacteria > Pseudomonadota > Alphaproteobacteria > Azospirillales > Azospirillaceae > CANGXM01. The sequence goes on along the minus strand of CANGXM010000222.1, from coordinate 4,405 downwards.
TGCGGATCGTGTGGACCTTGGCGACCCGCCGGTCGATGCGGGCGGCCAGCCGTTCCCGGGCCTTCGTCTCGTCCAGTGCCGCGCGCCGGAGCTTGCGGTCGGCGATGATGCGGTCGGTGAGGCGGGCCGCCTCCTTGTTCATCTCCTCCAGCGTCTGCAGGAGACGGTCGAAGTCGCCGGCGAAGGCGCGGAGGTAGGCGGCGATCTCCAGCCCCAGGTACTGCGTGAATAGCAGTTCCTTGGTGAAGAAGTCGGCCTTCGGCGTGCTCTTGAAGAAGCCCGTCTTCGAATCGTCGAGTTCCAGATAGACGTTGACCTTGAGCAGTTCGCCGAGCTTTTCCCTGGGAACGAGTTCGGTTCCTCGCATGTTCTTCGCGAGGTTGTCGCTCCAGATCACGTGCCTGATCATCGTGGCTCCTGGCGGATGGTGATGTCCCTATCGATCGGAGAACATTACCAAACGAATGTTGCCCTAATCCATCGTCCCCGTCGGGCGCGCCACCCCGGCGGGCGCATCGAACGCCCCGATCCGGCTGAGCCGCGGCAGCTGCCCCGCGACGAAGTCCGCCCAGCGCCGGGCGATCTCGGCCGCGTTCTCCTCCGGCGTCTCGAGGACGTCGCCGTCCTTGACCATCTTCTCCCCCTGCGCGCGCAGGATGCGCGTCACGTACTCCGCGGGATCGTCGGCGTTGCCCGAGAGCGCGCGCAGGAAGAGCTGGCCCACCCGGTCGACCGTGACGCCGCTGCCGCTCACCGCCGCCGCCTGCACCGTGATCTCCGCCGAGGCCAGCGCGCGGGCGCGGACGGCGTCGTTGAAGGCGGCGGCGCCCGCCCGGCGTTCCGCCTCGCGCGCCGCCGATCCGCACGGCTGGATCCAGCCCGCCCCGGTCATGACCACGAGTGCTTGCTGGAGGCGCGCCGCCCCGATGGCGCGGATGGCGGGAACACCCATCAGCTCCGAGACCGTCCGGCCGCCCGACGCGGCCTCGTCGGTCTCCGCCAGCGCGTCGACGATGGGGCCGTAGGTCTCGGGCTGGAGGGTCGCCTCGCCCAGGGGGCCGGCGATCGACAGGCTCACGGCCTCGCGCGGGACGGTGAGCGCGAAGCGCATCCCCCGCCAGATCGCCTGCGTCTGCGGGCCCGACATCGGCACCGGGCCCTTCACGAACACGTCGCGGCGGAAGGACTGGTTGACGATGTAGTCGCGCAGCGTCTCCCGCACCGCCGGGTCCGGCACCTCGGCGAGGAGCTGCTGTTGCTCGGCCGTCAGGTTCAGCATGTCGACGTGGTCGAGCATGTTGGCCGAGGCGACGAAGGTCAGCTTGGCCTCCGACAGTTCCGACGCGAGGTCGACGTGGTAGAACGGCGTCCAGTCGCGGTTGAGGAACTCGTGCGCGAAGTAGTTGCGCTGGAACGTCTTCATCTTCTCCAGCCGCTCGGCCGAGCCGGGGTTGAAGCGGAAGTAGTGGGCGCCGACCGCCTTCATCCGCTCGCCCAGCGCCATGCCGCGCTCGATCCGGAGTGCCGTCGGCTCCTCCGGCCGCGCGGCGAGGTCGGCGAACAGCCGGCGCAGGCCCGCACCCGCCGTCCAGCCCGGCATGGCGTTGTAGGAGAGGTAGACGACCCCGCCCACCTTGAGCCGCCGCGACAGGAACCGCCGGATCGCGGCCCGGTTCTCGGCGCTGATCCAGGAGTAGACGCCGTGCAGCGCCACGGCGTCGAAGTCCGGCAGGTCGGCGTCGGCGTAGTCCGCGAAGCTCGCGTCGGACAGCGTGAGGTTCGTCACCCCCGCCTCCGCGGCCAGCCGGCGGGCGGCGCCGACGTGGGTCGGGTTGAAGTCGTTGGCGTGGAACGTCGCGTGCGGGTTCTGCGCCGCCAGCAGCACGCTGGTCACCCCCTGGCCGCATCCCAGCTCGCAATAGGCGAACGGCCGGTCGAAGTCCGGCGGGACCGCCCCGCGCGAGGCGGTCGCGAGCGCGAGATGGGCGGGCGCCATCTCCCGGTAGAAGCCGTGGGTGTAGCCGATGTCGGCCACGTACCCGTCCGTCCAGCGCGACATGCTCGTCCTCGTCGGGAAACGGTGTGGGATCAGCCGCCGAGCAGGCGGACGGCCACGAAACTCGCGTCGCCCGGCCGCTGCACCCCCGGGGCGTCGAGCTGTTCGGCCAGGTCGGCGGACAGGGGCTCGACGTCGAGGTCGCCGGTCGCGCCGAGCATCGCGCGAACGCCGTCGACCCCGATCGCCGTGGCGCCGATCCGCGTCTCGGACAGGCCCTCGCTGAACAGCAGCAGCGCGCCGCGCGGCGGCAGTTCCACCGTGGTGTCCGGGACGCGGATGCCCGGGCGGAGCGCCAGCGGCGGCGCACCCTCGATCTCCAGCGCCGTCGCCTCGCCGGGGCGGCGGGCGATGAGCGGGGCGGGGCAGGCGGCACGCGCGGCGACGAGGAGGCCGTCGACCACGTCGATGACCCCGAAGAACATCTTCACCTCGAGCCGCGCCTCGTTGTCGCCGACCAGCAGGTCCGACAGCCGCGCGAGGCACTGGCCGGGGCTGGCGGCGCCGGGGGCGAGCGCGCGCACCAGCGCCCGGGCCGAGATCGCGAGGAAGGCCGCCTGCAGCCCCTCGCCCGAGACGGACGCCATCACGACGGCGAGGCGCCGCCGCTCCGCCCCGTCGAGCCAGAAGAAGTCGTAGAACTCGCCGCCGAACCGGTCACCCTGGATCAGCCGGCCGCGGACGGCGACGTGGTCCGTGGCGGGCATGGCCGCGGGCACCATCTGCGCCTGCATGCTGCCGACGACGGAGAGCTGCTGCTCCAGCGCCTCCATCTTCTCGCGCACCGCCAGCGCCTCGTCCTTGGCGGCGATCAGCTGGCGCAGGCTCGAATGCTGCTGGCTCACCCGCTCGACCATCACGCGGAAGGCGAAGGCCAGCGCGTCCAGCCCTTCGGAACCCTTCCCTGGGCCGGCCGCGCCCTTGATGCGCTGGAGGTCCTCCATCATGCCGGACCGCGCATCGACCTCCAGCGTGGCGGCGAGGCGCTGCATCTGGTCCTCGATGAAGCCGAGCTGGCGCCGTCGCTGACGGGCGAGGCGCTGGCCGTCGCGCTGGACCACCATCTGTCCCTCGCGGAAGACGGTGAGCGCGCGCGCCGTCTCGCCGATCTCGTCGCGCCGGTCGGCGGCGGTGATCTCGATGGTGGTGTCGCCGCGGGCGAGCGCGCGCAGCGCGTCGACCGTCTCCTCCAGCGGGCGGAAGGCGAGGCGCAGCCACACCGACAGCGCGAAGGCAAGGCCGCCGGCCAGCGCCGCCAGGGCCAGCGCGCCCAGCCAGCGGCCGCGCTCGGTGACCCAGCGCCGCTCGGTCGCGTCGGTCACCCAGCGCTGGTAGCCCACGCGCTGCCCGGCGATGTCGAGGAGGGGCAGGTTGATGATCTCGAAGATCTGTTCGCCGGTCGCCACCTCCTGCCGGCCCCGGCCCGAGACGCGCGCCCGCTCCGCCACCTGGACCCGTTCGCGCAGCCCGCGCGCGGGGACGAGGAAGCGGCCCTCGCCGTCGGACAGCGCGACCGCCGGGCCGGCCGGGCCCGACAGGTTCTCCAGCAGCGACCCCGGGTCCCGGGTGGCGACGAGCACGCCCGACCGACCGCGGTCGAGCACGATGTGCACCGCGGCCGCCAGGAGCAGGCCGTCGCCCACGCGCACGATCCCCTGGACCGGCCGGCCGGCGGCGAGAGCCTCCCGCGCGGGGGCCGCGTCGATGAGCGCTGCCCCCATCCGGACGTCCTCGCCGGTCGAGACCGCCACCTGCCCGTCGGGGCCCAGAAGCTGCAGGCCGAGGAGGCCGCGTTCGCGCAGACGGCCGTGGACCGCGGCGAGCCCGATGGCCAGCCGTTCCGGCCCCAGCTGGGGCGCGAACTCGGACAGCACCTCGGCCTCGGGGGCGACGAGGGCGCGCAGGTCCTCCGACCAGCGGGCGACGCCGGTGCTCCAGCTCCGCTCGAAGGCGGCCAGCGAGAGTTCGACCGACTCCGCCTGGAAGGCGTCGTCGCGGGCGTCGCCGATGACGAAGGCCCCGACGGTGAAGCCGAGGAAGGCCGCCGTGACGGCGGTCACGATGCGTCGGCGCAGCCGCACGTCAGCCCTCCCGTCCACGCGGACGGCCGTCGAGGCCGAGGAGGCCGGCGAGAACGCCGCCGGCCACGATCCATGCCGCCAGCAGCGCCGGCAGCCACGACCAGTCGGTCGCCGTCACCGCAACCGCCGGCGGCAGGGCGAAGGCGAGCGCCCGGACCGCGGCGGCGACGAGCAGGAGCCGCTGCGTCCCCACCGCCGTCCGGTCCTCCACCGCGACCGCCTGCGTCGCCCGCACCGCCGTGGCGAAGGCGAGGGTGGCGGCGAAGCC
>CANGXM010000221.1 GCA_947457845.1 Rhodospirillales bacterium | reverse complement strand
TCGTGGTCGAAGAAGGCCCAGCGGATGTCGTCCATCGTCCGCCCGAGCCACGGCTTCTTCGCCTGCACCACGGTCCGGAACCACGGCGTGTCGCCCATCGACTTGCGGCCCGACACCGGATAGGCGACGGGCTGGTTCGAATAGCGCCGCTCGGCCTCGCCGGTGGTGTGGTGCAGCACCATGGTGGTGAACAGCTTGTGGCCGATCACGGCGCCGAGAGCCGTGTCCAGCGCGCGGAACGCGGTCTCCGGCTGGCCCGGCTCGGCCAGTGCCGCGGCGGCCTTCGCCATGTGGGGCCAGGGGTCCGGGCGGGTCGTCATCGTGTCGTCTCCTTGTCGAGGACCTTGGGGACGGGCTCCGGCAGGAGCCCCTCGGGGCGCAGGCGCATCACCACGATCAGCAGCACGCCGATCACGATCTCCCGCAGCGCCGCCTTCTGCACCGCGGCGAGCCCGGGCACCACGTCCCACAGGAAGCGCGTGCCCTCGAGGATCGCCATCACCAGGAAGGCGCCGACCACGGCACCACGGTTGTTGCCGACGCCGCCCGCGGTGAGCGCCAGGAAGATGTAGATCGTGATCAGCGGGCGGAAGATGTCCGGCGCGATGTAGCTGGTGTAGTGGCCGTAGGCGGCGCCCGCCACGCCCATGATGCCGGCCCCGATCGCGAAGGCCTGCAGCTTGTAGCGGTCGACCGCCTTGCCGGCGACCGCGGCCACCGTATCGTCCTCGCGCACCGCGCGCAGGACGCGGCCGTAGGGGCTGTCGCGCAGGCGCTCGCACACGACGTAGGCGACGGCGACCAGCACCAGCACGATGACGCAGAACAGCACGTTGAACTGCGCCGGGCTCAACTCGCCGCGCCACGGGCCGGGGATGCCGGAGATTCCGTCCGACCCGCGGGTCAGCCAGATCTCGTTCGCCGCCACGAGGCGCACGAACTCGGAGAATCCCAGCGTGATGATGGCGAGGTAGTCGCCGCGCAGCTTGCGCGTGATCCCCATCAGTGCGGCCCCCGCCAGCGCCGCGACGATGGCCGCGAGGCCGAAGCCCAGCGGGATCCAGGCCCCCGTCCGCACCGTGAGGATGGCCGAGGCATAGGCGCCCAGCGCGAAGAACCCCGCCATGCCGAGGTTGACCAGCCCGGTCATCCCCCAGGAGACGTTCAGCCCCATCGCGAGCAGCGCGTAGATGCCGGCGAAGGTGACGATGGCGACGAGGTAGTTCTCCATGGCCTCAGTACGCCTTCTCGCCGAGCAGCCCGCGCGGGCGCAGCGTCAGCACGATCAGGATGGCGAGGAAGCCGACGGCCGAGCGGTAGGTGGGCTCCACCACCAGGAGCGACAGCTCCTCCGCCACGCCGACGACCAGCGCCCCCACCACCGCGCCGGGGATGCTGCCCAGCCCGCCGACGACCGCCGCGGCGAAGACCGAGAGCACGACGCGGAAGCCCGTCAGCGGGTCGATCGAGGTGTCGAGGCCCAGCAGCATGCCCCCTACCCCCGCAAGCCCCATGCCGACGAAGGCGACGATGCGGCCCACGAGGTCGGCGTCGATGCCCTTGATGGCGGCAAGCGTCGGGTTGTCGGCGACCGCGCGCATGGTCTTGCCGGTGCGGCTGAACTTGAGGAAGAGGAACAGCGCCGCCATCACCGAGACGGCGAGCGCCATGTTCTCCACCTGCTGCGGACCCAGCCGGATGCCCCAGAAGCGCCAGTCGCGGAAGATCGGCAGGTCGTAGCCGCGCAGGTCGTTGCCGAAGGCGAAGCGGACCACGTTCTCCAGCACCACCGTCAGCGCGATGGCGGCGATCGCGGTCGTGAGCGCGCCGTAGGGGCGCATGGGCTTCAGCACGAACTCGTCGGTCAGGAGCCCGAAGAGCCCCGCGACCAGGAAGGCGAAGGCGAGCGCCGGGGCGGCCGGCACGCCGAAGGTGACGTTGGCCACGTAGCCGGCGAAGGCGCCGATGGTGCAGTGGCTGGCGATGGCGAAGTTGGGAAAGCGGAGCACGGCGAAGATCGCCGTGAAGCCGATGGCCGGCACCGCGAGGAGGGTGCCGGTGACGATCCCGTTCACCAGGAGCTGGGCGACTTCGGCGAGCACGGGGCGTCGGGTGTCCTGAGGGCGAGGGAAAGCGAAGGTCCGGCCCCGCCCGTCGCGCGACGGGCGGGGCCGGATGCGATCAGGCGATCTTCATCACCTGGAACGCGCCCTTGTCGACGCGCTGATAGCGGAACTTGGTTCCGGTGATGTCGCCCTCGGCCGTGAAGTCGCACGGGCCGGACGCGCCGGTGTAGTCCACCTTCTGCCCCGCCACGATGGCCTTCAGCCCGTCGACCGCGTTGTCCACCGACTGGCCGCCGCCCTGGCTGATGCGCCGGACGTTGTCCTTGATCGCGAGGCCGTTGCCGTCGCCGCCGATGGCCAGCGCCATGACCGCGAGGTTGGCGTGGTCGTAGGTCTGGGCGGTGTAGGGATCGACCTCCACGCCGGAACCCAGCAGGCGCTGGAGCCGGGAATAGGCGGTCGAAGCCACCTCCGGCCAGGGCTCATAGACCATGGCGCCCTGGGTGACCTCGTGCGGCAGGGCCTCCAGCATCCGGGCGCTGATCGCGTAGGCCGGGGCCATCACCTTGCCCTGATAGCCGGCGCGGAACAGGTCGCGGGCCAGCACGATCGAGTCCGGCGTATAGCCACCGAACATGATGAAGTCGGGCCGCGCGCGCAGGATCTGGTCGACCTCCGACCGGTAGGTCGCCTTGTCGGCCTCGTAGATCAGCGAGGTGAAGGGGCGGTTGGCCGCCTGCGCCACCTGCTGGAACTCCTCGATCGAGGACTGGGCGAAGGGGGTCTGCGGACCCATCCAGGCGATGCGCTGGGCGCCCTCGTCGACGGCGAACTTCGCGACCGTCCGCATCTGCAGGCGCGAGTTCGGCTGGGTGCGGAAGATGTAGCCCTGGTGCGGCAGCAGCGTGATGCTGTCCGCACCCGAAACGGTGAACAGCGAGACCCGGTTCTCCCAGCACAGGGGCGCCACGGCCGTCGTCACCGACGAGGCCCAGGTGCCCATGACGGCGGCGACGCGGTCGACGTCGATCAGCTTGCGCGCGGCACGGACGGCCGCCTCGGGGCTGGTCTGGTCGTCCTCGGTGACGAGCTGGAGCGGCCGGCCGCGCACGCCGCCCGCCGCGTTCACCTCGTTCACCACCGCCGCGATGGCGTCGCGCATGCGCGGGCCATAGGCGCCGCCCGCGCCGGTCAGCGGGGTGAGCGAGCCGAGGCGGATCGGCTGCGCCTGCGCGCGCACGACCGCGGGGGCCGCGAGCAGCGCCGCACCGGCGGCGCCGGCGGCGAGGACGGACCGGCGCGACAGCCGGTGGGTGGCGATGATCATGGTGGTCTTGCCCTCCTGTTCGTTCACGATTGCCCGTCGGTCGGGGCGGTGCCCCCGCCGCCGAGGAAGATGCGCCGCACCTCGGGGTCGGCGGCGAGTTCTGCGGCCAGCCCGCTGCGGTGGTTGCGGCCGTCGACGAAGATGTAGGCGCGGTCGGACAGCGCCAGCGCCTCGAGCGCGTTCTGCTCCACCATCAAGATCGCGGTCCCGTCGGCATGGATCGCGCGGATCGTCTCGAACAGCCGCTCGGTCGCCACCGGCGACAGGCCGGCCGAGGGTTCGTCGAGCAGGAGGAGCTTCGGCTCCACCATCAGCGCCATGCCCATGGCCAGCATCTGCCGCTGCCCGCCCGAGAGCGTGCGCGCCGCGTGCCGCCGCTTGGCGTGGAGGTCGGGGAAGCGCTCGAAGATGCGCGCGATCTGGTCCGACGCCCCCGCCCGGTCGACGTGGCCGCCCATCTCCAGGTTCTCGCGCACGGTCATGCTGGCGAAGACGTTGTTCTCCTGCGGGACGAAGGCGATGCCGGCGCGCGCGATGTCCCGCGGCTTGAGGCCCCGCAGCTCCCGCCCCTCCAGCAGGATGCTGCCCTGCGACGGCCGGAGGAGGCCGGCCAGCGCCTTGAGGAAGGTGGACTTGCCGGCGCCGTTGGGGCCGACGATCGACACGATCTCGCCGGGGGCGACCGTGACGGCGACGCCCTTCAGGATCATGTCGGCCGCCGAATAGCCGGCGACGACGCCCTCGGCCTTCAGGAGGCCCATGCGCGCCGCCCCATGTAGCTCTCCTGCACCCGCGGGTCGGCCGCGACCTCGGCGAAGGTGCCCTGGGTTAGGCGGCGGCCCTCCGCGAACACCACCACCGGGTCGCACAGGCGCGAGACGGCCTCCATGTCGTGCTCGACCACGAGGAAGGTCAGGCCTCTGTCGCGCAGGCCGCGGATGATCTCCACGATCTCGCCGGCGAGCGTCGGGTTCACGCCGGCCACCGGCTCGTCCAGCAGCACGAGGCGGGGCTCGGCCATCAGCGCGCGGCCGATCTCCAGCAGCTTCTTCTGCCCGCCCGAGACCTCGGCCGCGCGGTTGTCGAGCACGCGGGTCAGGCGCAACTGCGCGGCGATGCCCTTGGCGCGCTCGACCAGCTCGTCCTCCCGCCGCTTCGCCGCGCGCCGGCCGAACAGCGCCGTCAGCGCCGCCTCGCCCGGCTGGTCGGGCCCGTAGAGGAGCAGGTTCTCCATCACCGTCAGGCGCGGAAAGCCGCGCGCGATCTGGAAGGTGCGGACCATGCCGCGCCGGGTGATGCGGTCGGGCGACCAGCCGGTGACGTCTTGCCCGTCGAAGACGACGCGGCCCCCGTCCGGCGGGATCATGCCAGAGATGCAGTTGAAGAAGGTGGTCTTGCCGGCGCCGTTGGGGCCGATCAGCCCGGTGACCGTCCCCGCCTCCACCGCCACCTCGGCCCCGTCGAGCGCACGGACCCCGTAGAAGCTGCGCCGGATGCCTGTCGCCACGAGGAGGGGCATGGAGCGGGGATAACCCTGTCGTCGGTGTGGTCTGCGGCGCCTCGCCGCCGCGCAATGTCCGGGGAACGGACCGGTTCGTCAATCGTCGAACACGTCGAACAGGTTGCGTCGGACACCGCCCCGCACCATCCTCCGCCCGCTGACCCGACCACCGATGGCCCGCCCCATGCTCGTCCTGACCAACGCCCGCATCGTCGACGGCACCGCCGACCGGCCGACCGACCCCGTCTCGGTCGTGGTGGAGGGCGGGACGATCCGGGAGGTCGGGCCGCGGGCCGGTGCGGCGGGCGCCGAGACGGTCGACCTCGCCGGGCGCACGCTGATGCCCGGCCTGATCGACGCCCACGTCCACGTGGTCGCGTCGCTGGCGAACCTGGGGGCCAACGCGGCGCTGCCCGACGCGCTGACGGCGCACCGCGCGGCGCACATCATGACCGCGATGCTGATGCGCGGCTTCACCACCGTGCGCGACGTGGGCGGGGCGACCCACGGCCTCGTCCGCGCGCTGGAGGAGGGGCTGTTCGAGGGGCCGCGCCTCGTCATCTCCGGCAAGGCGCTGGGCCAGACGGGCGGGCACACCGATTTCCGCGGCCGCTTCGACGACCGGCCGGAGACGGGGGTGCGCCTCGGCCAGCTGGGCCGGCTGTGCGACGGGGTGGACGCCGTCCGCCGGGCCGCGCGCGAGGAGCTGAAGGCCGGCGCCGATTTCGTGAAGATCATGGCCAACGGGGGCGTCGCCTCGCCGACCGACCCGATCCACTGGCTCGGCTTCTCCCGCGACGAGATCCGCGCCGCGGTGGAGGAGGCGGAGAACGCGGGCACCTACGTCGCCGCCCACCTCTACACCGACAAGGCGATCCGCCGCGCGGTGGAGTGCGGGGTCCACTCGCTCGAGCACTGCAACCTGATCGAGGCGGAGACGGCGCGCCTGGCCGCGGCGGCGGGCTGCGTCGCGGTGCCGACGCTGGTCACCTACGACGCGCTGGCGACCGAGGGCGCGTCGCTCGGGCTGCCGCCCGACAGCGTGGCCAAGATCGAGACCGTGCGCAGCCGCGGCCTCGAGAGCCTCTCGATCATGCGCGAGGCGGGCCTGCCGATGGCCTACGGCTCGGACCTCCTGGGCGACATGCACCGCCACCAGGCGAACGAGTTCACCATCCGCGGCCGGGTCCTGCCGGCGCAGGAGGTGATCGCATCGACCACCTGGCTCGCGGCGCGTCTCCTGCGTCAGGAGGGGCGGATCGGAACCGTGGCGGAGGGGGCCCACGCCGACCTGATCGTGGTCGACGGGAACCCGCTCGCCGACCTGTCGCTGCTGACCGGCCAGGGCCGGCACATCCCCGCGATCATGAAGGGCGGGCGGTTCGTGAAGGGCGGGCGGTTCTAGGCGGCCGCCACCCTTCCACAGCCACCGGTGGCGGGCCCTACCGCTGCATCCGGTCCTGCATCTTCGCCTGGAAGATGGCCACCGACGGGGCGGCGGCCGCGAAAAGGCGCAGCGGCAGCCGGCCGATCCGCCCGACCGGGAGGGGCAGGTCCGCCGCCGGGCGGCCCAGCACCAGATCGGCCAGCGCATGGGCCACGACGGCGGTGACCGCGATGCCGCGGCCGTTGCACGCCATCGCCGCGTAGAAGCCCTCGCCGATCTCGTAGAGGTGGGCCAGCCAGTCCGGCGACACGGCGGCCACCCCGCGCCAGACGAAATCGACCCTGGGCACGCCGTCGAGGCCCAGCTCGGTCGCCAGACGCCCCGCGATCTCCCGCGCCATGCGGCCGTCGGCGGCGAAGGGGATCACGGCCATCCCGCCGGAGATGAGCCGGTTCCCGGCGTCGAGCCGGCAGGTGAAGAGGTTGGCCCGGGTGTCGGCGAGCGGGTTGCGCATCGGCGCGACGCGGCGGGCGACGTCCTCGGCGAGGGGCTCGGTCGCGAGCTGGTACACCTGGAGCGGGATCAGCCCGCGGCCGAGCCGCCCGGCGAGCCCGCCCGTGAAGGCGTTGGTGCAGAGCAGCACGCGCTTCGCCGCGACCGAGCGGTCGCCGACCCGCAGGCGCCAGCCGCCGGCGGTCGGCACGGCGTCGGCGACGGACGCCCCCTCGATCACCCGCGCGCCGGCGCCGATGGCGAGGCGGGCGA
>CANGXM010000220.1 GCA_947457845.1 Rhodospirillales bacterium | reverse complement strand
GGCGCGGCGGGCCGTTGGGGCGGCGGGACGGCGGTGGTGATCGCGGGCGTCACGGCCACGGGCCGCGGCGGCTCCGACGTGACGGCCACCGCATAGGCGATGCCGCCCGCCGCAGCGAGCCCGAGGACGCCGTAGACAAAGAAACGCGTGCTCACCGGCCGGACCCCGTCACACCATCATCACAGCCGATTATCGGCCGGGCGGACCGTCCGCGTCAATTGCGGTACCTCGCCCTCGCCCGGGCCGGTCGGCGGGCCGCGGCGCTCAGGGAGCCGCTGGCAGGCTGCGCAGATAGGCGACGATCGCCCGCCGGTCCGCGTCGGACATCTTCGCGGTGCCGTGGCGCACGACCTCGCCCATCCCGCCGCCGAGCGTGCCGCCGGACGCCGTCATGCCGTACTCGAGAAGGAACAGGATGTCGTCGTCCGACCAGTTTCCGATGCCGGTCCGCGGGTTCTGCGTGATGCCCGGGACGGCCCCGCCGTCGTGCACGCCCCCGCCCCCGACGCCCTGGTAGGCCCGCGACCGGTCGATCCCGCCGAGCCAGGTCCGCGGCGTGTGGCATTCTGCGCAATGGCCCAGAACCTCGACGAGATAGCGCCCCCGCACCCAGGACTCGGGCCGGCCGGGCGCCGGCGGCAGGGAATCGTCGTCGAAATAGAGGGTGCGCCAGACCGGCAGCAGGAAGCGCCAGCCGAATGGCGGCGAAAGGTCGTGCGGCTTGTTGGCCTTGCGCACCGGCGGCTGGGCCCTGAGGTACGCGAAGAGGTCGCGCACGTCGGCGTCGGTCATCCGCGCGTAGGCGACGAAGGGAAACGCCGGGAAATAGCTCTCGCCGGTCGGCATGCGCCCCTGGCGCACGGCGGCCGCGAACTGCGCCTCGGTCCACCGGCCGATGCCGGTCTCGCCATCCGGCGTGATGTTGGGCGAATGGAAGGTGCCGAACGGCGTCTTCAGCGCCCGGCCGCCCGACAGCGGCGCGCCCGGCCCCACCGGATCGGTATGGCAGCCGTAGCAGCCGGCGGCGTTGAACACGGCCTCGCCGCGCGCGGGATCCCCCGCCGGCGCCTGGGCGCCCGCCGGGACGGCGGACAGCACGGCGACGGCGAAGCCCAGAACGGCACCGACGGCACGCCCAAGCGTGCCGCGGGCGGACGTCGCGTCAGCGGCTCTGGTAGGCGTCATGACAGGCGTTGCAGGAACCGACGACACCCCCGAACGCGGTCCGGATCTGCCCGGCGTCGCCCGAGCGGGCCGCGACGGCCATGGCGGACGCGTTCCGCTCCATGTCGGCGATCAGCTGGTTCAGCCGGTCGGTCTGCTGCCAAAGCTCGGGCCTGGTCTTGCTCCCGGCCACGCCGAGCTCCGTGCCCCGCGGCCACAGGGCCTGGTACTTGCCGTTGTGGGAGGCGAGCGTCTCGGCCGCCGCCTGCACGGCGGCGAGCGATCCGGCGCCGTTCTGCACGAACGGACGCATCGTCCGGAACACGGCGGCGCTCTTGTCCTTCATCGCCTGCTGCCGCGCCGCCACGACGTCCGCCGGGGACTGCGCGAGGGAAACGCCCGTGATCGCCGCCGAACCCGCCAGGGCCGCAGCCAGGATGCCGGTGAACAGAAGAGTGCGCCGCATGTGTCTCCCTTCCCATTTCGTCGGCCGGCCGATAGGGTCCGAACGGATCCCGTCTCGGTCGCAAACGACAGTTCTAGACATTATGGTCCGGTGGGACTGTTCACAAGGCGGTGAAAATGCGCCTTTGGCGTTCCGCCACGAGCAACACTGTGATGATCACGGAGCGATGATGGATCTAAGTCTGCGGTCGGTGTGCGTCTATTGCGGATCGTCGAACAGGGTCGACGCCCGCTTCAAGGCGGCGGCGCACGATCTCGGCACGCTGCTCGGCGGCGCCGGCCTGCGCTTGGTGTACGGCGGCGGCCGGGTCGGGCTGATGGGCATCGTGGCCGACGCGGCGCTGGCGGCGGGCGGGGAGGTCGTGGGGATCATCCCCGAGCACATCCAGACGCTCGAGGTCGACCACACGGGCCTGACCGAACTCCACGTGGTCGATAGCATGCACACGCGCAAGCGCATGATGGTCGAGCGGTCCGACGGCTTCGTGATCCTGCCCGGCGGCCTCGGCACGCTGGACGAGCTGTTCGAGATCCTGACGTGGAAGCAGCTGCGCCTGCACGACAAGCCCGTCGTGGTGGTGGACGTCGACGGATACTGGCGGCCGATGAGGGCCATGCTCGACCACATGATCGAGGCCGGTTTCGTCCGGCCGGAGCACCGGGCGCTTCTGCGCGTGGTGCCCGACGTGGCGTCGGTGCCGGCCGCCCTCGCCTCCGCGCCCGAGCCGCAGGTGGACCCGCAGACGAAGTGGATGTGACGCCGCCCCCGCCTTTGACCGCGCGGGGCGGGGTGCTATAACGCGCGCACCGGACAAACCCATGATTCGAAACGGGCGGAACGATGTCGAAGATCAAGGTGCAGACTCCCGTCGTTGACATCGACGGGGACGAGATGACCCGCATCATCTGGCAGTGGATCAAGGACAAGCTGATCCTGCCGCATCTCGACATCGACCTGAAGTATTTCGACCTCGGGATCGAGTCTCGCGACAAGACGGACGACAAGATCACGATCGACGCGGCCGAGGCGATCAAGCGCTATGGCGTCGGGGTGAAGTGCGCCACCATCACCCCGGACGAGGCCCGGGTGACCGAGTTCGGCCTCAAGAAGATGTGGAGGTCGCCGAACGGCACCATCCGCAACATCCTGGGCGGCACCGTCTTCCGCGAGCCGATCATCTGCAAGAACGTGCCGCGGCTGGTCCCGGGCTGGACCCGGCCGATCGTCATCGGCCGCCACGCCTTCGGCGACCAGTACCGCGCGACCGACGTGAAGCTGCCGGGCCCCGGCAAGCTGACGATGACCTTCGCCCCCGCCGGCGGGGGCCCGGTGCAGACCTGGGAGATCTTCGACTTCGACGGCGGCGGCGTCGCGATGGGCATGTACAACACGGACGAGTCCATCACCGGCTTCGCCCGCGCCTGCTTCAACTACGCCCTGTCGCGCAACTATCCGCTTTACCTCTCGACCAAGAACACGATCCTCAAGGCCTACGACGGGCGCTTCAAGGACATCTTCGCCGAGGTCTACGAGAGCGAGTTCAAGGACCGCTACGCGAAGGCCGGGCTCACCTACGAGCACCGCCTGATCGACGACATGGTCGCCGCGGCGCTGAAGTGGGAGGGCGGGTTCGTCTGGGCCTGCAAGAACTACGACGGCGACGTGCAGTCGGACACCGTGGCGCAGGGCTTCGGCTCGCTGGGCCTGATGACCTCCGTCCTGCTGACGCCCGACGGGAAGACCGTCGAGGCGGAGGCGGCGCACGGCACCGTCACCCGGCACTTCCGCGAGTACCAGAAGGGCAAGGAGACCTCGACGAACCCCATCGCGTCGATCTTCGCCTGGACCCAGGGCCTGACCTACCGCGGCCAGTTCGACGGCACGCCGGACCTCGTCCGCTTCTCCAAGACGCTGGAGAAGGTTTGCGTGGATACGGTCGAGAGCGGGAAGATGACGAAGGACCTCGCCATCCTGGTCGGGCCCGAGCAGCCCTGGCTGACGACCGGCCAGTTCCTCGACGCGGTGGCGGCGAACCTCGACAAGGCGCTTGGCTGACGTCGTGAGCGATGGGGGAGCCCCCTCCCCCGCCCCGTCGCCGACGCTGGACGACGTCCGGGCGGCGGCGGGGGCGCTCGCTGGCGTCGTCCCCCGCACGCCGCTGGTGCGGGCCGGCCGGCTCTCGGCCGACCTCGGGTGCGAGATCCGGTTCAAGCTGGAGACGGTCCACCACACCGGTTCCTTCAAGGAGCGCGGGGCCTACAACCTCCTGCGCCAGCTGACGCCGGCGGAGAGGACGGCGGGCGTCGTCGCCATGTCCGCGGGCAACCACGCCCAGGGCGTCGCCTACCACGCCGGCCGCCTCGGCATCCCGACGACCATCGTCATGCCGCGGGGGACGCCCTTCACGAAGGTGGAGCGCACGCGCGCCTACGGGGCGACCGTGACGCTCGAGGGCGAGACGCTGTCGGAGGCCGAGGCCGCCGCGCACCGCATCGCCGCCGACCGCGGCCTCGTCTTCGTGCATCCCTACGACGACGCCCGCATCGTCGCGGGCCAGGGCACGATCGCGCTGGAAATCCTCGACGGCTGGCCGGAGGTGGACACCCTCGTCGTGCCGATCGGCGGCGGGGGGCTGATCGGCGGCATCGCGCTGACCGCCAAGGCACTGCGGCCCGACGTCGCGGTCGTCGGCGTCCAGACCACCCTCTATCCCGCGATGGCGCAGGCGGTGCGCGACGAGCCGCCCGCCCTGCCCGGCGGCGCCACGGTGGCCGAGGGCATCGCCGTGAAGCGGCCGGGCGCCCTGACCGTCGGGATCGTCCGCCGCCACGTCGACCGCATCGCGCTCGTCGACGAGGCCGCGATCGAGGACGCGGTCGAACGCCTCGCCACGGTGCAGAAGACCGTCGCCGAAGGCGCGGGGGCCGCGGGGCTCGCCGCGATCCTCGCCGATCCAGACCGATTCGCGGGGCGGAGGGTCGCCGTCGTGGTCTGCGGCGGCAACATCGACCCGCGGATCCTCGCCTCGATCCTGATGCGCGGCCTCGTCCGCGCCGGGCGGATGGTGCGGCTGCGCATCGGCATCGTCGACCAGCCAGGCGTGCTCGCGCGGGTGACGGCGCTGCTCGGCGACGCCGACGCCAACATCGTCGAGGTCAGCCACCACAGGATGTACAGCCACGTCCCGGTCCGGATGGCCGAGGTCGACGTAACGGTCGAGACGCGGGACGGCGCCCACGTTCACGAAATCGTGCGGCGGCTGGAGAACGCGGGATTCCGTACCGAACGCATGCGCGACGTCGACTGAGGGTGGCGCTTCCGGACGCGCCGTCACTTTTTGGAGGATGACGCCGCCCTTTGGCTGTATAGTGCCGCGCATCGTTCGCGGTAGCCCGGGCGCATTCAATGAATCTCATCATCGGCGCGATCGCCGTCGTCGTCTGCACCCTCGGGGGCTACGTCGCCATGGGCGGGAAGCTCATGGTGCTCTGGCAGCCGTTCGAGCTGGTGATCATCTTCGGCTCGGCCTGCGGCGCCTACGTCACGGCGAACTCATCGCACGTGCTGAAGATCACGCTCGGCAGCTTCGGCAAGGTGATGAAGGGCCCGAAGTACAAGCGGGAACACTTCGTCGAGTTGCTGACCCTCCAGTACCAGGTCTTCAAGGTCGCCAAGACCCGTGGCCTGCTGGCGCTCGAACAGCACATCGAAAAGCCGAAGGAAAGCTCTCTCTTTGCGCAGTTCCCGCTCTTCTTCAACGAGGAGCATGCGCTGACCTTCCTTTGCGACTATCTTCGCCTCATGACGCTGGGCTCCGACAATCCGCACGAGCTCGAGGCGTTGATGGAGGAGGAGATCGAGGTCCACCACCATGAGGCGATGGAGGTGGCCGGCGCGCTGCAGACGATGTCGGACGGCCTGCCCGCGCTGGGAATCGTGGCCGCCGTGCTGGGCGTCATCAAGACCATGGGCTCGATCACCGAGCCGCCCGAGGTCCTCGGGAAGCTGATCGGCGGTGCGCTCGTCGGCACGTTCCTCGGCGTGTGGCTCTCCTACGGCTTCATCGGCCCGATCGCGTCCCGCCTGAAGAGCATTGCCGAGGCGGAGCTGAAGTACTGGCAGTGCATGAAGGCCGGTCTCATGGCGCACCTGCACGGTTCGGCGCCGGCGATCTCGGTCGAATACGCCCGCAAGGCTCTGGCTACCGACATCCGGCCGAACTTCTACGAGGTGGAAGAGGCCTGCTCGGCCCTCCCGCCCGCCTGACGCAGCCTTAGGGGAACGCCGTGGCGGGTAAGGATTCGAACCAGCCGGTCATCATCATCAAGAAGAAGAAGGGTGGTGGCCACGACGCGCACCATGGCGGCGCGTGGAAGGTGGCGTACGCCGACTTCGTGACCGCGATGATGGCGTTCTTCCTGCTGCTGTGGCTCCTCAACGTCACGACGTCGGAGCAGCGGCAGGGGATTGCGGATTACTTCACCCCCGTCAGCGTGTCCAAGAGCACCAGCGGCAGCGGCGGCCTCCTCGGCGGCCTCGTCATCACCGTTCCCGGCGCCCAGATCTCCGCCTCCTCGAACTCCGCGATCGAGGACATCCCCTCCCAGGGCCGTCCGGGCTTCGCGTCGGAGGCCGTCGACGGGGCGGAGGAGCCGACCTCGCCGGAGGGCGATCCGAACCACCAGCAGATCGCCCAGGGGCGTGACGGGACGCAGGACGGATCGGGCACCGCCGGCAACACGGCCGGCACCGGTAACGCCGGGAACCAGATCGGCACCGGCATCCGCTTCATGTCGCCGCCGCAGAACGTGCCCGCATCGCAGGGGGCGGCCCAGATGCCGCCGGGCCCGCGGGGCACTGTGGCGGGGACGGGCAACGCGAACGTCGATCCCGCCGCGCTGGAACGGCTCGAGCAGACCCAGCGCGAGCAGGCCGCCTTCCAGGCCGCCGAGGCCCAGCTGCGTCAGGCGATTCAGGCCGTTCCCGACCTGCAGGTCTTCCAGCAGAACCTTGTCATCGACCAGACGCCCGAGGGCCTGCGGATCCAGATCGTCGACCAGGAAGGGAACTCGATGTTTCCCAGCGGGTCGGCCCAGGTGCCGCCGCAGACCCGCCAGCTGCTGGCCCTCGTCGCACAGGCGGTGCGCCAGCTGCCGAACCGGCTGTCGGTCTCGGGCCATACCGACGGGACGCCGTTCAACCGGCAGAACTACGACAACTGGGACCTGTCCACCGACCGCGCGAACTCCAGCCGTCGCGCACTCCTCGCGGCCGGCGTGGCCGACACCCGCTTCTCGACCGTCGTCGGCCGCGCCGACCGCGAGCCGCTGGTGCCGGAGAGCCCGAATTCCCCGCGCAACCGTCGGATCTCCATCGTCCTGTTGAGCCAGCTCGACCCGCAGGCCACGGGCGGGGGCGGCGCCGGCGCCCCGGCGCAGCCGCCGGCC
>CANGXM010000219.1 GCA_947457845.1 Rhodospirillales bacterium | reverse complement strand
TCACCCCGCCCCCCCCCTTCACCACGCCCCCCCTCAGCCCGCCGGGGCCGGGGCCGGGGCCGGGTCGATGGGGGCGATCGGGCCGTAGGCGCCCGGATGGTCGGTGATGTCGAGGTCGCGGATCCCCGCCGGCGCCACCAGATGCACGGTCACGTCGTCGGCGCCGAAGACGTACTCCACCACGCCGCAAAGCTTCTCCCCCACCCGGCTCTGGATGCGGTCGGGCAGGACGAAGGCCGTGGCCGGCGCCCAGACGTGGGCGGCGGCGCCGTGCCGGGCGTGGACATGCTGGTGCGCATGGCCGCAGGCGACGAGGCGCAGGTCGACCCCCTCGAACATCGCCGACAGCCGCCGACGCTCAGCGACCGGCAGATAGCGGAAGTCGGGCTCGGGCGTCGCGTCGGGCGTGCCGACGAACAGCGGCTTGTGCGTCCACAGCGCGACCTTGCGCCCGTCCGTCCCGGCGAGCGCATCGCCGAGGAAGTCCCACTGCTCGGCCTCGTCGGGAAGGCCGGTGCCCAGAAGCTGCGCGTCGATCGCCACGAACCGCCAGCCCGGCACGTCCATCGTCCACCAGTCCGGCCCGAACAGGTCGCGCCAGACGGCCAGCGTCGCCGCCGTCACCGGCTGCTTCGGCGTACGGCCCGGATAGGGGTTGTCGCCGATGTCGTGGTTGCCCGGGATCGTGCGCAGCGGTGCCGCGAGGCGGGCGTGCCGTTCCCGCGCATGGCGCAGATCGTCGGGCCGGCCGGGCGCGTCGAGGGCGAGGTCGCCCGTGTTGATCACGAGGTCCGGCGCCGTGGTCTCCACGTGGCGGACCACGGCGTCGAAGTTGACGTCGAAGAACGGCCGCTCGCGGCTGAGGTGCGTATCGGAGATCTGCAGGACACGGAAGGTCATGGTCGGGCCTCGGCTTCTGTCGGGCGCCATGATCGACGACAACGGCAGAAATTCAAGTGACAGTCTGTGTCAGAAAACCGTCATCGAATTGAAATACTTGCCAAAAATATTGTCTTCGAAACTTCATATCACGGTCACCGATGCGTCATGCGTCATGCCGCAACTGACGGCTCATCGCATCGGGAGCCCGTCCATGTCCCTGACCCGTCGTCGCGCGCTGGCCCTGGCCGGCGGCACCCTCGCCACCCCCTTCCTCGTCCGCCCGGCGGGGGCGCAAGCGAAGGTGACGCTCAGCTTCCTCCACTACCAGACGGGGGCGGCGGGCCAGACGCTTCGCCGGCTGCTCGACGCGTTCCAGGCCGCGAACCCGGACGTCGAGGTGCGCGACACCTTCCGTCAGTCCGAGCAGATCACGGCCGAGATCCAGGCGGCCATCGCCGCGCGCCGGCCGGTCGACGTGGCGCAGGTGATCGGCAAGAACATCATCTTCCACCTGAACAACCTGCCGGCGGCCCAGATCAACGAGGACCCGGCGGCGAACGCGTGGCTCGCCCGCTACCTCCCCACCTTCCTCGACCTCGGGCGGGTGGGGGAGAAGATCTACGCGATCCCGCACGCCTACGGCACGCCGCAGCTCTACATCAACCGCGACCTTTTCCGGCAGGCGGGCCTCGACCCCGCGCGCGAGCCGCGCACCTGGGACGAGGTGATCGAGGCGGCGAAGGCGATCGTGGCGAAGACCGGCCGCGGCGGCGTGGCCCAGCTGCACGCCGCCAACAAGGACTACGGCACCATGCTGATGGTGACGAACGCCGGCGGCACCTATCTCGCCCGCGACGGCATGAAGGCGATGTTCGACAGCCCGGAGGGCATCGCCGCGATGCAGCTCTGGCAGGACCTCGCCGTGAAGCACAAGGTCATGCCGATCGCCAACGACCAGCAGTGGACGGCCGCCTTCTCCGCCGGCCAGCTCGGCATGTACATGACCTCGTCGGCAGCGCTGCGGTCCTTCGTCGCCGCGGCCCAGGGCAAGTTCGACCTCGGCGTGACGAACTATCCGCTGTTCGGCGACCGGCCGCGCCGGGTGCCCAACAGCGGCGCCGCGGTCATGGTCTTCGCGCCGGAGGGGCCGCGCCGGCAGGCGGCGATCCGCCTGCTCGAGTTCTTCTCCCGCCGGGAGGTGGCGAACCGCTGGTCGCGCGACACGGGCTACATGCCGCTTTCGGTCGATCCGCTCGCCGACCCGGAGATGGCGGCCTACGCGCAGGAATTCCCCTATGTCCAGCCGTCGATCCGGCAGATGGCGGAAACGGTGGACACCGACCGCTGGCCGGCCTTCGGCGCGATCGAGGCGCAGACCGAGATCTCCAACATGGTCGACGCGCTCTGGGCCGGCCGCGCGACCGCGTCCGAGCTGGTGCCGCGGACGGTGGCGCGGGTGAACGACATCCTCGCCAAGGCGAACCCCGTCCGGTGAGCGGGCGCATGGCGTCGCCCAGCCCCGTCCTCGCCCTTCGACAGGCTCAGGGCGAGGCGCCCGGCATGGGGGCCTCTCGACCCGAAGCCCTCGTCCTGAGCCCGTCGACGGAGGAGGGACGGCGTGCGCGTCGTTTCCCCCCCTGGACCGCCCCGGCGCTCTATCTGGCGCCGATGGTGGTCCTGCTTGCGCTGTTCACCTACTGGCCGCTGATCCACACGGTCTGGCTCAGCGTGGTGAAGTGGAGCCTCGTGCCGGGCCGCCCCTCCGTCTTCGTCGGCGCCGACAATTTCGCCGCCGTCGTCGCCAGCCCCCTGTTCGAGGCGGCGGCGTGGAACACGGCGCTCTATCTGGTCGCCTCGATCCCGCTGAAGGTGATCCTGCCGATCCCGATCGCCGTGTTCCTCTGGTCGCTGGGGCCGCGCGGCCACGTCTACCGCACGGTCCTCTTCCTGCCGACGCTGATCAGCTTCGTCGTCGTGTCGGTCGTCGTCCTCTGGCTCCTCAACCCGATGGGCGGGCACGTGCCGACGCTCCTGCGCATGGTGGGTATCGCCATGGGCAATCCGCTCACCGACGCCCACGCCGCCATCTGGGTCGTGATCGGGCTTTCGGCGTGGAAGGTGATGGGCTTCCACGTGCTGATCTATCTCGCTGGCCTCGCGTCGATCCCGCGCGACAACATCGAGGCGATGCGCATCGACGGCGCGTCGGACTGGCAGGTGCTGCGCGACCTGATCTGGCCGCTGCTCGCGCCCACCACCCTCTTCGTCCTGATCTCCACGATCATCTTCACGCTGCAGCAGACCTTCACCCCCATCGACATCCTGACCGAGGGCGGGCCGCAGAACGGGACGACCAACCTCTTCTACCTCGTCTACCAGCTGGCCATGCGCAGCTTCGACGTGGGCCAGGGTGCCGCCGGCACGGTGATGCTCTTCGCCGGGCTGCTCGTCCTCATCTGGGCCAAGTTCCGCCTGCTCGACCGGCGGGTGGAGTACGACCGGTGACGGCCCCGCTGACCCTCGCGCCCGCGTGGCGGGTCGTCGGCCATGCGGTGGTGGCGCTCCTGTGCCTCAGCGTGCTGGTGCCGATGCTGGTCGTGTTCGGCACCGCGTTCAAGCCGCCCAATGAGGTCTACCAGCTCCAGCCCTGGCCCTCGGCGCCGACGCTGGACAATTTCGCGGCGCTGCTGGGGGAGAAGCGGTTCGGCCTCTACCTCTGGAACAGCGTCGCCACGGTGACCATCCGGGTGGTGGCGCAGGTGGTGATCGCGCTGCTCGCCGCCTACGCCTTCGCGCGGTGGGATTTCCCCTTCCGCGAACCGCTGTTCGTGCTCGTGCTGGCCGGGATGATGGTGCCGCCGCAGCTCACCATGATCCCGCTCTACATGCTGATGGCGGACCTCGACTGGTTCGACACCTGGGCGGCCCTCATCATCCCCCATCTCGCGATGCCCTACGCCACCTTCCTGCTGCGCCAGCACCTGATGGCGATCCCGAAGGAGCTTTACGAGAGCGCGCGGATCGACGGGGCGGGAAGCTGGCGGGCGCTGTGGGACATCGTGGTCCCGAACCTCGGGCCGGCGCTGGCGGCGGTGTGCATCGTGCTGTCGATCGACGGCTGGAACGAATATTTCTGGCCGATGCTGATGAGCACCGAGCCGAGTTCCCGCACCGTCCAGATCGGCCTGCGCGAGTTCGTGGAGGAGGACTTCGGGAACTACGGGGTGCTGATGGCCGGCGTGACGCTGGCGAGCCTGCCCATCCTCGGCCTCTTCTTCGCCTTCCAGCGGCACATCGTCGAGACCTTCGTCTCCTCCGGCGTGAAGGGCTGAGGCGGCGCCCTCACCCCGCCGTCGCCGGCTCCCGGTCGGGCGCGGTCACCCGCACCTGCACGCCGCCGGGGAGCGACACCGTCTCCAGCGAGGAGCGGAGCAGCGCGATCAGCGCGTCGCGGTCGGGCGCCACCTCCCGCGTCGAGGGCACGATGATCCCGAAGGAGAAGGTCACCTCGGGCCGGAAGGGGCGGAACAGCAGGTCGCGGTTGGCGTAGAACCGCGCCGTGAACGGATCGACGAAGGCGACGCCGAGGCCCTGTTCCGCCATCCGGCAGGCGACGACGGAGAGCGACGTCTCCAGCCGGCTCGTGCGGCTGACCTCCTCCCGGTCGAGGATGCGGTCGATCACGTGGCGGAGCTGCTGGTCGGCGGTGAACAGGACCAGCGTCTCCCCGTCGAGGTCTCGGGCCCGCACGACGTCGAGCGCCGCGAGGCGGTGGCCGCGCGGGATGGCGCAAAGGCACGGCACCGTGCAGCGCAGCGCCTCGGTCACGCCGCGCACGTCGTAGGGTGGCCCGGCGATGCCGAGGTCGAAGCGCTGCGAGGCGATCCAGCCGACGATCCGCTGGGAACTGCGCACCTGCATCGTCACCCGCGCCCCGGGATGGCGGACGACGAAGCGGGCGACGGCGTCGGGCAGGATCTCCAGGCTGAGCGCCGGCATCCCGGCGACGCCCAGCTCCACGTCGCGATGGTCGCGCAGCTCCTTCGCCGCCTCGATCACCCGGTCGAGGCCGGCGAACGACTGCTCCACCGCCTCGAACAGCCGGTCCGCCGCCGCGGTGGGCCGCAGGCGCCCGCGGTCCCGGCGGAACAGGTCGAGGCCGATCTGGCGCTCGAAGTCGGCGATCAGGCGGCTCACCGACGGCTGGGAGATGCGCAGCATCCGGCCCGCCGCGGTGATGGTGCCCGCGATCATGACCGCCCGGAACGCCTCCACCTGTCGATGCCGCATGCGTATCCCTCCCCACCCGGATCATAGCATTCACGCATGGACCGCCGAAGCAATTCGATTGGACACGCCGCGGGGCCGATGGTCCCATTCCTTCTGGGGACTTGTCGTCGACCGGGCGGCGCAGACGGGGGACAGCGGGAATGACGATCGTCCGGCACGGGCAGACGCCCATCATGCACCGCGCGGTCGCGCATGGCGGAACCCTGTATCTCGGCGGGATCGTCGCCGAGGACTTCACCCTCGACATGGAAGGCCAGACCGCGCAGGTCTGCCGCAAGATCGACGCCGTCCTGGCCTCGGCCGGCTCCGACCGCTCGCGTCTGCTGGCGGCCACGATCTACATCACCGACATGTCCATGAAGGACAAGATGAACGCGGCCTGGACCGCGTGGCTTGCCCCCGACCAGCGGCCTACCCGGGCGACGATCGGGGTCGCGGACCTCGGCAAGGGCGTGCTGATCGAGATCGTCGTCACCGCGGCCGCCTGAGCGACGTCGGGGGACGCGCGATGGCGGTCGGCGGCAGGGAGGGCGGCGGCAGGGCGGGCGGATACGACGTCGCGGTCGTCGGCGGCGGCCTCGTCGGTGCCTCGATCGCCTGGGGCCTCGCCCGGCTGGGCCAGCGGGTCGCGGTGATCGACGAGGGCGACGTCGCCTTCCGCGCGTCGCGCGGCAACTTCGCCCTCGTCTGGGTCCAGTCCAAGGGGCTGGGCATGCCCGAGTACGCCGCCTGGACCCGGCGGTCGTCCGAAGGCTGGGACGCACTGGCGTCGGCGCTGCGGGAGGAGACGGGGATCGACGTCGCCTTCGACCGGCCGGGCGGCTTCAACCTGGCGCTGGGCGAGGCGGAACTCGAGAACCGGGTCGCACAGCTGAAGCGGCTGCATAACCAGCCGGACATGGTGCGCTACGACTACGAGGTGATGGACCGGGCGCAGGTCGCGGCGATGCTGCCGCACATCGGCCCGGACGTGATCGGCGCCACCTATTGCGCGCTCGACGGCCACGTGAACTCGCTGCGCCTCTTCCGGGCACTGCATCTCGGCATGCAGCGGCTGGGGGCCGCGTATCTCCCGAACCGGACGGTCGACCGGATCGAGCCGCGCCCGGGCGGCGGCTTCGCGATCGCGACCCCGGCGGGAACCGTCGAGGCGGCGAAGGTCGTGCTGGCGGCCGGCATCGGCAACGCCACGCTGGGGCCGATGGTGGGCCTGACGGTCCCGGTCCGCCCGCAGCGCGGGCAGATCCTCGTCACGGAACGCACCGCCCCCTTCCTGCGCCACCCGATCGTCACGGTCCGCCAGACCGACGAGGGCACCGTGATGATGGGCGACAGCCAGGAGGAGGCGGGTTTCGACCCCACGGTCGGCACGCCCATCCTGTCGGTGATGGCGGAACGCGCGATGCGCATGTTCCCGCTGATCGGGCGTCTGAACGTGGTGCGGACCTGGGCCGCGCTGCGGGTGATGACCCGGGACGGCTTCCCGATCTACGAGCAGTCGGCCGCCTGCCCCGGCGCCTTCGTCGCCACCTGCCACAGCGGGGTGACGCTGGCGGCCAACCACGCGCTGGTCCTGCCGCGCCACGTCGTCGACGGGCACCTGCCGGCCGACGTGTTCGAGGTCTTCGGCGCCGGGAGGTTCGATGTTCCGGCGGCTGCCTGAGGCGGAGGCGGGCGACGCCGTCGCCGTCACCTTCGACGGGCGGCCGCTGGTCGCGCGCCGGGGCGACACGGTCGCCGCCGCGCTTCTGGCGGCCGGCGTGCTGGCGAACCGGGAGACGCCGGTGAGCGGGGCGCCGCGCGCGCCCTGGTGCATGATGGGCGTCTGCTTCGACTGCCTGGTGACCGTCGACGGCACCGCCAGCCGGCAGGCCTGCATGGTCCCGGTGGCCGACGGGATGCGGATCGAGACCCAGCGCGGCCGGCGGGAGCCCGGACG
>CANGXM010000218.1 GCA_947457845.1 Rhodospirillales bacterium | reverse complement strand
GCGGCGGACGGGGGTTCGGGGACGGATCGGCGGGGCCGCCGCGGACCCTGACGGTCCGCCGGGGCGATCCGCTCCCGCCGCATGGTGCCGCCCCGCAGCCGCCCGCGACGGCCGCCCTCCTCCCGATCGACTGGCGGGTGGCGCTGGCGAACGCGGGCGCATCGTTCGTCGACCGCCTCGCCGGTGCCGACGATCCGCTCGACCGGGCGACTGTCGCCGCCTTCCGAATACGGTCGGCGGCCTGATTCAGGAAGAACAACCTTGTCCGGCACAATGTCTTCCTGAACGGGGACTGCGGTGGGCCGAAGTCTCCACCGATCGGAGTGCCTCTTAAGTTGCATCGTGATCAAGTCTGCGTATAGTCGCGGGCTCGGGTCTCGGCGTCCGCCGTCCGATCATGTTCGAGAAAAGGACCCGCGTCGATGCGGGTCATGAACCGCAAGGGAGTGCGCACAGTATGGAACGTCGCAAGTTCATCCAGGGCGGCGCGGTCGCCGGCGTCGCGGTCGCGGCCGCGTCGAGCTTCCCCACCCCCGCCATCAGCCAGGGCCTTCAGGAGTGGCGGATGGTCACGTCCTGGCCGAAGGGCCTGCCGGGCGTGGGCACGGGCGCCCAGCGCGTCGCCGACGCGATCACCACCATGTCGGGCGGCCGCATCACGGTGCGCCTGTTCGCTGCGGGCGAACTCGTCCCGGCCTTCGGCGGCTTCGACGCCGTCTCGCAGGGCACGGCCGATCTCTGCCACGACGCCTCCTATTACCACCTCGGCAAGTCCGAGGGCTTCGCCTTCTTCACCGCGTTCCCCTGGGGCTTCACCGCGCAGGAGATGTCCGCGTGGGTGCACCACGGCGGCGGTCAGGCGCTGTGGGACGAGCTGGCGGCGCCCTTCAACATCAAGGCGTTCATCGCGGGCAACACCGGCACGCAGGCCTTCGGTTGGTTCAAGAAGGAACTCCGCACGGTCGAAGACCTGAAGGGCCTCAAGTTCCGCACCCCCGGCAACCAGGCGAAGATCCTGGCGAAGCTGGGCGTCACGGTCATCAACGTCCCGGGCGGCGAAATCTTCGCGGCGCTCCAGTCGGGGGCCATCGACGGCGCCGAGTGGATCGGGCCGGCGAACGATTTGTCGTTCGGCTTCTATCAGGTGGCGCCGTTCTACTACGTGCCGGGCTATCATGAGCCGGGTGCGGCGCTTCAGCTGATGGTCAACAAGCCGAAGTACGACGCGCTGCCGAACGACCTGAAGGCGGTCATCCGCGCCGCCGCGCAGGCCGGCCACGATGACTGCCTCGCCGAGTATACGGCACTGAACGGTCCGGCGCTCGAGACGCTGGTCCAGCGCCACAACGTCCAGCTCCGTTCGCTGCCGCGCGACATCCTGATCGCGTGCGGCAATGCGGCGAACGAGGTGCTGGCCGACCTGCGCGAGGGCGGCGACCCCATGACCCGCAAGATCATCACGGGCTACCTCGACTTCCGCTCGAAGGTCATGCAGGGCACGCGCATCAACGAGCAGGCGTACCTCAACGCCCGCCAGCTGCCGTTCCCGCACAACGGCCGCCGCGGCTGATCCCACGGCCGGCGTCCGCAAACGGAAAGGCCCGCACCCCGGAAGGGTGCGGGCCTTTTCTTTGGGCCGGCCGGGCGCGGGCGGCGGATCGCCCCGCGCCCCCGGTCAGTTGTTGGTCCGCGGCTGGAAGAGGTTGTCCAGGCCGCCCTCCTCCTCTTCGCCGCCGAGCCCCTTCAGCGCATCGTCGATGTTCTGGCGCTCGCCGCCGGTGTTCAGCGCCTCGACCGAGAAGAGCTGATCGGGGATCCACGTCGCCATCTCCGGGATCGCCCAGACGAGGGCGATGCCGACGACCTGCAGGCCGACGAAGGGGATGATGCCGCGATAGATGTCGGCCGTGCTGACCAGCTTGCCCGCCACGCCGCGCAGGTAGAACAGCGCGAAGCCGAACGGTGGCGTGAGGAAGCTCGTCTGCAGGTTCACGCCCATGATCACGCCGAGCCAGATCGGATCGACGCCGAGCTTGAGCAGAACGGGCGCAGTTATCGGCACCATGATGAAGATGATCTCGAACGTGTCGAGGAAGAAGCCGAGGATGAACATGACGAACATGACGAGCAGGATCGCGCCCACCTGTCCGCCCGGCATGCTCTTCAGAATGTCCTCGACCAGATGCTCGCCGCCGAGGCCGCGGAACACGAGCGAGAACACAGACGCACCCATCAGGATGACGAACACCATGGAGCTGATGCGCAGCGTGCTGTCCATCACCTCCTTCAGCATCCGGATGTTCAGCTGGCGGTTCATCGCGGCGAGGATCATCGCGCCGACGGCGCCGACGGCCGCGGACTCGGTCGGCGTCGCGATGCCGGTGAGGATCGAGCCGAGGACCGCGAGGATCAGCATCAGCGGCGGCAGAAGCGCGCCGAGGATGCGGCCCGGCAGGCCCCGCTTCTCCTCCGCGGTCATCAGCAGCGGCGGGCAGCTTTGCGGATCGACGATCGACTTGAAGACGACCCAGCTGATGTAGAGCAGCGAGAGGGTGAGGCCCGGGATCATCGCGCCGGCGAACAGTTCGCCGACCGAGACCGGATCGGGCGCGAAGTTGCCGAGCGACAGCTGGGCCGAGGAGTTCGCGGCCTGCAGCATGTCGCCCATGAAGATCAGCACGGTCGACGGCGGGATGATCTGGCCCAGCGTGCCAGAGGCGCA
Source organism: Rhodospirillales bacterium (assembly GCA_947457845.1). Lineage (GTDB taxonomy): Bacteria > Pseudomonadota > Alphaproteobacteria > Azospirillales > Azospirillaceae > CANGXM01. Next base: position 4,553 of record CANGXM010000218.1, on the reverse strand, counting down.
GATGACGCCGGTGGCGAGCTTGGGATCGTAGCCGGCGCGCATCATCGCCGGCAGGCTGAGAAGGCCCATCGTGACGACGGTGGCGCCCACGATGCCGGTGGAGGCGGCCAGCAGCGTGCCCACCAGCACGACCGAAATGCCGAGACCGCCGCGGAGCGAGCCGAAGAGCTGGCCCATCGTCTCCAGCAGCGCCTCGGCGATCTTCGACCGCTCGAGGACGACACCCATGAAGACGAACAGCGGAACCGCCACCAGCACCTCGTTCACCATCGTGCCGAAGTAGCGGTTGGCGAGCGCGGAGAGGTAGTTGAAGTCGAACACGCCGAAGGCGTTGCCGATGACGGCGAAGATCAGCCCGATGCCGGCCAGCGTGAAGGCGACCGGATAGCCGAGCATGATGGCGAAGATGGTGGAGAGGAACATCGCGACCGCGATGATCTCCCCGATGAGCACGGGATCCATGTCGTCTGTCTCCCGTCGGTCAGTGCGAGGATTCGGCGAGCCAATGCTCGCGGCCGCCGATGACCAGCAGGCTCCGCGCGATCATGGCGATCCCCTGGAGGGCCACGACGCCACAGAAGATCCAGATGCAGGTCTTGAGCAGGAAGAGGCCCTGCAGCCCGTTCGCCTGGAACGATGGCTCGCGGATCGCCCACGACCCCAGGACGAAGTCGCGGCTGAGGTAGGCGACGACGAACAGCCAGGGGAAGAGGAAGACCATCGTCCCGAAGATGTCGACCATCGCCTTCCGGCGCGGGCTGAACTTTCCGTAGAAGACGTCCACCCGGACGTGGCCGCCGTGGCGCATCGTGTAGCCGGCGCCGACGAGGAAGACGACCGCGTGCTGCCACACGTAGATCTCGCCCATCCAAGTGTAGCCGATGCTGAACACGTAGCGCAGTGTCACGACGGCGAAGCAGACGAGCACCGTCCCCAGCGTCAACCACATGACCGTCCGCCCGATGGCATCGTTGAAGCCATCGATCGCGCGGACCACGGTTTCCAGGCCGTTCACGAGAAGCACTCCCCAAAAAAAGGCGCCGGGGCCTCCTGGCCCCGTTCGCCCGTCACTCTCAAAAACCGACCGGCGTTGATCGCCGGTTCAGGCTTTCCGATCGATCGCCCGCCACGCCAGCGGCAGGGTCGCCGCGGCCAGCGCCGTCTTGAGCACGTCGCCGGTCAGGAACGGCAGCAGCCCGACCGCCACCGCCCGCTCGAACCCGATCGCGGCCGACAGCCACGCGACGCCGAGCGACAGGATCACCGCCGAGCCGACGGCCATAACCACGACCATGCGCGCCACCGACCGCGCGCCGCCCCGCTGCACCAGCCATCCCACGACGGCGGCGGCGGCGACGAAGCCGACGAGATAGCCGGCCGTCGGGCCCATGAGATAGGCGGGACCGGTCGCCGCACCGGCGAAGACCGGCAGGCCGGCGAAGCCCTGCGCGAGGTAGAGCGCCACGGTGGCGGCCCCCAGGCGCGCGCCGTAGGCGGCGCCGATCACCAGCACGACGTAGGTCTGCATCGTCATCGGCACGGGCCAGAACGGCACCTGAACCTTGGCCGACGCCCAGAGGAGGAGGCTGCCGAACACCGCGAGGGTCGCCGCCCGAAGCACCGCCCCGCGCCCGGTCGCGGGCCAAAGGGCCGCCGCGAGGGGGGCGCGCATCACGTCCGAACCAGCCATCCGACCAACCCCGTCAGGAAAACGTCACATGAAGGCGGCTTATAGCCGTCCCGTCGGTTCAGGTGAAGCGATTCTGCCGTGGGAAGCCGTTGGGCGGCAGCTTGCCCTGGGAAGCCCGCGCGCCGAGCCAGGGCTTCATGTCCTCGGTCCGCACCCGCTCGCCGCTCTTCCACGACAGCCCGTCGGCGAGCGTGAAGGTGGTGATGTCGGCCACGCGCCCGTCCGTGTGCTTCTGGAGGATCACGCCGCGACCGCGCGCCATCTCGGGCAGGTCGTCCAGCCGGAAGGCGAGGAGCTTGCGGTTGTTGCCGATGACCGCGACCGCGTCGCCGTGGACCGGTACGCAGAACCGCGCCTCCTCCGGCGCCGTCACGTTCAGGATCTGCTTGCCGGCCCGGGTCTGCGCCAGCACCTCGTCCTCGCCGACGCGGAAGCCGCGGCTCTCGCTCGACGCGACGATCAGCTGGCCGCCCGGCCGGTGCTTCAGCATCGCCAACACCTCCGCCGCCTCCAGGTCGACCATGAGGCGCACCGGCTCCCCGAACCCGCGGCCCTTGGGCAGCTTGTCGACGGCGAGGGTGAAGACGCGCCCGTTGGTGGCGAAGAGGAGCAGCTTGTCCGGCGTCTCGGCGTGGAGGACGAAGTGCTCGGCATCGCCCTCCTTGTACTTCACCTCGGCCGTGTCGGTGACGTGGCCGCGCACGGTGCGGATCCAGCCCTTCTCGGAGAGGAAGACCGTGACCGGCTCCCGCTCCACGAAGGCCTCGGGCGGGATCTCCACCGCGGGCGGCGCGTCGGCGACGTCGGTGCGCCGCCGGCCGAGCTTCGTCGCCTTGCCGAACTTCCGCTTGATCTCGGAGAACTCGCGCCCGACCGCGTCACGCCGCTTCCCGGGGTCCGCGAGCAGTGCGGAGAGGTCGCCCTTCTCGGCCGTCAGCGCGTCGTGCTCCTTGCGGATCTCGAACTCCTCGAGCTTGCGCAGGGCCCGCAGGCGCATGTTGAGGATGGCCTCGGCCTGCGCGTCGGTCAGCTCGAACCGCACCATCAGCGCCGGCTTCGCCTCGTCCTCCTCGCGGATGATGCGGATCACCTCGTCTAGGTTGAGGTAGGCGACGAGATAGCCGGCGAGGACCTCCAGCCGCTGGTCGATCTTCGTCAGCCGGTGGCGCGTCCGGCGGTCCAGCACCTCCAGCCGGTGGTCGATGAAGGCCTGCAGCACGTCCCGCAGCGACATGACGCGCGGCACCGTCTGGGCGTCCAGCACGTTCATGTTCAGCGGCACCCGGACCTCCAGGTCCGACTGCCGGAACAGCTGTTCCATCATCATGTCCGGATCGACGTTCCGGCTCTTCGGCACGAGGACGACGCGCACGTCCTCGGCCGATTCGTCGCGCACGTCCTCCAGGAGGGTGAGCTTCTTGGTCGCCAGCAGTTCGGCGATGCGCTCGATCAGGCGCGATTTCTGTACCTGATAGGGGATCTCCGTGACGATCGCCTGCCACGTCCCCTGCCCCAGCTTCTCCACCGTCCAGCGGGCGCGCAGGCGGAAGGAGCCGCGACCGGTACGGTAGGCCTCCAGCACGCTCTCGCGCGGCTCGACCAGGATGCCGCCGGTGGGGAAATCCGGCCCCGGCATGCGGTCGACCAGCTGTTCGACCGGCGCGTCCGGCTTCTTCAGGAGGAGCGTGAGCGCGTCGCAGATCTCGCCCGCGTTGTGCGGGGGGATCGAGGTGGCCATGCCGACGGCGATGCCGGCCGAGCCGTTGGCGAGCAGGTTGGGGAAGGCGGCGGGGAGGACGACGGGCTCCTGCCCCTCGCCGTCGTAGGTGGCGCGGAAGTCGGCCGCGTCCTCGTCCAGCCCGTCGAGCAGCGCCTTGGCCACCTCGGTGAGGCGGGCCTCCGTGTAGCGCATGGCCGCGGCGTTGTCGCCGTCGATGTTCCCGAAGTTCCCCTGCCCGTCGACCAGCGGATAGCGCTGGGCGAAGTCCTGCGCGAGGCGGACCAGGGCCTCGTAGACCGCGACGTCGCCATGCGGGTGGAACTTGCCGATCACGTCGCCGACCACGCGGGCCGACTTCTTCGGCATCTGGGTCGGCTCGAGGCGCAGCTCGCTCATCGCGAACAGCAGGCGACGGTGGACGGGCTTCAGGCCGTCGCGCACGTCGGGCAGCGACCGCGACACGATGGTCGACAGCGCATAGGCCAGATACCGCTCGCCGAGGGCTTCGGAGAGCGGCTTCTCGATGTCACGGGTGTCGCTCATGATGGGAAAGGATTACCGGTTCCGGGTGCGGAATGGAAACGTTCCGCGAACCTGACGCGGGCCGGCGGCAGCGAAGCACCGGCCTGGCGTTCGAGGAAATGGCCGGTCAGCCGCAGCCCGTCGCGGATCGCCACCGGATCGTCGGCGCCCGCGCCGACGAGGAAGCCGGGCAGCGGAAGGAGCCGGTCCTCGTACCCCGCGGCCCCGGCGCGGGAAACGGCGCGGCCGGTGCGCGGGCTGACGAAGGCGAGGTCGTCGACGGCCCCCGTGGCGGCGCAGGCCGAGAGGTCGAGGCCGAAGCCCAGTTCGGCCAGCAGCCCCACCTCCCACCGCACGCAGGCCGCCGCCCAGGCCGGCCCGTCGAGCGACTCGAACAGGGCGACCGTGCCCGCGTGGACCGCCGGGAGCGGCAGCCGCTCGGGCAGGACGGCCTCCAGCACCGCGCAGGCGGACACCAGGGCCGCCAGCCGCGACCGGTCGTCGAGCAGGAGGGCGCCCGTCTGGCGTTCGGGCTCCAGCGTCCAGGCGCCCAGATGGTCCGCGAGGCGCGCCCGCCACTTCGCCCGCACCGCCGTCCCGGGTTCGAGCGCCGCCCGGCGG
>CANGXM010000217.1 GCA_947457845.1 Rhodospirillales bacterium | reverse complement strand
CGTCCCTCTCCCGCGGCGCGCAGGAGGCACAGGGTCGAGGGCCCGCCCCCCCCCTACGCCGCCGCCCGGATCGCCGCCGCCATCACGCGCTCGTCCACATGGGCGGCGAACTGGCCGAAGTTGGCCTCGAAACGCTTCGCCACCTCGCGCGCGGTCGTGTCGTAGGCCTGCTTGTCGGCCCAGGTGTTCTTCGGCAGCAGCACGTCCGCCGGCACCTCCGGGCACGCCTCGGGCACCAAGAGGCCGAAGGCCGGGTCGCGGGCGTGGGAGACGGTGGCGAGGTGGCCGTCCAGCGCCGCCCGCAGGAGGGCGCGGGTGTGGACGATCGGCATGCGGCGCCCCGTGCCGAACGCGCCGCCGGTCCAGCCGGTGTTGACCAGCCAGCAGGTGACGCCGTGGGCCTTCATCTTCTCGCCCAGCATGCGGGCGTAGACGGTGGGGTGGCGCGGCATGAAGACGCCGCCGAAGCAGGAGGAGAAGGTCGCCTGCGGCTCGGTCACGCCCTTTTCGGTCCCGGCCACCTTGGCCGTATAGCCGGACAGGAAATGGTACATCGCCTGTTCGGGCGTCAGCCGCGAGATCGGGGGCAGCACGCCGAAGGCGTCGGCGGTCAGCATCACGATCGTCTTCGGCAGCGGCGCCATCCCGCTGACGGACGCGTTCGCGATGTAGTCGATGGGATAGCAGCTGCGCGTGTTCTCGGTGTGGCGCCGGTCGTCAAGGTCGAGGCGGCGGGTCGCGGGGTCCATCACCACGTTCTCGAGCACCGTGCCGAACCGGTGGCTGGCCGCCCAGATCTCGGGCTCGGCCGAGGCCGACAGGTTGATCACCTTGGCGTAGCAGCCGCCCTCGAAGTTGAAGATGCCGCCGTCGGACCAGCCATGCTCGTCGTCGCCGATCAGCGTGCGCGACCCGTCGGCCGAGAGCGTCGTCTTGCCCGTGCCCGACAGGCCGAAGAAGACCGCCACGTCCCCGTCCGGCCCCATGTTGGCCGAGCAGTGCATCGGCAGCACGCCGCGCGGCGGCAGCAGGAAGTTGAGGATGCCGAAGATCGACTTCTTGATCTCCCCGGCATAGGAGGTGCCGCCGATCAGCACCAGGCGGCGGGTGAAGTCGACCAGGATGAAGGTCTCGGTCCGGGTGCCGTCCTCGGCCGGATCGGCCAGGAACTCCGGCACCTGCAGGATGGTGAAGTCGGGCTCGAACCCCGCCTTCTCATCCGCCCGCGGGCGGATGAACATGTTGCGGGCGAACAGATTGTGCCACGCATGGCGCGTGATCACCCGCACCCGCAGCCGATGCGCCGGGTCGGCGCCGGCGAACAGGTCCTGGACGAAGACCTCGCGCCCCTGGAGGTAGGCGGCCATCTTCGCGTGGAGGCGGGCGAAGCGCTCGCTCTCGAACGGGCGGTTCACGCCGCCCCAGGCCACCTCGCCCTCGGTCGTCGCGTCGCGCACGACGAACTTGTCGTTGGGGGAGCGGCCGGTGTGCTGGCCGGTCAGCGCCACGACGGCGCCGCTCGCCGACAGCATCGCCTCGCCCCTGAGGATCGCCTCCTCGGTGAGCCGTGCCGCGGACAGATCGTGGTGGACCGCCCGCAGGTTCCGCAGCCCGAGGGCGCGGAGGTGGGCGTCGAGGGTGGCGGTGGGGGTCAAGGGCGTTTCTCCTGTTTTCTTCGTCGTCGGCCCCGTTGGTCGGGGCGTGGCTTCGTTCCGTCACATGGACCTTTCAACAGTCTCCCGACAGGGTCCGGCGCGCGTGTTTCACGAGGCGGACGAGTTCGACCCGGGCGGCCTCGGCGTCGGCGACCGGCCGGTCGAACGCGACCCGCGCGATCCGGCCGCCGCACCGCAGGTCGAACCCGTCGGGATCGATCCCGGTCATCCGCCAGTCTCCGTCCGGCTGGCCGGCGAGCACCGTGGCGTAGAGACGCACCGCGTCGGCATGGTCCTCGTTCATGTGGCCGACGACGTCGCCGTCGCGTGCGGCGAGCGCTTCGACCGCCCCGGCCGGCCGGACGATCCCCGTGCCCGCGATCCAGTGGATGCGCCCGAACCCCGCCACGAGGTGCGCGCGCTCCACCGTCACCCGCCAGACCGCGAAGTCGCCGAAGCCGGCGTAGAGGGCGGCACCCGGATGGCGGGCGACGAAGCGGTCGCGGTGGCGGGGGTCGTCGGTCCTGGCGGCGGTTCCCAGGACCGAGACGCGCGGGCCCGTCAGCGGCTCGTCGAGCCCCGCCGTCCCGTCGAACAGCAGGCCGCAGCGCGGATCCTCCAGGAGGTTGCGGGTGTGGTCGGCCAGCGTGGAGATCAGCAGGAGGGGCGAGCCGTCCGGATCGAGCGCGGTCAGCACCAGCGAGGGATAGGGCCAGGCGCCCGCGTCCCGCTGGGCGGTCGCCAGCGCCGCGCGGTCGACCCCGCGCATCACCCGCCGCGCCACCGCGGCCGGCGTCTCCGCCGCCGCCGGTCCGGGCGTTCCCCCCTCCGTTTCCGTCATCCCCGTCGTCCTTCCGCGACCGTCGCAACATCGCCATATTGACACGCGAGACAACCGCTCAAAGGGGCACGCCCGATCGGGCGGTGACCCGTCGGGGAGTGCCGCGGCATGGTCACCAGGATCGCGTTGGTCGACGACGACCGGAACATCCTGACCTCCGTCTCGATGACGCTCGAGGCGGAAGGCTTCGAGGTGCGCACCTTCGGGGACGGGGAGGAGGCGCTGAAGGGCCTCGGCGCCCGCCCCGCCGACCTCGTGGTCGCCGACATCAAGATGCCGCGGATGGACGGGATCGAACTCCTCACGCGCCTGCGGCAGTCGGGGCCGATCCCGGTCATCTTCCTCACCTCCAAGGACGAGGAGGTGGATGAGCTGCTGGGCCTGAAGCTCGGCGCGGACGACTACATCACCAAACCCTTCTCCCAGCGCCTGCTGGTCGAGCGGATCCGGGCGGTGCTGCGCCGCGACCAGCTCGCGCGCTCCAAGGCGACGCCGGAACCGGCGTCGCTGGTCGTGCGCGGCGACCTTTTGCTGGACGGGGCGCGGCACGCCTGCACCTGGCGGGGCGAGCCGATCGAGCTGACGGTGACCGAGTTCCTGCTGGTCAAGGCGCTCGCCATCCGCCCCGGGCACGTGAAGAGCCGGGACCAGCTGATGGACGCGGCCTACGGCGAGCACATCTACGTCGACGACCGGACGATCGACAGCCACATCAAGCGGATCCGCAAGAAGTTCAAGGTCGTGGACACCGAGTTCTCGCAGATCGAGACGCTGTACGGCGTCGGCTATCGGTACAAGGAGGCGTGAGCGCGCTGCGCCGCACGGACGGTGCCGGCGACCCCCTCTCCCCCCGCAGTCGCCGCCGTCACGACCGCTTCCTCTCCCCCCTCACGCTGCGCATTCTCGCGCTCAACGGCCTCTCGCTCGTCATCCTCGCGGTCGGGCTCCTGTTCCTCGGCCGCTACCAGGACGGGCTGGTGCGCGCGGAACTCGCCGCGCTGACCGACCAGGCCCGCGTCTTCGCCGCCGCACTCGGCGAGGGGGCGGTGATGCCCGTGGACGACGAGCGGCACGCCCTCGAACCGGAGGCGGCGCGCTCCATGATCCGCCGCCTGACGGCGACCGCCAGCGTGCGGACCCGCCTGTTCGCGCCCGATGGCGCGCTGCTGGCCGACAGCCGGGCGCTGTTCGGCCCCGGCGGGCCGGTGCAGATCGTGCAGCTGCCGCCGGCGGACCGGCCGGACCTCGCCCGCCGCCTCGTCTACGCGGTCTACGACTGGATCGTCGTCCGGGTCCCGGACTGGGAGGACCTGCCCCCCTACGTCGAGCGGCCGGAACAGCGCGGCGGCGACTATCCCGACGTGGTCGGCGCGCTTGCGGGAGGGGCTTCGGCGCACGCGTGGTCGGGGCCGGACCAGCAGCTGGTGCTCACCGCCGCGGTTCCGGTCCAGCGCCTGCGCCAGATCCAGGGCGTGGTGATGGTCTCCCGCCCCGGGGCGGACATCGCCGCCGCCGTGCGGTCGGTCCGGCTGGAGGTGCTGCAGGTCTTCGCCGGCGCGCTGCTGGTCACCACGCTCCTGTCGCTCTGGCTCGCCCAGACGATCGCCCGGCCGATCCGCCGCCTCGCCCGCGCCGCCGACCGGGTCCGCCCCGGTCACGGCGCCACCAGCCGGCGGCGGCGGGCGGAGATCCCGGACTACCGCCATCGCCGGGACGAGATCGGCGACCTGTCGGGCGCGGTGCGCGACATGACGGCGGCGCTGTGGGACCGCCTCGACGCCATCGAGCGCTTCGCCGCCGACGTCGCCCACGAACTCAAGAACCCGCTTGCGAGCCTGCGCAGCGCGGTCGAGACGGCGGGCCGGATCCAGGACCCCGAGCGCCGCGCGCGGCTGATGGCGGTGATCGAGCACGACGTCCGCCGCCTCGACCGCCTCATCTCCGACATCTCCGCCGCCTCGCGCCTCGACGCGGAACTGAGCCGCGCCGAGCCCCAGCCGGTGGACGTCGCGCGGATGCTCGCCACCCTGGCCGAGATCCACGCGGCCACCGCCGAGGACGAGCCGGAGGCGCCGCGCGTCGCCATGCGGGCGTGGGAGGGGCCGCCCTTGATGGTGCCGGGGCTGGAGGGGCGGCTCGTCCAGGTGTTCCAGAACCTGATCGCCAACGCGCTCTCCTTCTCCCCGCCCGGCGGGGAGGTGCGCCTGTCGGTCCAGCGCGTCGCCGGGCCGGACGGGGAGCGCGCGGTCGTCCGGGTGGAGGACGACGGCCCCGGCATCCCGCCGGGCAAGGAGGAGGCGATCTTCGAGCGCTTCTACACGGAGCGCCCGGCCGGCGAGGGGTTCGGCCAGCATTCGGGCCTCGGCCTGTCGATCGCGCGGCAGATCGTGGAGGCGCTGGGCGGGCGGCTGACGGCGGCCAACCGCACCGACGCGGAGGGGCGGCCCCTGGGCGCGGTGTTCACGGTGACGCTGTCGGTGGGGTAGGGTGGGGCGGCACCGTCGCCGTCGCCTCATGGTGAGCCCGTCGAGCCATGAGGCGGCACTCCCGGCCACCCGCAGGAGTCCGTCTTGTCCGACCCCGTCCAACACGGCCCCGCCCGACACGGCCCCGCCCGACACGGCCCCGTCGTCCTGACGGTTCTGCGCGGCGACGGCGTCGCCGTCGTGACCATGAACCGGCCCGACGTGCACAACGCCTTCGACGAGCGGACCATCGCCGAGCTGACCGCCGCCTTCGAGCGCCTCGCCACGGCCGGCGACGTGCGCTGCGTGGTGCTGCGCGGGAACGGGGCCAGCTTCTCAGCCGGGGCCGACCTCGGCTGGATGAAGCGGATGGCCGGCTATTCCCGGGACGAGAACGTGGCCGACGCCATGGGCCTCGCGGCCCTGATGCGGACGATCGACCGGTTCCCCCGGCCGGTCGTCGCGGCCGTCCACGGGGCGGCCTACGGCGGGGGCGTGGGGCTGGTGGCCTGCTGCGACGTCGCGGTCGCGGCCGACGGCGCCCGCTTCGCCCTGACCGAGGTGAAGCTGGGCCTGATCCCGGCCGTCATCTCGCCCTATGTGATCGCGGCCATCGGCGAGCGGGCGGCACGGCGCCTGTTCCTCACCGCCGAGCCCGTCTCGGCGATGGAGGCGCACCGCATCGGGCTCGTCCACGAGGTCGTGCCCGGCCACATGCTCGACGCCGCGGTCGACCGGATCGTCGCCCGTGTCCTCGACGGGTCGCCGGAGGCGCAGGCGGCGGCCAAGGACCTGATCGCCGCCGTCGCGCGGCGCCCGACGGACGACGCGCTGGTGCGGGAGACCGCGGAGCGGATCGCCGACCAGCGGGCGGGCGACGCGGCGCGCGAGGGCATCGCGGCCTTCCTCGCCAAGCGCAAGCCGGACTGGGCGCGATGATCACGCAGGCCCTCGCGGCGGGGGCGGGCGGGGAGGCCGCGCAGGGCATCCCGCTGCTGGAGGAGGCCCTCCTCTTCCTGTCGGTCGGGCTCGTCGTCGTCCTCGTGCTGCACCGGCTGCGGCTGTCGCCGGTGCTGGGCTTCCTCGTCGCGGGCATGGTGATCGGCCCCTCGGTGCTCGACCTCGCGCCCGACGTGGAGACGGTGCGGGCGGTGGGCGAACTCGGCGTCGTGTTCTTGCTGTTCGTGATCGGGCTCGACCTCTCGATCGAGCGGTTCCGGGCGCTGGGCCGCTGGGTCTTCGGGCTGGGCAGCGCGCAGGTCGTCGCCTGCGGGTCGGTGATTGGCGCGGTGGCGCTCGCCTGGGGCAACCCGCCGGCCGTCGCCCTGTTGCTGGGCGTCGGGCTCGCGCTGTCCTCGACCGCGGTCGTCGTCCAGCTCCTCGTGGAGCGAGGGGAGGTCGCGTCGCCCCACGGGCGCATCGCCTTCTCGGTCCTGTTGCTCCAGGACCTCGCGGTGGTGCCGCTGCTCGTGCTCGTGCCGATGCTGGGCGAAGGGGGGACGGACCACCTGCCCGCGACGCTGGGCCTCGCCGTGGTCAAGGCGGCGGCGGCGGTCGGCGTGATCGCGGCGCTGGGGCGGTGGGCGCTGGGCCCGCTGTTCGCCCGCGCCGCCGCGACCCGGAGCCCGGACGTGCTGACGGCCACCGCGCTCTTCGTCGTCCTCGGCACGGCCTGGGCGACCCACGCGCTGGGGCTCTCGGCGGCGCTGGGCGCGTTCCTCGCCGGGATGGCGCTCGCGGGCTCGGCCTTCCGCCACCACGTCGAGGCCGACATCCAGCCCTTCAAGGGCCTGCTGCTCGGCCTCTTCTTCCTGTCGGTGGGGATGACGGTCGACCTCGCGCTCATCGTGGACTCGGTCGGCTGGCTGCTGCCCTCCGTCGTGGGCCTGATGCTGATCAAGGGCGCCCTGATCGCCGGGCTCGCGCGCCTGTTCGGCGCTCCGCGAGATGCGGCGGTGCGGGCCGGCGTGATCCTGTCCGAGGGGGGCGAGTTCGCCTTCGTCGTGCTGGGCGCGGCGCTGGTGACGGGCGTGGTGGAGGCCGCGACGGCGCAGTTCATGTTCGCCCTCGTCGGGATTTCGATCGTGACGACGCCCTTCCTGCCGGCGCTCGCCGACCGGATCGTCGCCCGCCTGCCGCGGCGCGCGGATGCGGACGGGCACGCGGTTCCCGCCGCCGGCCACGGGCCGGAGGGCCACGTGGTGATCGCCGGCTACGGACGGGTCGGGCGCACCGTGGCGGCATTCCTCGCCGAGCAGCAGGTGCCGTGGGTGGCGGTCGACCTCGACGCCGCCGGGGTCCGCGACGCGGCGGCCGACGGGCGGCCGGTCGTCTACGGCGACGCGAGCCG
>CANGXM010000216.1 GCA_947457845.1 Rhodospirillales bacterium | reverse complement strand
CGGGGCGGGTGTCGTGCAGGCCAAGGTTCTGCGGGTGCTGGTGGTGGACGACGACCCGGTGGCGGGTCCCGGCCTCGTCGCGGCGCTGGCGGCGCTCGGCCATCCGACGCTCGGGCCGATGCGGAGCCTGGAGGCCGCGCGGACGATGGCGCAGGGCCAGACCTTCGATCTCGCCGTCGTCGCCCAGTCGGTGCGCGGGGCCTCCACGCGGCCCTTCGTCGATCTGCTGCGTGCGCGGGGGGTGCCCTTCGGCTACCGGATCGGGACCCGGGCGACGCTCGACGGCTGGCCCGACGCGCCCGCCGTGCGCACCCCGCTCGTGGCGGAGGAGGTGGCCGCCCTCGTCGCCCTGATCGCCGACCGCGCCCTCGTCGGTCCGGCGGCGTGATTGCGGCAAAATAAACAGTAACGAACTGTGATCATGTGTCGCATCGACGACAATCGACTGTGTTTTCGCTTCTGCGGGCCCGTGCAATGATGTAGCCCTGTCGGTGCGGGAGGCCTGCCGGTCGTCGGCCGGCCGGCCCGCCTTCGAGGGAGCTGGGAGATGGTCGTCATGCGCTCGACGCGTCGCGGTTTCATGGCAGGCACCCTGGCCGGCGCGGGCGCGCTCGCGCTGCCGCGGCTGGCGCGCGCCCAGGCCGAACGGCGGGGCGGGACGCTGGTGGTGGCCGCCGATGGCGAGCCCCGCAACCTGAACCCGGCGCTGATCGCGTCGAACGGCGTCTTCTACGTGGCCAGCAAGGTGATCGAGCCGCTGGCCGAGATGGTCTACGGCGGGGACGGCCTGGCACCTCGCCTCGCGACCGCGTGGGAGGGGTCGGCCGACGGCCGCTCGGTTCGCCTCACCCTGCGCGAGGGGGTGACGTGGCACGACGGGCGGCCCTTCTCCTCGGCCGACGTCGCCTGGACGGCGATGAACGCGTGGAAGCCGCTCCAGAACCTCGGGCGGATCGTCTTCCGCGACCTGGAGGCGGTGGACACGCCCGACGCGCGGACGGCGATCCTGCGCTTCTCCCGCCCCGTGCCGTTCCAGCTGGTGCGCAACGCGCTGCCGGCGCTCAGCGCGGTGCTCCCCCGCCACCTGTACGAGGGCACGGACCCCAACGCGAACCCGGCCAACGCGCGGCTGGTGGGCACGGGCCCGTTCCGCTTCGCCGAGCACCGGCCGGGCGAGTTCTACCGGCTGGAGCGCAACCCCGCCTACTGGGAGGCGAACCGGCCCTTCCTCGATGCGATCGTCTACCGCGTCATGCCCGACCGGGGCGCCATCGCGGCGGCGTTGGAGGCCAACCAGATCCAGCTGGCCGCCTTCTCCGCCGTTCCGCTGGCCGACCTCGAGCGCATCGGCAAGGTGCCGGGGGTGAAGGTCATCCCCGAGGGCTACGAGGGCATCACCTATCAGCTGACGGTGGAGATCAACCACCGCCGCCGGGAGCTGGCCGACCCGCGGGTGCGGCGCGCCATCGCCCACGCCATCGACCGCGACTTCGTGGTCGACACCATCTTCCTCGGCTATGCCAAGGCGTCGAACGGCCCGATCCCGAAGTTCGACGCGCAGTTCCACGTGGCCGACCTGCCCGGCACCCCCTTCGACGTGCGCCGCGCGAACGCGCTGCTGGACGAGGCGGGCTTCCCGCGTGGCGCCAACGGCACGCGCTTCGCGCTGCGCCTGCTGCCCGCGCCCTGGTTCGAGCAGACGCGCCAGTTCGGCGACTATCTGCGTCAGGCGCTGCGCGCGGTGGGCATCGACGCGCAGGTCGTGAACAACGACAGCGCCGCCCACACCCGCGCGGTCTACACCACCCACGAGTTCGACCTTGCCGTCGGCTCGCCCGTCTACCGCAACGACCCCGCCATCTCGACCACCATCCTGTTCCAGGGCGGGCTGCCGGCCGGGGTGCCGTTCTCCAACCAGTACGGCTACGACAACCCGGCCATGAACGCCGTGATCGACCGCGCGGCGGGGGCGGTGGACGCGGCCGGGCGCACGGCCGCCTACCGCGCGTTCCAGCGGATCGCGGCCGAGGACGTTCCGCTGGTCAACGTGGCGGAGTTCACCTTCATCACGGTGGCGCGCGACAGCGTGCGCAACGTGGCGAACAACCCCCGCTGGGCGACCTCGCACTGGGCGGATACGTGGCTGGCGGAGTGACGGCCCGGCACCTCGGCGTCGACCCCCTCTCCCCCGCCCCCTCCCCCCGGGGGGGGGAGGGGAGTGAACCCGACGATGCGTCCCCTCTCCCCCCCGGGGAGAGGGACAGGGAGAGGGGGCGAGCCGCCGCGGTGTTCCCCGGGTCGCCCCCTTGCGCACCGTCCGCCTGATCGCCCGCCGCCTCGCCGCGGCGGTCCCCACGGTGCTGCTCGTGGTGCTGGGCACCTGGATCCTGCTGGAGGCGGCGCCCGGCGACGCGGCCGACGCCTATCTCGCCCAGGCGGGCGGGGGCGACGCGGCGTTCGTCGCCGACCTGCGCGCGCGCTTCGGGCTCGACCTGTCCGGCCCCGACCGGTTCGCGATCTTCGCGCTCCGCCTCGCCGCGGGCGATCTCGGCACGTCGGTCGTCTTCTCGCGCCCGGTCGCGGCGGTGATCGCCGAGCGCATCCCGATCACCCTCGCCCTGATGGTCGCGGCCGTGACCTTCGCCGCCGTGCTGGGCACGCTGGGCGGGCTCCTCGCCGGTGCGCGGCCGGGAAGCCTCGGCGACCGGCTGCTCTCGACGGCGGCGCTGGCGCTGCTCGCCATCCCGTCGTTCTGGCTGGGCCTGCTGCTGATCCGCTGGTTCGCGGTGCAGCTCGGCTGGCTGCCCGTCGGCGGCATCCGCACCATCGGCGGCGCGGGCGGCGTGCTCGACACGGCCCGGCACCTGATCCTTCCCACCCTCGCGCTGGGGACGGGCTATGTCGCGCTCTACCTGCGCACGCTGCGCGCCGGCATGGTCGACGCGTGGCGGGCCGACCACGTCCGCGCCGCCCGCGCCCGGGGCCTCAGCGAGCGCGCCGTGGTCTGGGGTGCCGTCGCCCGGCCGGCCTTCCTGCCGGTCGTCGTGCTGCTGGGCCAGCAGGCGGGCACCCTGTTCGGCGGCAGCGTGGTGGTGGAGACGGTGTTCGCCGTCCCCGGCATGGGGCGGCTGGCCTACGAGGCGGTCGCGGGCCGCGACCTGGCCCTGCTGATCGGCGTGGTGCTGGCGGGCACGGTGGTGGTGATCGCCGCGAACCTGCTGGTCGACCTCGTGATGGTCCGCCTCGACCCGCGCATCGGGGCCGGGGATGCGTGACGTGCTGGCCGTCCTGCGCACGCCCGAGGGGGCGATCGGCAGCGGGGTGCTGATCTTGATGGTCGCGGCGGCGCTGCTCGCCCCGGTGCTGGCGCCGGGCGATCCGCTCGCCATCGTCGGCCGGCCGCTGCGCCTGCCGCTGGCCGATCCGCGCTTTCCGCTGGGCACCGACCGGCTGGGCCGCGACGTGCTGACGGGCCTGCTGCACGGCGCGCGAAGCACGCTCGGCACCGGGGCGGCGGTGATGGCGGCGGCGCTGCTGCTGGGCGGCGCGGTCGGCACCATCGCCGGCTATCTGGGCGGGGCGGCGGACGAGGTCCTGATGCGGATCGCCGACGCGGTGCAGACGGTGCCGGGCTTCGTTCTGGCGCTGGCCATCGTCAGCGTCGCCGGCCCGACGCAGCCGGCCATCCTCCTCGCGCTGACGGCCGGCGCCTGGACCGGGCCCGCGCGCGTCGTGCGGGCGGAGGTGATGGCGCTGCGCTCGCGCCCCTTCGTCGATGCCTCGCGCCTCTTGGGCCGCCACCCGCTCGCGATCGCCTTCGGCGGCGTCCTGCCGAACGCGCTCGGGCCGCTGCTGGCGCTGGCGCCCATCGTCGTCGCCGGGGCGATGCTGTCCGAGGCGGCGCTGACCTTCCTCGGCCTCGGCGATCCGAACGTCGCCACCTGGGGTGCCATGATCGCCGAGGGGCGCGCGGTCCTGCGCACGGCCCCCCACGTCATCGTCGCCCCCGGGCTCGCGGTCGCCGTGGCGGTGCTGGCGGTGAGCCTGCTGGGCGAGGGGATGCAGCGGGCGGCGGCCCGGCGCACCTGAAGATCGCGCGCACTGACCGTTGGGATAGTCCGCGCGGCGGAAAAACTTCGTCCGCATGCGGTTCCGATCCGATCGTCCATTTGATTGAAAACGGTTTCGGTCCGAAAGTAAGCAGATCAAGTTAACCCGTTCGGGGGATCTTCCGTGCGCACGCTCGGTCTCAAGGCCCGCATCGTCCTCTCCATCCTGTGCCCGCTCTCGCTGGCCGTCCTGGGCCTGTCCGCCTACAGCTTCCGCCAGTTCGACACGAACCTGCATCTGGCGGCCGAACGCCGCGGCGATGGGGCGGTCGACCGCGCGCTGACCGCGCTGTCGGACCTGGAGCAGCGCGTCCTCGTCTATGGCCGCACCTGGGCCGCCCGCGCCGATCTGGGCCCGCTGGTCGCGGCCGGCGACGGCGCGGCGCTGGGCGCCTGGGCGGTGCGGGAGCTGCGCATGCTGCGCGAAGCCGATCCCACGGTCTCCACCGTCGAACTCACGGACGCGAAGGGCGTGGTGCTGGCCCGCGGCCATTCCGACCGGCGGGGCGACGACAAGGGTGCCCTTCCCGAACTCCGGCAGGCGCTGGCCGGCCGGCCGGTCTCGCTGGTCGCGGTGTCGCCCACGTCGGGCGAGATGGCGCGCGACGCGGTGGTTCCCGTCCTCGACGGCGGGCGCGTCGTCGGCACGATCAAGATCGGCGTCCGCATGCGCGAGGACCTTGTCGCCGCGCTGAAGACGGTCTCGGCCGCCGACGTGGCGCTGGTCGCCGGTGGCAAGGTGCAGGCGTCCAGCCTTCAGGGCGTGGAGGTCCCGGTGCCGGACGCGGCGGCCATGGCCGCCCTCGCCCGCGACGGCCAGGCGAAGTCGGACGTCGTGCTGGGCGGTCGGGCCTACGACCGTCGCGACGTGGCACTCCGCGGCCTCGACGGGGCGGTGATGGCGGTCGCGATGTTCTTCGTCCCGGCCGAGGCGACGGCGCAGGAGCGGCAGGGTGCGATCACGATGCTCACGGTGGTGGCGCTCGTCATCCTCGGCGCGGGCGGCGTGATCGGCCTGCTGGCGGCGGGCACGATCACCGGGCCCATCGGCCGGCAGGTGGCCACCCTCGGCCGGATCGCCGACGGCGACCTGTCGGTGGCCGTTCCCGACACCGACCGCGCGGACGAGATCGGCCGCATGGCGAAGGCGGTCGCGGTGCTGCGCGAGAAGGCGGAGGAGACCGAGCACATGCGCGCCGACCGGGCGCGGCTGGACGCCGAGGCCGAGTCGCGCCGCAAGGCCGACCTGCGCGCCATGGCCGACGAGTTCGAGGCGGGCGTGAAGGAGGTGGTGATCGCGGTCTCCTCCGGGGCCGGGCAGATGAAGTCGTCGGCCTCCACGCTCACCGGCAACGCCGGCCGGACCGAGGAACAGGCGGGTGCCGTGGCGGCGGCGGCGCTGCAGGCCTCGTCGAACGTGCAGACCGTGGCGACGGCGGCGGAGGAGCTTTCGGCCTCGATCCAGGAGATCGCGCGCCAGGTGGAGCAGAGCGCCAAGGTGGCGTCCGAGGCCGCGGCGCAGGCCAACTCGACCGACCAGACGATGGCGCAGCTCTCCACCGCCGCCGCGCGCATCGGCGACGTGGTGAAGCTGATCGCCGACATCGCCTCGCAGACCAACCTGCTGGCGCTGAACGCGACGATCGAGGCGGCCCGGGCGGGCGAGGCCGGAAAGGGCTTCGCGGTGGTGGCGAACGAGGTGAAGAGCCTCGCCACCCAGACCGCCCGCGCGACCGAGGAGATCGGCCAGCAGGTGGCGTCCATGCAGGGGGCCACGGGGGCGGCGGTCGACGCCATCCGCTCCATCGGCACGACCATCCAGCAGGTGAACGACATCGCGACCGCCATCGCCTCGGCGGTGCAGGAGCAGGACGCGGCGACGGCGGAGATCGCGCGCAACGTGCAGCAGGCCTCGGCCGGCACGACCGAGGTGACCCGCGCCATCACCGACGTCCAGTCCGCGACCGGCGAGACGGGCCGTAACGCCTCCGACCTCCTCGGCGCCTCGGAGATGCTGGCCGCCCAGGCCGGGCGGCTGGAGGAGCGGGTGGACGGGTTCCTCAGGACGGTGCGGGCGGCCTGAGGGCCCTCTCCGCACCATCCGACGACCATCGTCGTCAATTCAGGTTGTTGACCCCGGCTCCGACACACGCCAACGTCGCCTTGGTTTCGGCAGCGGGGCGGCATGTCACCGGAGGAGTTCATCAGCCGCTGGCGCGGGCGGGAGCTGAAGGAGCGGCAGTTCTACCAGAGCCACTTCAACGAGCTCTGCCGCGTCCTCGACGTCCCCGATCCCATCTCGTTCGCCCGCGACGCCGATTATTGCTTCGAGAAGGCAGTGCCCCACACGGACGGGGCCGCCGGGTTCGCGGACGTCTGGAAGCGCGATAGTTTCGTCTGGGAGTACAAGGGCGAGACGAAGAACCTCACCTCCGCCCTGGTGCAGGCCGACCGCTATGCCCGGGCGCTGGCGAACCCGCCGCTCCTGATCGTTTCGGACGCGCAGGAGATCCGCGTCCGGACCAACTTCACCAACGAGATCACGGTCATCCGCACCTACCGCCTGCACGACCTCGCGACCGAGGCGAGCCGGCGGGAACTCCGCGACTGCTGGATCGCGCCCGACCGCCTGCGCCCGTCCCTGACGCGGGAGGCGGTGACGGCCAAGGCCGCGGGTGCCGTGGGCGACGTCGCCGCCCGCCTGCGCGCCCGAAAGGATGCGCCCGATCCGCGCCGCATCGCGCATGTGATGAACCGCTTCGTCTTCTGCCTCTTCGCCGAGGACGTGGGCGTGCTGCCCGACCAGCTGTTCTCCGAGATCCTGGAGGACTGCCTCAACGATCCGCCCCGCTTCGCCCAGGCCACGCGGGGCCTGTTCCGGGCGATGAAGGACCGGGACGGGCTGTTCGGCTCCACCCGGGTCCCCTGGGTGAACGGCGGGCTGTTCGACGACGACGACGTGCTCGACCTCGACGGGCTGTCGATCCGCGACCTGTTCGAGGCGTCCAAGCTCGACTGGTCGGCGATCGAGCCGTCGATCTTCGGCACGCTGTTCGAACGCGGCCTCGACCCCGGCCGGCGCCGCGCGATGGCGGGGGCGTTCGACGGCCCGGCCACCCCGGCGACGGGTGCCGCCGATCGGGGCCCCGATCGCGGTGTCGGCATCCACTACACCGACCCCGACAAGATCATGAAGATCGTGGAGCCGGTGGTCCTGCGCCCGCTCGCGGCCGAGTGGGCGGAGGCGACGGCGCGGATCGCGGCGCTGCG
>CANGXM010000215.1 GCA_947457845.1 Rhodospirillales bacterium | reverse complement strand
GATCCGCCGGCCGCGATGCCGCCCGTCCGCCGGGTGGTCGAGCGTTTCGCCACCGTGCGGCAGGCGGCGGGGCCGATGCCCCGCCCCCCTCTGCGTCCGCTGGAGAACCTGCGCCTTGCGGGCGACTGGCTCGATCCCGCCCTTCCGGCCACGATCGAGGCGGCGGTGCGCAGCGGCACCGCCGCGATCGGATGAATGGCGGCACCGTCGCGATCGGTTGACGGGCGGCGTGGCCGCGACCGGATGAGGAGGATGCCGTGACCGCCCCCCGTGCCGCCTTCGACGCCCTTTCGGCCGCCCACGAGGCCCACCGCGGCCTTCCCGCGGCGCGGCGGCGCGGCCTGATGCTGGCGCTGGCCCGCACGCTCGCCCGGCGGACGGACGACGTCCTCCGCGCCGTCGACGCCGACTTCGGCGGGCGCTGCGCGCACGGGACGCGGGTGGCCGACGCGGTCGGGGAGCGTGCGGCAGACCGACCCGGTGTTGCGCGCCGCCCTGTCCGGATCGGCCGGTCTCCCGTCCCTCGGGTCGCGCCCGGGAGCGGGCTTGCCCGCATCGCGTGGCGGAAGCCAGCGAGCGGAATTGGCGGACGGGGCCCGGACGGGCATTCTCCCCCCATGTCCGAGCGCATCGCCACCCGCATCCGCCACCCCGGCCCCTTCGCGCCGGGCGACCGCGTCCGCCTCGAACCCGAGCGGGCGCATCACCTCCGCCACGTCCTGCGCCTGCCCGAAGGGGCGACGGTCGCCCTGTTCGACGCCGACCACGGCGAATGGGCGGCGACGGTCGAGACCTACGGCAAGCGGGACGCGACGCTGGCGGTGCGGGATCGCCGGCGCGCGCCGGAGGCCCCGTCGGACGGCCTCCACCTCCTCCTTCCGCCCATCCAGCGCGACCGGCTGGAGGCCACGGTGGAGAAGGCGACGGAACTCGGCGTGGGGCGCATCGTTCCCGTGTTCACCGCCCGCACGCAGGGGGCGCGCACCCAGGGAGGCCGCGTGAACGTCGACCGCCTCGCCGCCATCGCCACGGCCGCCGCCGAACAGTGCGAGCGCCTCGACGTGCCGCCGGTCGTGGCCCCCGTGGCGCTGGACGCGCTGCTGCGGGACTGGCCGACGGGCCGGACGCTGGTCGTCGCGACGGAGGCCGGCGCCGCCCGTCCGGTCGCCGAGGTCGCGGCGGCGGTGCGGGGCGGGCCGGTCTCGCTCATGGCCGGGCCGGAGGGCGGCTTCGCGTCAACGGAACTTGACGCACTGCGGAATCTCCCATTTTGTCTCCCCGTCGGGCTGGGGCCGCGGGTGCTCCGGGCCGACACGGCGGCGGTCGCGCTCGTCGCCTGCTGGCAGTCCCTGGCGGGGGACTGGACGGCGGGCGGCACGGACCGACGCCCGCCCTTCCGGGGCTGACAGAGCCACCCGCGCACCACAGTTCCGCAAACTCGGCAGGTCCCATGTCCGCACCTCCCAGCCAGAAGGGCGCTCCGATCGAGGATCGCCGACAGCTGGTCGAATACGTCGCCTCCGGGTCGAAGCCCGCGTCCGAATGGCGGATCGGGACCGAGCACGAGAAGTTCGCGTACCGGAAATCCGACCTGCGCCCGCTCCCCTACGACGGGCCGGACGGCATCCGCGCGATGCTCCTGGGCATGACCCGCTTCGGCTGGCAGCCGGTGGAGGAGGGCGGGCACGTCATCGCGCTGACCAAGGACCGCTGCAACATCACGCTGGAGCCGGGCGGCCAGTTCGAGCTGTCGGGCGCACCGCTGATCTCGCTGCACGACACCTGCAACGAGGTGAACGAGCACCTCGACCAGGTGAAGGCGGTCGGGCGCGAACTCGGCGTCGCCATGATGGGGATGGGCTTCAATCCCAAGTGGACGCGGGACGACATCCCGTGGATGCCCAAGGGCCGCTACAAGATCATGCGCGAGTACATGCCCAAGAAGGGCACGATGGGCCTCGACATGATGCTGAGGACCTGCACCGTCCAGGTGAACCTGGACTACGGGTCCGAGGACGACATGATCAAGAAGTTCCGGGTGAGCCTCGCCCTCCAGCCGATCGCCACCGCGCTCTTCGCCAACTCGCCCTTCATCGACGGCAAGCCGAACGGCCTCCTCAGCTACCGCAGCCACGTCTGGACCGACACCGACAACGACCGCTGCGGCGACATCCCGTTCGTGTTCGACATCGGCTTCACCTTCGAGCGCTACGTGGACTGGCTGCTCGACGTGCCGATGTACTTCGTCTATCGCGACGGCACGTACATCGACGCCTCGGGCCAGTCGTTCCGCGACTTCCTCGACGGCAGGCTGCCGGCGCTTCCGGGCGAGAAGCCGCTGATGACCGACTGGGTCGACCACATGACGACGGTCTTCCCCGAGGTGCGGCTGAAGCGATTCCTGGAGATGCGCGGGGCGGACGGCGGGCGCTGGCGGCGGCTGTGCGCGCTCCCGGCCTTGTGGACCGGCCTCCTCTACGACGTCTCGGCGCTCGACGCGGCCTGGGACCTCGTGCGCGACTGGACGAACGAGGAGCGCGCCATCCTGCGCCGCGACGTGCCCCGCCAGGGCCTCCAGACGGTGTTCCGCCGCCGGGAGGTGAAGGACATCGCGCAGGAGGTGCTGACCATCGCGCGGGCCGGGCTGAAGAGCCGGGCGAAGCGCGACACCTGGGGCGACGACGAGGCCCATTTCCTCGATACCCTCTTCGCCATCGCCGAGACGGGCGAGAGCCCGGCGCACGAACTGCTGGAACTCTATCACGGCCGCTGGGGCGGCAGCGTGGACCCGGCGTTCGAGGAGCTGGCGTACTGAGGGTGCTGGCTCCGTCCTTCGACCGGCTCGGCACGAGGCATTGTCGACTGCGACGCCTCATGGTGGGCCTGTCGAACCTCGCGGCGTCCCCGCGCCCCGCCCCACTGGATTCCCCGCGCCGTCCGTGGCATCTCCTCTCGCCTTCCGCAGCGCCTGAGTGAGCCGCCATGACCGTCCGCACCCGCGTCGCCCCCTCGCCCACCGGCGATCCGCACGTCGGCACCGCCTACGTCGCGCTGATGAACGTCCTGTTCGCGAAGAAGCACGGGGGGCAGTTCCTGCTGCGGATCGAGGACACGGACCGGGCGCGTTCCACGGCGGCGAGCGAGCGGACCATCCTCGAGGCGCTGCGCTGGCTCGGCCTCTCCTGGGACGAGGGGCCGGACGTGGGCGGCCCCTGCGGCCCCTACCGCCAGTCGGACCGCTCGGCCATCTACAAGGAACACACGGGGCGCCTGCTGGACGAGGGCCACGCCTTCAAGTGCTTCTGCGCGACCGACCGGCTCGACCGGATGCGGATGGAGCAGAAGCTGCGCGGCGAGCGGCAGCGCTACGACGGCTTCTGCATGCACCTCTCCCCCACCGAGGTCGCGGCGAAAGAGGCGGCGGGCGAGCCCTTCGTCGTGCGCATGAAGGTGCCGCGCGACGGCAGCGTGACCATCGACGACCTGCGCCGCGGCCCCATCGAGATCGGGTGGGAGACGGTGGACATGCAGGTCCTGATGAAGTCGGACGGCCTGCCCACCTATCACCTCGCCAACGTGGTCGACGACCATCTGATGGGCATCACCCACGTGCTGCGCGGCGAGGAGTGGATCTCGTCCGCACCCAAGCACGTGCTGCTCTACAGGTACTTCGGCTGGGAGATGCCGAAGCTGATGCACCTGCCGCTGCTCAGGAACGCGGACCGGTCGAAGCTGTCCAAGCGAAAGAACCCGACGAGCATCCTGTTCTATCGGTCCATGGGCTACCTGCCCCAGGCGATGCTCAACTTCCTCGGCCTGTTCGCGCTGTCGTCGGCCGACGGGGAGGAGATGGCGACGCTGGACGAGCTGGTCGAACGCTTCGACCTCCAGAACATCTCGCTCGGTGGGCCGGTGTTCGATACCGCCAAGCTCGACTGGCTGAACGGCCGCTGGATCCGCGAGCGCCTGGACGACGCCGGTTTCGCCAGCGCGGTGCAGGACTGGGCGCTGAACCCGGCGCGGCTGGGCGCGATCGCCCCGCTCGCCCGCACGCGGATCGAGCGGCTGTCCGACCTCGGGCCGCTGACGTCCTTCTTCTTCGCAGGGCGGCTCGACCTGCCGGCGGAGCGGCTGCTCGACGGCAAGGTGCCGGCCGACGTGCTGCGCATGGCGTTCCAGCTGGCCCTATGGCGGTTCGACACGCTCGACGAGTTCGACAAATCGTCGGTCGAGACCGTGATGCGCGGGCTGGCCGAGCCGACCGGCGCGAAGTTCAAGGATCTCGTCCGCCACTTCTACGTCGCGGTCACCGGGAACACGGCCTCGGTCCCCCTCTTCGACGCCATGGGGCTCCTGGGGCGCGACATCGTGCGCGAGCGGCTGCGCCAGGCGCTGGCGACGCTGGGCGGGTCGTCGAAGAAGGAGCAGGAGGCGTGGAAGAAACTCGACGCGCCCGCGGCCGGCGAGGCCGAGGAGGGCTGACCGACCGGATGCCGCACCTGCGAAACGACACAAACCCGTAACTCAATCGTCACATCCCTCCGCCAGTATCCCGGCGCAATTCGCACGCGCCGCAAGAGCGCGCCCCCCATGCAACGCGGAGAGGCGGAGCCATGAGCCAGTACGAGAAGGACTACCCGGACCACACCCTGGCGCCGGGTTACGAACACGGCGACGAGCCGCCGTGCAACCTGTCGGACAACCCCACCTTCTACGACGTCGTCGATGCGCGCACCTCGCGCCGCGGCTTCATGGTCGGCGGCCTCGCCGCCGCCGCGACCGGCGTCTTCGGCGCGGGTCTCGCCGCCTCGTCGGCGGCACAGGCGCAGACGGCCCCGGCCGGCTCGCCGCTGCTGGGCTTCAAGGCCGTCCCGGTCAGCGAGGCCGACACGGTGGTCGTCCCCGAGGGCTACAAGGTCCAGGTGCTGATCCCGCAGGGCACGCCGATCGGCGGCTCCATGCCCGCCTATCGCGACGGTGCCAACACCGGCGCGGAGCAGGCGATGCAGGTCGGCGCGCACCACGACGGGATGCACTTCTTCCCGATCAACGGCTCGTCGACCGACGGCCTGCTGGCCGTCAACCACGAGTATGTCGAGGCCCGCACCCTCCATGCCGCCTATCGGGGCAAGGAGGTCGGCATCGACGACGTGGTGATCGAGAACAACACCCGCGTCGCCGACGAGGTCCTGAAGGAACTCAACGCGCACGGCGTCTCGGTCGTCCGCGTGCGTCGCGGTGCGGACGGCAACTGGGCCGTGGTTCAGGATCCGATGAACCGCCGCGTCACCGGCCTGACGCCGATGGACATCGCCGGTCCGGTCCGTGGGACCAAGCACGTGGTGACCAAGTACAGCCCCGACGGCACCAAGGTGCGCGGTACGCTGAACAACTGCGCCCACGGCGTCACGCCTTGGAACACCTACATGACGGCCGAGGAGAACTGGGCCGGCTACTTCCGCAACGCCGACCAGCGCGACGGTCGCCCAGCGCTCCCGCGCGAGCATGCCCGCTACGGCGTGGTGGCCGGCGGCCGCTCGCGCTACGGTTGGGAACTGGCGATCGGTGGTGCGGACGATTACGCCCGCTTCGACGCCTCGACGAAGGGTGCGGCGGCGACGGACGACTATCGCAACGAGCCGAACGCCTTCGGCTGGATGGTCGAGTTCAACCCCTACGACCCGAACAGCGTGCCGGTGAAGCGCACGGCGCTCGGCCGCTTCGCCCACGAGGGCGTGGTGTTCGCCCCGGCGGTCGCCGGCCGTCCGGTCGTCTGCTACTCGGGCGACGACAGCCGCTTCGAGTACATCTACAAGTTCGTCTCCGCCCGCCCCTACGATCCGGCGACCGCCAACGGCGCGCTGCTCGACCAGGGCACGCTCTACGCCGCGAAGTTCAACGCGGACGGCACGGGCGAGTGGCTGGCGCTGGTTCCGGGCCAGAACGGCCTGACGCCGGCGAACGGCTTCGCCGATCTGGCCGACATCCTGGTGAACACCCGCCTCGCGGCCGACCGCGCCGGCGCCACCAAGATGGACCGGCCGGAGTGGGGTGCGGTCGATCCCAAGACCGGCGAGGTCTACTTCACCCTCACCAACAACACGAACCGGACGCTGGTCCAGACCGATCCGGTCAATCCGCGGGCCCGCAACCAGTTCGGCCAGATCGTGCGCTGGACCGAGGCCGGCGGCGACCACGCGGCCGCCAGCTTCAAGTGGGAATTGTTCGTGATCGCCGGCGACGCGGCGCAATCGCGGACGGTGGCCGGCCGCGCGCTGAACGCCGACAGCATCTTCGCCTGCCCGGACGGACTCTGGATCGACGACGATAGCCGCCTGTGGATCCAGACCGACATCGGCGAGAGCGAGCAGAACCGCGGCGACCTCAAGGTCGTCGGCAACAACTGCATGCTCGCCGCCGATCCGCGGACCGGTGAGATCCGCCGCTTCCTCACCGGCCCGATGGGCCAGGAGGTGACGGGCGTGATCACGACGCCGGACCAGACGACGATGTTCGTGAACTTCCAGCATCCCGGAGCCGGCACCTCGCGCGCCGACTTCGCGGCCGGCAAGTTCCAGTCGGCCTTCCCCGACGGGGCGGGCAAGCTGCCCCGCTCGGCGACGCTGGTGATCACGAAGGTCGACGGCGGCAAGATCGGGACCTGACCGTCCGTCGCCACCGCCGGCCGCGCGATGCGGCCGGCGGTGGCGATCCGCCCGCCCGTCCGGTATCTCCTGGCCGATCCCGGCGCCGACGCGCCCCCAGCCCGGAGACCGACACCGTGCGCCTGCTTCTGATCAATCCGAACACGACCGCGGCGGTCACCGAGGCCTGCGCCGCCGTCGCCCGGGCCGCCACCGCGCCCGGCACGGAGATCGTGACGGCGACCGGGGCCTTCGGTCCCCGAATCATCAACACCCGCACCGAGAACGCGATCGCCGCCCACGGGATCCTGTCGCTGGCGGCCGAGCATGCGCCCGGCTGCGACGGCATCCTGCTGGCGGTCTCCTACGACACGGCGCTGATGGCGGTGCGGGAGATGACGGGCCTTCCCGCCGTGGGCATGACCGAGGCGGCGGCGCTCACCGCCCACATGCTGGGCGCACGCTACGGCCTCGTCGTGTTCGGCACGCCGCAGCTCTACCGCGAACTGATCGCCGCCCACGGCCTTGCGGACCGCTTCGCCGGGCTGCGCTCGATCGCCATGGACGCGACCGCCGCGCTGAACACGCCGGACGCGGTCAACGACCGCGTCGTCGAGGCGGCGACGCGGCTGGCCGAGGAGGACGGGGCGGAGTGCGTGGTGCTCTGCGGGGCGGCGATGGCCGGCATGGCGACGCGGCTCCAGCCGCGGGCGCCGGTGCCGCTGGTCGACGGCATCGCCTGCG
>CANGXM010000214.1 GCA_947457845.1 Rhodospirillales bacterium | reverse complement strand
GGCCCATGCGACTGTTCGGGTTCCTGGAGGAACCGGCGGACGGGGACCCGGGCTCACCCACGGGCTCGATCACCCAAGGGCCATGCGGGCTCCCGCCCACCGAAAGCCTCTCCGGCTCACCGCCGGCAGGCAACTCAGAGATACAAGGGGCCCTTCACGCCCCCCCTCAGTCCGCCTCCACCGTCCCCACCCGGCGCCCCTGCCGGTCGCGGATGACGAAGTCGCCGCCGTGGCGCGGCTCGATCTCGTAGAGGCGGCGGCCGCGGGTGTCGCGCACCACGAGGTCGCCGTCGAAGCCCTCCTCCACCCGGCCCTGCCGGCGCCCCTGCGGATCGCGGAGCACGAGCGTGCCGTTCCAGCGGGGCTCCACCGTGCCGATCCGCCGCCCCTGCGGGTCGCGGCGGACGAGGCGGTCGCCATGGCCGGGCTCCACCCGCTCCACCCGCCGGCCGTCGCGGTCGCGCACGGTCCAGCCGTCGGCGAAGGAGCGCTCGAACGCGGAACGGTCGCGCTCCCACGCCCCGGCGGGGAAGGGGGCGAGCGCCAGGGGGGCGAGCGCCAGGGGGGCGAGGAGGAGGAGGGCGAGGCGGGTGCGGGCGGCGGGCATGGCGGCGGTCCGGGTCGGTTCGGTCGCGGGAGGTGCGGCCCCCGCCCCCGAACGAACGCGCCCGCCGCCGCGCTATTCCCGCCGGCGCTATTTGGTGCCGAACATCCGGTCGCCGGCGTCGCCCAGGCCCGGCACGATGTAGGCGTTGGCGTCGAGGTGGCTGTCGAGTGCGGCGGTGTAGATCTTCACCTCCGGGTGCGCGGCCGAGAGCACGCGCACCCCCTCGGGTGCGGCCACCAGCGCCATGAAGCGGATGTTCTCGCCCTTCGCCCCGTGGCGCTTCAGCACATCGACGCCGTGGACGGCGGAGTTGCCGGTCGCCAGCATCGGGTCGACCACGATGAACATCCGCCCCTCCGGGTCGGGCAGCTTCACCAGGTACTCGACCGGCTTCTTGGTTTCGTGGTCGCGGTAGAGGCCGATGTGCCCCTCGCGCGCGGCGGGCACCAGCTGGATCAGCCCCTCCGCCATCACGAGGCCGGCGCGCAGGATGGGCACCACCGCCAGCTTGCGCCCCTCGATCACCGGCCCGTCCATCGGCGTCAGCGGCGTCTCGATCGGCTTGGTGGTGAGCGGCAGCTCGCGCGTGATCTCGTAGCCCATCAGCAGCGAGATCTCCTTCAGCAGCGTCCGGAATTCCCCCGTCGCGCGCTTCTTCTCCCGCATCAGGGTCAGCTTGTGGAGGATGAGCGGGTGGTCGAGGACGTGGAGGGTGGGGAATTCGGGATGGGTCTTCATCGGCTTCTCTCGCGCGCGTCGGGACGGGCGGGAGGATAAGCGCCGCCGCGCCCGCGGCAAAGCCACTCCGCCCGCGGCAAAGCCACTCCGGCCACGTCGCCTATGGGAAGTGTCACACGGCGCTGGTATCTAGCTGTCCTTGAACGCCGGGCGCGACCCGGCGCCACGGACAGGCAGGAACAGGGGGCCCTCACATGAACCTCACGCGGATGCTGTCGACCGGCGCGGCGCTGGTCGCGCTGTCGGTCGCGACGCCGGCCACGGCGCAGCAGGACTTCACCATGTCGATCATCCACACCAACGACGTGCACAGCCGCGTCGACCAGGTGACGGCGACGGGAAGCTTCTGCACGCCCCAGAACGCGGAGCAGAACCGCTGCTTCGGCGGCTATCCCCGCCTCGCCACCAAGATCCGCGAGCTGCGCGCCGCACGCCCGAATCCGGTGCTGCTGGACGCGGGCGACGTGTTCCAGGGCACGCTGTTCTACACGCTGGCGAAGTCGGACGCGGTGAAGCCGTTCCTGAACGCGCTCGGCTACGACGCGATGACGCTGGGCAACCACGAGTTCGACGACGGCCCGGCCGAACTGGCGAAGTTCCTCGACGGGCTGCGGGTGCCGGTCGTCACGGCGAACATCGACGTGTCGAAGGAGCCGCGGCTCCAGAACAAGTGGCTCTCGCACCGGGTGCTGGTCGTCGGCGGCCAGCGGGTGGGCGTGATCGGGCTGACCACGCGCGAGACGACGGTCACCTCGTCGCCCGGCGACACGGTCGCCTTCGGCGAGCACGTCGAGGCGCTCAAGCGCGAGGTGGCGGCGCTGCAGGCGGTCGGCGTGAACAAGATCATCGCGCTGACCCACGTCGGCACCGGCGAGGACCAGGCGCTGGCCCGCGCGGTCGACGGGGTCGACGTGTTCGTCGGCGGCCATTCCCACACGCTGCTGCACAACGGGGCCGACAACCGCAAGGAAGGGCCGTACCCGATCGTGGTGAACACCCCGTCGGGCGCGCCGGCGCTGGTCGTCTCCGCCTTCTACGGCGGCATCTTCCTCGGCGACCTCCAGGTCACGTTCGACAGCCGCGGCGTGGTGAAGGCGTGGGAGGGCGACACGATCCTGATGGACGCCAAGATCGCCCGCGAGCCCGAGCTGCAGGCGATGGTGGAGCGGATGTCCGCGCCGCTGGCGGAACTGCGCGCCCGCCCGGTGGGCACCGCCGGCGTGGCGCTCGACGGATCCAACGCGTCCTGCCGGTTCGGCGAGTGCAACTTCGGCAACCTGATCGCCGACGCCATGCTGGGCGCGGCCCGGCCGCAGGGCGCCACCATCGCGATCCAGAACGGCGGCGGCATCCGCACCTCCATCCCCGAGGGGCAGGTGACCTTCGGCCAGATCCTCGAGGTGCTGCCCTTCTCCAATTCGCTCGCCACCTTCCAGATCGAGGGGGCGGAGATCGTCGCGGCGCTGGAGAACGGCGTCGGCCGTGCCGACAACCCCCAGAACGAGGGCACCGGCCGGTTCCCGCAGGTGGCGGGCATGCGCTACAGCTTCGATCCCTCGAAGCCGGCGGGAAGCCGCATCGTCTCGGTCGAGGTCCGCGCGGCGGACGGCAGCTTCGCCCCGATCGACCGCGCAGCCCTCTACACGCTCGTGACCAACGACTTCGTGCGCAAGGGCGGCGACGGCTACGCCATGTTCAAGGACAAGGCGAAGAACGCCTACGACGCTGGCCCGAACCTCGAGGACGTGGTGGCGGACTTCATCCGCACCCGGGGCACGGTCGCGCCCCAGGCCGAGGGTCGCATCACCCGGGTGAACTGAGACGGGGACGGGGGCGGGCGGCCCGCGCCGTCAGCGTGCGCCGCCCGCGTCCTTCACCACGTCGTTGACGCGGGCCGAGAGCTTGGTGCGGAACTGGCGCGCCGCCGCCCGCCGCGCGATCGGATCCTTTGACGAATCGATCCCCGGCGGGGTGAACAGGTTCAGGATCTTGCCGAACGGCTCCTTGCCCGGCCCGACCTGCGCCAGAAGGTGCCGCAGCGCCGCGATCCCCTCGCTGATCAGCCGCTGGTCCGTGCCCATCCCGGCGACCGCCACGTTCCGCGGGGCGGCGATCTGGCTGCCGCGCTGCGCCATCCGGTTCAGCGCCTGCTCCATCCGCTCGGTCACGCGGACGTCGTCGGCGTTGGCCGGCAGGTTCGCGATGGCGATGGCGTTGACCGTCCCCTCCCGGTCGGAGGCGAGGGGGGCGGTTCGGATCCTGACCCCGTGGCCGATGGCCATCTGCTCCGACGTCTGGAGCGTGCGTTCCAGGACCGCCGCGACCTCCGGCTCGATCGCGGCCCGCCCGTCGAACGCGACGAGCGCGAAGAGCGTCTTGGTCTCTGGCTGTGCCATCCGGTCCCGCTTCCCGCAACGGTCGTCATAGATACTATGAGCAATAATCAGGAAACGAGCAAAGCCCGTCGACTCTCGAAAGTATGGAAAGCCGACCAGAACCTGACCAAACGGGTGCGATCCGCGCTCAGGTGCTGGCGGCGGCGGCCATGAAGGCGCGGATGCGCGCAACGTCCTTGTGGCCGGGCCGATCCTCCACGCCCGAGGAAACGTCGACCGCGGTCGCCCCGGTGACGGAAACCGCCTCGGCGAGGTTGTCGGCCGTCAACCCGCCGGACAGCATCCACGGCTTCGGCCAGCTGCGGCCGGCCAGCAATTTCCAGTCGAACGGGAGGCCATTGCCACCGGGAAGGGCCGTCACCCTCTTCGGCGGGCGGGCGTCGAACAGCAGCCTGTCGGCGACCGCCGCCTGGGCCGGCACGGCGTCGAGGTCGGCGGCTTCGCCGACGCGGATCGCCGTCATGACCGGGATGCTCCAGGCCGTGCGGATCTCGCGCACCCGGCCGGGCGTCTCCTCCCCGTGCAGCTGGATCAGGTCGAGCGGGACCATGGCGACGACGCGCGCCAGCCAGGCGTCGTCGGGCTCGACGAAGAGGCCGACCGTCCGCACGCCGGTGGGGACGATGCGGGCCAGCTGCTGCGCCAGCTCCGGCCCGACCGACCGGGGGCTGCGCGGATAGAAGACGAAGCCGATCCAGCGCGCGCCGGCGTCGATCGCGGCCTCGACGGCCGCCGGCCGGTCGACGCCGCAGATCTTGACCTCGACCGGCATCAGAGTTCGTCCAGGATGCGCCGGGCGGCGGCCACCGGATCGGCGGCCGCGGTGATCGGCCGGCCGATGACGAGGTGGTTCGCGCCGGCCGTCATCGCGTCGGCAGGCGTGGTGATGCGCTTCTGGTCGTCGGCGACCGACCAGGCCGGCCGGATGCCGGGCACCATCAGCGCGAGGTCCGGACCGTGGGACAGGCGCAGCGCCGCCACCTCGTGCGGCGCGCAGATAACGCCGGCGATGCCCGCGTCCCGCGCCCGTTGCGCAAGGCGCAGCACCTGCGCGCCGACGGGGCCCTTCTGCCCGATCGTGCGCAGGTCGTCGTCGTCCATGCTGGTCAGCACGGTGACGCCCAGCAGGCGGATGCCCGCCTCGGCCGCCGTCCCGGCGGCACGCCGCATCATGTCCGGCCCGCCCGAGGCGTGGATCGTCACGAACGTCGGCGCGACCGGGGCGATGGCGCGCAGCGCGCCGACGACCGTGTTGGGGATGTCGTGCAGCTTCAGGTCGAGGAAGAGGGGCATGCCGTCGGGCCGCACCGCCGCCACGCCCGCCGCCCCGTGGGCGAGGAAGAACTCGAGGCCGAGCTTGATGCCGCCCACGTGCGGCGCAAGGGTCGCCGCCAGATCGCGGGCGCGGATCAGGTCGGTCGTGTCGATGGCGACGAAGATCGGGTTCATGGGTTCGACTGGTACCACCGCCACGGCGTCCGTTCCAGTCGTCAGGCGCGCCCGGCCGCCCAGTCGGGGAAGGCCGCCGCCCAGGTCTCGTCGACCAGCGCCCGCGCCGCCCCCTCGCCCAGCACCGCACCGAACTTGAACCCGTGGCCGGAGCAGGGGCTCAGCGCCCAGGTGCGGGCGGCCAGCCGCTCGACGACGAATTCCTCCGTCCGCTCGACCGTGTAGAAGCAGGTCTTCGCCCGCAGGGTGCGATAGCGGTCCCAGTCGCGGATGCGCGTGCGGCCGAGGCGGACGATGTCCTCCACCTCGTCCGCCGCCGCCTCCCGGTCGAGGTCGGGATCGCCGCGCAGGCTGAACCGGTGGTCGCCGATCTTCAGCCCCGCGCCGGGCACCGGCGGCACGAGGTAGAACCCCGCGCGCGGGTCGATCTCCAGGATCATCGGCATCGCGGCCCAGGCGGCCTGCGTCTCGGGGGGCGGGGTCAGGTAGACGACGACCTGACGCGACGGGGTGACCCGCCCGGCCACCGACGGGACCAGCCGGCCGATCCACGCGCCGGCAGCCACCACCAGGGCGTCGGCGTCCTCCACCGTGCCGTCGGCCAGCCGGACGCGGGCACGGTCGGGATCGACGTCGGCGACCGGCGTATGGGGCCGGATCGTGACGCCGCGCCCGGACAGGTGGCGGGCGAGGTGCTCCACGATGGCACCGGCGTAGAGGGTTCCCCCCGTCGGCAGGTGGAACGCCCGCACCATGCGCTCGGTGGTCAGCAGCGGATAGCGCGCCGCGAAGGCGTCGCGGTCGAGCCATGCGACCGGGCGGCCCAGAGCCTCCAGCGTCTCGGCCGACTGGCGCACCCAGTCGTCCTGCCCCTCCGACGTGATCGCGAGCACGCCCGTCTCGTGATACTGGCGCCGGCCGAGGTCCGCCCACATCCGGTCCCAGGCGGCGAAGGCGTCGTCGACCATCGTCGTATAGCCCCGCGACGCGCCGTAGGCGCTGCGGATCAGGCGGTGCTCGTCGACCGAGGTGCCGAGCGGGTTCGGCACCGGTCCCTGATCGAGAACGGTGACCGAATGGCCGCCGCGGGCCAGCGCCCAGGCGGTCGACAGGCCCATGATCCCGGCCCCGACGATCGTGACGCGCATGGTCTCAGCCTCCCACCGCGAGTTGTGCCGCCGCCAGGTCCTCGATCGCGGTGCCGACGGACTTGAACATCGTGATCTGGTCGGCCGCCGTGCGGCCGGCGACGGTGCCGCGGCAGAGGCCGTAGAGGTCGCCGCGCACGTCCTCGCGACGGATGACGCCCGCCCGGATCGGCAGCACCACGTCGCCGCCCTCCTTCAGCGCGCCCTCCAGCGTGTCGACCCAGATCGCCGCGCGCCGGGCCGCCTCGTCGTCGCTCTCCCGCATCTCGGGCGTGTAGGCGCCGACGAGGTCGAGGTGGGCGCCCGGCTTCAGCCATTCGCCCCTGACCAGCGCCGTCCTCGACATGGTGGCGCAGGAGATCACGTCCGCAGCCCGGACCGCCGCCTCCAGGTCCGGTGCGGCGGCCACGTCCAGGCCGGCCGCCCAGTCCTCGGCGGCGATGCGGGCGGCGAGGGCCGCGGCCCTCGCGCCGTCGCGCGCCCAGATCCGCACGTGCCGGATCGGCCGGACGGTCGCGTGGGCGCGGACCAGCCGGTAGGCCAGCGCCCCGGCGCCCACCATCGCCATCGACGACGCGTCGGTCGCGGCGAGGAAGCGGGCGGCCAGCGCCGAGGCGGCGGCCGTGCGCCGGGCGGTCAGCATCGTTCCGTCCAGCATGGCCACCGGCTGCCCCGTCGTGCCGTCCAGCAGCACGTAGGAGCCGAAGACGCCGGGGAGGCCGCGCTTCCCGTTGTCCGGGAACACGGTGACGATCTTGATGCCCACGTGTCGCCCCGTCTGCCACGCTGGCATGAGGAGGAGCGCGCCGTCGGCGATGCCGGACCCCACCGGGATCTCGTAATGGTGGCGGGCGGGCACCTCCCGCCCCTCGCGGAAGGCCGCATCGAGCGCGTCGACGAGTGCTTCGACCGGCAGGGCCGCGTCGACCGCGGCGGCATCGAGCGTGATCACCGGGACCTCAACGGACGGCGGGGACGATGGAGACGGCGGCCGGGGCCGGCGCGTTCGCGTTGACCGGCGCGGTCTGCAGCGCGGCGACCCTCTTCTCGGCCGCGACGGCGCGCGCCTCTGCCGCGG
>CANGXM010000213.1 GCA_947457845.1 Rhodospirillales bacterium | reverse complement strand
TACCGGCGTTCCGAGAATTTTACCGTGCTGGCCAGACTGAGGAGATCGTCGGCCAGACGGTGCAGGGGGTCACCCCCGACGCCACGCCCGAGGAAGTTATCGACACGGCATTTAATGCTGCGCAGGTTGCCCTCCGAACGGAACTTCTGGACCGTATCCTCCAGAATGGACCGGCGTTCTTTGAGGGGGTGATCGTCGAGCTTCTAGTTGCTATGGGGTATGGTGGCTCACATCGCCATGCGGCGACGCAACTGGGGCGCACTGGCGATGGCGGTGTCGACGGTGTAATCAACGAAGATATTCTGGGCCTCGATCGAGTCTATGTTCAGGCCAAGCGCTACAGCCCCGGCTCGTCTGTCGGACGGCCCGATGTCCAGGCATTTATCGGGAGTCTCGTAGGGCTTGGTGCAACCAAAGGAGTATTCGTTACGACCTCAACGTTCTCTGCGCAAGCAACCGAATTTGCCGCCCGGATCCCGCAACGTGTCATCCTCATCGACGGAAAGAGACTAACAGAGCTTATGGTTGAGCACGGTGTTGGCGTTCGGCTAAGTCGTTTACTTGAGTTCAAGCGTATAGATGAAGATTTCTTTGCTGAGGAATAAAATGAGATTGATTATGAATAGAAATCAGAATCATTTTTTGGAACCAATGACAGTGCCCTGAACCGGTGACAAACCGGTGACAGTGTCCTGTTTCGGATGTCGCGGATGGTGGCCTGTTCGTTACAGCCGTCTACCGCCAAAAAAAGCGGTGACAGTTTACCGAAGGTGAGCCTCCTGTTTCCGTCATCCTCGCGCAGGCCGGGATCCCGCGTGGACGGGCCCTCCGTGACCGGATCCCCGCTTTCGCGGGGATGACGGGGAGGAAGAGGCGGGGCGGGGATGACGGATGGGGTGGTGCGGGAGTGTGCGCCGAGGCAGGGCGACCGCCCCGACGCCCTACGGCACCGCCATCCGGTCGAGCGCCGGCATCTTCGCCGGGTCGATCTCCACGTCCACGATGCCCGGCTCGTCCGGGTCGTCGCGGCGGACGAAGCCGAGGTCCTGGCAGAGCCGGAGCATGTTGACGTTCTCCCGCAGCACCTGCCCGTGGACGAGGCCGATGCCCCGCTCGCGCGCGTATTCCAGGATCTCCCGCATCAGGCGGAAGCCGAGCCCCTTGCCCTTCATGTCCGAGCGCACGAGGACCGCGTATTCGGCCTCCCGGTTGTCGGGGTCGGCGGCGATGCGCACGACGCCCAGGATCTCGTGGTCGCCGTCCGGCCGCCGCACCTCGGCCACCAGCGCCATCTCCCGGTCGTAGTCGATCTGGGTCATGCGCGCCGCCGCCTGGTGGGTCAGCTGCTTCATCGGCGCGAAGAAGCGCAGGCGGATGTCCTCGGGCGTGAGGCGCGCGAACATCGCGTGGATGAGGGGTTCGTCCTCCGGCCGGATGGGCCGGATCATCGCCGGGGTGCCGTCGGCCAGCCGCACCGCCTGCTCGAGGTGCTTCGGATAGGGGCGGATGGCCAGCCGCCGGGTCGTCTGGAGCCGGGGCTCCGCCACGCGGATGCGGGCGTCGAGCGCCAGCACGCCCTCGTGGTCGGCCAACAGCGGGTTGATGTCCAGCTCCACCACCTCCGGCAGGTCGCACACCAGCTGCGAGATCCGCATCAGCGTCAGCGCGATGTCGTCCACCTTGGCCGCCGGGCGGGAGCGATAGCCCTTCAGCAGGCGCGCGACCCGCGTGCCGGCGATCATCTCCCGCGCGAGGTTCATGTTGAGCGGTGGCAGGCCCAGCGCCTTGTCCTGCAGCACCTCCACCGCCGTGCCGCCCTGGCCGAACAACAGCACGGGGCCGAACAGCTCGTCCTCGGTCATGCCGACGATCAGCTCGTGCGCGTCCGGCTTCTCCGCCATCTCCTGGACGGTGAAGCCGACGAGCCGCGCGTCGGGCTTGATGGCCGCCACCCGGTGCCGCATCTGCTCCGCCGCCCGGCGCACCTTGTCCGCCCCCACCAGATGCAGCGCCACGCCGCCCACGTCCGACTTGTGGGTGATGTCGGGCGACAGGATCTTGAGCGCGACCGGCCGGCCGATGCGGTCGGCCGCCGCCGCGGCCGCGTCGGGCGTGGTCACCCGCTCGGTCGCCACCACCGGGATGCCATAGGCGTGCAGCACCTGCTTGGCCTCGTCCTCCGTCAGCCAGGCCCGCTGTTCCGCCATGACCGCGCCGACGATGGCGCGCGCGGCCTCGGCGTCGCCCTTCACCTCGGTCTCGACCGAGGCGGGGGTCTCCATCAGCATCGCCTGGTTCCGGCGATAGTCGACGAGGTGCATGAAGGCCCGCACCGCCTTGTCCGGCGTCTCGTGGGTGGGGATGCGGTGACGGCCGAACAGGCGCCGCGCCTCCGCCGCCGCCCCCTCGCCCAGCCAGCTGGTCAGCACCGGCTTGCGCCCGTACTTCGGCACCGCCTCCAGCGTCGTGATCACCGCCTGCGCGGCCTCGGCGCTGTCGGCCACCGCCGTGGGGCAGTTCAGCACGAGGATGGCGTCCGCCCCCGGCTCGCCCATCAGGGCGGACAGCGCGTCGGCGTAGCGCTTGCCCGGCGCGTCGCCGATGATGTCGACGGGGTTCCCCCGGCTCCAGGTGGGCGGCAGCACGGCGTCCAGCGTCGCGATCGTGTCGGGCGTCAGCGACGCCAGCCGCCCGCCGGCCCCGATCAGCGTGTCGGTGGCCAGAACGCCGATGCCGCCGCCGTTGGTCAGGATGGCGAGGCGGTCGCCCTTGATCTGCACGCCGGTCGCCAGCGTCTCCACCGCGTCGAACAGCGCGTCGAGGTCGCCGACGCGGAGCATGCCCGCCCGGCGGAAGGCGGCGTCGTAGACCGCGTCCGTGCCCGCCAGCGCGCCGGTGTGGGAACTGGCCGCCTTCGCCGCCTCGGCCGTGCGGCCGGCCTTGATCACGATCACCGGCTTGGCGCGCGCGGCGGCGCGCGCCGCGCTCATGAACTTGCGCGCGGACGTGATCGCCTCGACGTAGAGGAGGATCGCCCGGACCTGGCTGTCGGTCGCGAGGTGGTCGAGAAGGTCGCCGAAGTCGACGTCCGCCATGTCGCCCAGCGAGACGAGGTGGGAAAAGCCGATCCCGCGCGCGTCCGCCCAGTCGACGACCGAGGTGAGCACGGCACCCGACTGGGCCAGGAAGGCGATGTCGCCCTTGCGCGGGGGCACGTGCACGAAGCTGGCGTTCACCCCCCGTCCGGGGACCATCAGCCCCAGGCAGTTCGGCCCGACGATCCGCGTGCCGAAAGGGCGGGCGGCCTCCAGCAGCCGCTTCTGAAGCTCGCGCCCGTGGGCCGTGCCCTCGCCCTCGCCGCCCTCGCCGAACCCGGCGGTGATGACGACGACGCCGCGGGTGCCGCGGCGGCCGAGCTGGTCGACCAGCGCCGGCACGGTGTCCGGCGGCGTCGCGATCACGGCGAGGTCCGGCGTCACCGGCAGGTCGGCGACGTCGTTGTAGCAGAACACCCCCTCGATCGACCGCTCGTGCCGGTTCACCGGCATGACGGGGCCGTCGAAGCCGGCGTTGAACAGGTTCCGCGCCACCACCTGCCCGATCGAGCGCGGCTTGCGGCTCGCCCCCACGAGCGCGATCGACGTCGGCTTGAACAGGGCGTCGAGGTTGAGGACGGACATCGGGCGGGCTCCGGGCGGGCGATCTTTCGACCGTCACGATAAGCTGACCCGGTGACCGCTCATTGACACCGCTCAATCGTTTTTGCGATGCACAAAAAAGGAGGGGGAGGGCGTGCCGGCCCCGCGTGCGGTCAGCGGCGCGGACGGGCCGCCGTCGCGGCGGTCGAGGGGAGGCCCAGGGCGTCGGACGGCTTTCCGAAGAGCCAGCCCTGGCCGTACTTCACGCCCATCTTGCGCAGCTTCTCGGCCTGGTCGGCCGACTCGACGAACTCGGCGATCGTGTCGATGCCGAGCGAGTGGCAGAGCTTGACCATGCCCTCGATCAGCGCGTCGTCGCGGCGCGACTTGCCGAGGCGCTTCACATAGGCGCCGTCGATCTTCACCACGTCCACCGACAGCGCCTGAAGATAGCGGAAGGACGCCGCACCCGAGCCGAAGTCGTCGAGGCAGACGATGTAGCCGAGGCGACGGATCTTCTGGAGGACCTCCTCGACCTTGTCGAGTTCCTTCAGCTCCGCGCTCTCGGTGATCTCGACCTCGAGGCGTGCCGCGATGTCCTTGTGCTGCTCCAGGAGCTTGAGGAAGACCTCGACGAAGAGGTTGTTCTCGATCGACTTGCCCGAGACGTTGACCGCCAGCACGACGTCCCGCGGGGTCGCGCGCAACTTGGCGATGGCGCGGTGGGCGACCGCGAGGTCGAGCTGCTCGATCAGCCCGATCTCCTCGGCGAAGGTGATCATCTCCATCGGCCCGCCGTCGTCGAAGCGGGTCAGCACCTCGTAGTGGTGCACCACGCCCGTGGTCATGGAGACGATGGGCTGGAAGACGATGTTGAACTTGTTGGTCTGGACGATGCTGTCCAGCTTCTGGATCCGCTCCACCGTCTCCTGCACGAGGGTGCTGATCGCCTCGGACAGGGACTTCGGCGGCCGCTCGCCGGGACGCATGTTGGCGAAGCGGTTGACCGCGTAGCGCAGAGCCCGGACGCCGTCCTCGCCGTCGAGGCCGCTCCCGGTCAGCGCGAGGTCCTGCCGCTCCACGCCGAGCGGCCCGGTGCCCGGCGCGATCTGCGCCGGCAGCGCCTCGATCCGCTCCGTCACCTCCTTCGGGTCGAAGGCCTGGTCGCGGACGACGCCGAAGCGGTTGGGGCCGAGGCGGCCGACCGTCTGGCCGTCCACCGCGGCGCTCCGCAGGATGGTGCCGAGCTGTCGGTTCAGCTCCTCCGCCTGCTCCCCGGACATGCGGGCGCGCACGCGGTCGAGGTCGGGCAGGTCGAGGAGGGTCAGTTCGACCGGGCGTCCCGCCGCCTCGGCGGCCTTCATCACCTCCGCCGCCCGGTCCTGGAAGGCGGACGTCTCGAGGAGCTGGGTCTCCATGTCGCGCGCGGGCTGCGAGCCGGCCATGACGGCCGCGACGGTCGCACGCGCGATCGCCACCGCCGTCGACCCCTCCATCCCGGGGAGCCGGAAGGCGGACACGGAGGCGCGCACGGGTTCGCCGGACGGGTCGGTCGCCGCGAGGCGGAAGATCATCGGACCGCGGCGCGAGCCGGTCGGCAACGTCCGGATGAAATCGGCGATCACGCGGGTCTCGTCCGGCGCGAACAGTTCGCCGAGGGAATGTCCCGGAAGCTGCACGTCGGTCAGGCGCGAGAGGCCGGACGTCGCGCCGATCGCAAGGGTGATCCGACCCTTCGAATCGATCTCGATCATCAGATCGGCGCTGGCGAACGCGAGAGCGAGGAAACGGTGCCGGTCTGTCTTCACGCCACCAAAACCCGTCAGGTCACATGCGATGACGGACCCTATCCTCAACTCTCGCGCGTGTCCACGCCTGCCGTGTCCACGCCCACCGTGTGCGGGCCGTCAGGCCGCCTTCGACAGCACCTGGGCGAGGCGCTCGGTTGCCTTGCCCTCGTCGATCTTCTCGACCGCCGCCAGTTCGCGGGCGAGGCGCTCCAGCGCGGCCTGATAGATCTGCCGTTCGCTGTAGGACTGTTCCTGCTGGTCGTTCGGGCGGTAGAGGTCGCGGACGACCTCGGCGATCGACACCGGATCGCCGGAGTTGATCTTGGCCTCGTACTCCTGGGCCCGGCGGCTCCACATGACGCGCTTGATGCGCGAGCGGCCCTGAAGCGTCTCGAGCGCCACCTTGATCCGGTCGGCCGAGGAGATGCGGCGCAGGCCGGCCGCCTTCGCCTTGGCGACGGGAACCTTGAGCCGCATGCGCTCCTTCTCGAACACGATGGCGTACAGCGTCACCTGGAAACCCGCGATCTCGGTCGTGTCGATGCTTTCGACCCGACCGACGCCGTGCGCCGGGTAAACGACATAGTCACCGGGCGAGAACTCGTTTTGCTGGTGCGACATCCTTGGCTCTCACGCTCCCGATTCGGCCGGCGCTGACGGCCCGGCGGCGATCAATGGACAAGGCGGACCCCCGCCACGT
The DNA here is from genome assembly GCA_947457845.1 of Rhodospirillales bacterium. Classification (GTDB taxonomy): domain Bacteria; phylum Pseudomonadota; class Alphaproteobacteria; order Azospirillales; family Azospirillaceae; genus CANGXM01. The sequence goes on along the minus strand of CANGXM010000213.1, from coordinate 1,305 downwards.
CGTCCGGCGTCGGGCCCTGCTCCAAGAAACGGTCGATGGTGTCCGGTTCCACCCGTGGGCGATGCCGGCCGAACGGCGACATCACCCCGCAGGCATCCACTATATAGGATGTGAAAGGCCGATGACAAAGTCACAGCGACGCCACGCCGGATGGCGGGCATGCGCCCGACGCAATTCCGGCCGCGAGGGCCCCGTCAGCCGGCCGGTTTGGGGCTGAAGAACTTTTCGTACTTGCCCTTCATGCCCTTGTATTCGTCCGCGTCGGTCGGCGCGTCCTTCTTGCGGGTAATGTTCGGCCAGGTGGTCGAATACTCGCGATTCAGCTCCAGCCAGCGGTCGCCGTCCGGGCCCGTGTCGGGGATGATCGCCTCGGGCGGGCATTCCGGTTCACAGACGCCGCAGTCGATGCACTCGTCCGGATGGATCACCAGCATCGTCTCGCCCTCGTAGAAGCAGTCCACGGGGCAAACCTCGACGCAGTCGGTGTACTTGCACTTGATGCAGGCTTCCGTGACGACGTACGGCATCCGGGTCTCCAGCGTTCCCCCGCTCCGGCGGCGGTTGGGTCTCGTCCGATCATAGGCCGCGCTCATCGGGGAGGCCCATGCGACGCAAAACCCGCTTGCGCGCCTCCCCGCGGTCGACGCCCGAGACATAGAGCAGGCCGCCGATGCGGCGCAACAGGTTCGCCTCGCGCGGGTGGCGTTCCCCGTCGGCGCAGGCGACCTCCCACAGCATCCCGACGATGCGGATCCGTTCGCCGGGTGGGCGGCGGATTCAGCCCGTCCGCCGGGCGAGGGCGAGGGCGCCCGCCAGCGCGTCGCTGGCCGGCGGCACGATCCGGCCGCGGACGTCGTCGGGCAGGCGCGGTGCGAGGAAGGCCGAGACGCCGCCGAGGAGCGAGAGCCTGGGTGCGCCCGTCGCCAGCAGCGCCCGGGCGAGCAGCGTGGCGTCGTGACCGGCCCGGTCGAGGATCTCCGCCGCGGCAGGATCGTCCGCACGCTCGAACGCCAGGGGCGCCAGCGCGCCATAGTCGCCGGGCCGCGCCGTCTCCTGGAAGGCGACCGCGCGTTCCGGGTCGTCGTCGAAGCGCGCCATCACCGCCCGCGTGAAGGGCGTCGCCGGCCGGACGCCGTCGTGACCGTCGAGCGCGCGGCGCAGCGACGCGAGGCCGATCCACGCCCCCGACGCCGCGTCGGAGATGGGGAAGCCCCAGCCGCCCACCCGGTGCTCCCGCCCGCCGACGAGCGCCAGCCCGCACGACCCCGTGCCGAGGATCAGGATCGCCCCGTCGCCCCCGCCGTG
>CANGXM010000212.1 GCA_947457845.1 Rhodospirillales bacterium | reverse complement strand
GGCCGCGCTCCTGCAGCTGGCGCCCCCCACCGATCCCGCCGCACCCGCCGCGGCGCACGACCGCCGGCTCGACGCACGCATGCTCGCGTCGGCCCCCACCGCCCTGCACCCGAGCCCCCGATGACCGCGCCCCGCGTCCTCACGATCGCCCACAACCACCCGGACCTGCACCCCGGCGGGGCGGAGATCCTCGCCCGCGATCTCGCGGACGCGCTGCGCGGCGCGGGCTCGCCGTCGCTCTTCCTTGCCTGCGTGAACCGGGCGCATCGCGAGCCCCGCCCCGGCACCGCGTTCCAGGCCCTCGGCCCGTCGCCGGACGAGATGCTGCTGTGGGCCGGGCGGTTCGACCTGTTCCACCAGAGCCAGCTGGATCTCGACGGGCTCGTCCCCGACCTCGCCGAGCTCATGACCGGGTTCGCGCCGGACGTCGTCCACGTCCATCACACGCTGCTCCTGGGCGCGGAGATGCTGTTCCTCGTCCGCCGGACGCTGCCGCGGGCGCGGATCGTCTTCACGCTGCACGACTATCTGCCGATCTGCCCGAACGACGGCCAGATGGTCACGACCGCGGGCGCGTTGTGCGAGGCCGCGCGCCCCGACGCCTGCGCCGCCTGCCTGAAGGACCGGACGGCGGAGGAGGTCGTGCGCCGCGAGCGCCACCTGAAGACGCTCCTCGGCCTCGTGGACGTCTTCGTGGCGCCGAGCCGGTTCCTGCGCGACCGCTTCGTCGCCTGGGGGCTGCCGGCCGACAGGATCGTCGTGATCCCCAACGCCCGGCCCGCGGCCGATCCCGCACCCCACCGGCCGGCGGCGGCCGACGGGCGGCGGAACGCCTTCGCCTTCTTCGGGAACCTCACGCCCTACAAGGGTGCCGACGTGCTGCTGGACGCCGCCGCCCGCCTCGCCGCCGACGGCCACGATTTCACGCTCGAGGTCCACGGCGGTGCCGCCTTCCAGGACCCCGCCCTGGCCGACGCGCTGGCCGCGAAGGCCGCCGCGACGGGCGGCCGGGCGACGCTGCACGGCGCCTATCGCACGGACGCGCATCCCGCCCTGGTGGCGCGGGCGGACTGGGTCGTCGTGCCGTCGGTCTGGTGGGAGAACGCGCCGCTGGTGATCCAGGAGGCGTTCCGCCACCGCCGGCCGGTGATCTGCTCCGGCATCGGCGGCATGGCGGAGGCGGTGCGCGACGGCGTCGACGGCCTGCACGCCCGGCCGGGCGACGCCGCCGACCTCGCCCGCGTCCTGCGCCGGGCGATGGAGACGCCGGGCCTGTGGGACCGCCTCGCCGCCGCCGTCCCGACCGTCCCGGACATGGCCGACGCCGTGGCCGCGCACCGGGCGGTCTACCGCATGGACGCCCCCGCCCGGAGCCTCGCCGGATGAAGACCCGCACGCGCAGACACGCCGCCCCCGGTCCCGAGGACGGTCCGCCCCCGGTCGACGAGACGGCGGCGCCCGACGGGTTCGTCGAGGTCGTCGGCCGCTTCGCCGGCGAAGGACTGCTGATCCAGGGCTGGACGACCGGCGCCATCGCCGGGGCGACGGAGGTGGTGGCGGAGACGCGGGTGCGGTGCCGGCACGCGGCGGTGCTTGCCACCTTCCCGCGCGACGACCTCAAGCCCGGCGCGGGCGGGGTGCTCGCGATCCTGCCCGAGGCCGACATCGACCCGGCCGCGATCCGGCGCTGCCACCTGAAGGTCGGCGCAGCCTGGCGCCGGCTCGACCTGTTCGGCCAGCGCACGCTGCTTCCCGACGGCGACGCGGAGGGCCACCTGCGCCACATGCTGGCGAAGCTGGAGGCGACCGACGCCGACCGGCGCACCCTGCGGCGCCTCGCGGCCCCGCGCTACGCCGGGCACGACACGGTGAGCGGATCGGCCCTTCCCGTGCGGGCGGCGATCGACCTCGCGGTGCGCGTCCCGGGGGCGGGCGTGTGGCTGTCGGGCTGGCCGCTCGATCCCACCCGGCGGGTGGAGGCGGCGACCCTGAACGCCGGCCGCTGGTCCGTGCGCGCCGACGGGGAGTGGATGCGCGCCGTCCGCCGCGACGTGACGGAGGGGTTCGCCCAGAACCCGCGCTTCGCCCCGCTGCTGGCCGGCGCGGACGACAGGCACGGCTTCGCGGGCTTCGTTCCCGTGCCCGACGACGTCGCGGCCGACGCCGCCTTCCACCTGGAACTTGCGGTGGGCGAGGACGCGTTCCTGTTCCTCCCGGTGTCGCCGGTCCCGCCGAACGGCGAGTTCGTCCGCCGGATCCTGTGCGCGGTCGATCCCGACGATCCGGCGGCCGACGCGCTGATCGCCCGCCATGTGGTGCCGCCGGTGCGGGCCGCCGAACGGCCGGTGCCCGGCCCGGCGACCGTGCACGACCTAGGCCCCGCCCGTCCGGACCCGCGCCTGTCGGTGGTGATCCCGGTCGTCGACGGGCGGGAGGACGTCGACCTGAGCCTCGCCCGGCTCGCGGTCGATCCCGACCTCGCCCAGGGCGAGGTGCTGGTCGTGGCCGGTGCGGCGTCGAACGCGCGCCTTCCCCGCGCGGTGCGGGCGGCGGCCGGCTTCTACCGGCTGACGGTCCGCCTCGTGCTGGCCCCTCGGGCCCGCGACGCCATCGAGGCGATCGCGGCGGCCGTGCCGCACGTCCGCGCCGCGCGCGTGCTGCTTCTGTCGACCGCTGTCGTCCCGCCGGGCGGCGGCTGGCTGGGGGATCTGGAGCGGGCGGCGATGCGCCCGGGCCGGCCCGCGATGGCGAGCCCGACGATCCTCTACGAGGACCATTCGGTGCGCTTCGCCGGCATCGTGCTCGACGACGCGGCCCTGCCCGTCGCCCAGTACGCCGGCTATCCGGCCGACTGGATCCGCGACGCCGAGCCACGGCCCGTCGCCGGCGCGTCGCTGGACTGCGCGATGCTCCCCCGGGCCTGGCTGGAGACCGCCGTCCGGGCGGGCGGCGAGGGTTTCGTGGGGCCCGAGCGGAAGGCCCTCGACCTGTCGCTGCGGATCGCCGCGGCCGGGGGCCCCTGCCTCTGGATCCCCGCGGTGCGGGTCGTCGCCGTCGACGAGGCGCCGCGCGCCGGCGACGAACCCTGGCGGCGGGCCGCGGCGGTCGTCGACCGCCTCGCCTTCGCCGCGACCTGGCCCCGGGTGGCGAATGCAACCGTCGGAGCCGCACCGTGACGTCGAAGACCCGCGTCCTCGTCATCAGCCACGGCCACCCGTCTTTCTCGCTCGGCGGGGCGGAGGTGGCCTCCTACAACCTCCACCTCGGCCTGTCGGACCTGCCGGGCTGGGAGAGCCACTATCTCGCCCGGGTGGCCCCGCCCGTCTCCCGGCACGCCGGCTCCCACCTGCTCAGCCTCCGCCAGAAGCCGCGGGAGATCCTGTTCCACGCCGACGATTACGACCACGTCCGCGGATCGAACCGGAACCTCGCCGCGCTGGAGACGGACTTCGTCCGCTACCTGAAGGACCTGCGGCCGGACGTGGTGCACTTCCACCATTTCCTCGGCCTCGGCATCGAGACCGTGCTGGCGGTGCGCCACGCGCTCCCGGGCGTGCCGGTCGTCTTCACCTTCCACGAGTATCTCGCCATCTGCCACCACCACGGCCAGATGGTGAAGACCCAGCGCAACGCGCTCTGCTACCGGGCGAGCCCGGCGGACTGCGCCGGCTGCTTCCCGCAGATGGGCGAGGCGCAGCTCTATCGGCGCGAACAGTTCCTCAAGACGTTCCTCGAACTCTGCGACGCCTACGTCAGCCCCAGCCACTTCCTGATCGACCGCTACGTCGACTGGGGCCTGCCGCGCGCGAAGTTCCGGATGATCGAGAACGGGCTGACGGTGGAGGAGATCGCCCCGCCCCGCCCGATCCCCCGCGGGGGGCGGCGCAACCGCTTCGCCTTCTTCGGCCAGCTGACCGAGTTCAAGGGTGCGCACGTGCTGGTCGAGGCCGCGTCGCGCATTCCGCAGAAGGTCTGGGGCGACGACAGCGCGCTGATGATCTTCGGCGGCAATCTCGAGCGCCAGCCGCCCGCCTACCAGAAGCACTTCACCGAACAGGTGCAGCGCGCCGGGCGGCGGGTGCGGTTCTACGGAAGCTATCGCGCGGCCGAGCTGCCGGGGCTGATGAAGGACGTGGACTGGGTCGTCCTCCCGTCGATCTGGTGGGAGAACTCCCCCGTCGTGATCCAGGAGGCGTTCCTCCACGGCCGGCCGGTCATCGCGTCGAACATCGGCGGTATGGCCGAGAAGGTGCAGCACGGCGTCAACGGGCTCAACTTCCGCAACGCCAGCGTCGAGGACCTCGTCGACCGGCTGATCGAGACGCTGACGAGCCCGGACCTCTGGGACCGGCTCAGGATGCGCATCCGCCGGCCGATCGACCGGACCGAGTGCGCGGAGCGGCATGTGGCCGTCTACGAGGACCTGCTCGGCCGGTCCCGCGGGGCCGCCGAGGCGGCGCCCGAGCGGGCCGTCGCGCGGCCGTCGTGAGGGCGCGGGCGATGATCCCCGGATCCGCGGCGCCGCCCCAACCCTCTCACCCCGATGTCACCCTCCGGTCGCCGTCACCCGACGCACCGTGGCACGGACGTGCGCCGGCCCCGGCGGCGGCCGCAACCCTGAACCCGGGAGGTTCCTCCGCATGACCCGCATCCTCGTGATGATCCCCTCCGGCGAGGTCTACGACCACGATTGCGTGCGCTGGTACAGGCACACCGACGTCCAGGGGAACATCGACCACTACCACAACATCGGCGACGCCTTCGTCTACGACAGCTCCCTGAAGCTGCTCGACTACGACGCGCTCGACGTGCTGGAGATCCGGGAGTTCCGGCAGGATCACGTCGACCGGGCGAACGCCGAGTACGACTACGTCTTCCTGCGCGGGTCCAACTACGTCCACCACGAGATCAAATGGCCCGCCGCGACGGCCCAGGTGCTGTCGAAGCTGAAGATCCCCGTCATCGCCTTCGGCGTGGGCGCGCAGGCGCCGGTGTCGGGACGGCTGGAACTCTCCGAGGAAAGCCGGCGGATCTGGCGGACCATGGCCGACGGCTGCGCCACCATGGGCGTGCGCGGCGAATACACGGCCGACGTGCTGTGGAACATCGGCATCCGCAACGTCCGCATCGTCGGCTGCCCCACGGCCTTCCGCGGCCGCGACCCGGACCTGCGGATCGACCTGCCGCCGCTGGCGGACGTGCGCCGGGTCGGGCTGACGATGCGGCGCGAGGTCTCGAAGTACTATTCGCCGGACGTGAAGACCTACCTCGAGGTCCACCGCGACTTCGTCAAGCAGATGTCCCGCCGCTTCGACACCGTCCTGATGATGCAGGGCGAGGTGGAGGAGAAGAAGATCCTCTGGGGCACGCCCGAGCAGCAGACGACCGCGTGGGAGCACCTGAAGACCAGCGCCTGGTTCCGCGACTGGTACATGGACGCCGAGATGGAGGCGCTCTATCGCGAACGCCTCTGGTACTCGGACGTGGTGAAGGATTGGGAGGACCTCGTGCGCACGAAGGACCTGGTGCTCGGCTACCGCCTGCACGGGAACCTGATGGCGCTGTCGAACGGCGTACCGTCCGTCTACTTCAGCTACGACAGCCGCACGGCCGAGTTCGCCAAGACCTTCGCGATCCCCTGCCACGACGTCTACTGCGGGAAGCCGTTCGAACTCGAGGCCTATTGGGACCAGTCCCTGTTCGAGACGTTCAACCGCACCTACGCGATGCGCTATCGCGACATGCGCGCCTTCCTGGAGGAGAACCGCCTGCCGCACCGGATGCCGCCGCACGTGACGCGCACGGCGCCGAACCCGACGGCCGACGCCCGGCTCGTCGCCTGACGTGGCCGGTGCCGACATGACCACGGCCATCGACCTCCGACCGACCGCCTCCGTCATCGAGGGCTGGCTCGACCACGCCTCCGCCGGGCGCGCGTTCGGCTGGGCCTGCGACCGCGGCCATCCCGAGGATCCGCTGGAGGTGGAGATCCGCCTCGCCGCCGACGACGGGAGCACGTCGTCCCCGCTGGCGACGGTCAGGGCGGACCGGTCGCGCGAGGACCTGAAGGCCGGCGGCTTCGGCGACGGTCGCTATGGCTTCGACGCGCGCTTCGACCTGCCCGACGGCGCCGATCCCGCCCGGATCGTCGCGCTGGCCCGATCGCCGCGGACCGGGGCCGGCCAGATCCTTGGCCGCGCCGGGGCGGACGTCGCCGAACCCCGCGGGGGCGCCGCCGGGATGGCCACGCACCTGCAGCGCATCGTCGGCGGCCTCGCCCTCGTGCGCCGCGAGCAGGCGGAGCAGATGGCGGCGGTGAAGGCCGACCTGCGCCAGGAACTGACGCGCCTCGCCGCCCGGTCGGGCGACGCGACGGATCTCCGCCGCCTCGCCGACGGGCTCGACGCGCTGGCCGAGCGCGTGGGCGCGGTGGAGGTCTTCCTCGTCCGCCTCGACGGATCGCTCCGCTCGCTCGACGAGGCGGTCCGGCGCGGCCGACCCGGCGACCGGGCGTCGCCGGTCCGCGTCGCCCTCGTCGTCGGGGCCGGGGCCGTCGCGCTGGGCCTGTGCGCCGTCCTCGCCCGTCTCGCCTTCTTCGGCTGAGGGACACCCGCGATGCTCGACTGGACGCCGTCGCCCTGGTGGGCGCTGGAGGGGGCGGAGCACGCCGACCGCCTCGCGATCGTCTTCTCCCACATCGACGAGCCGGAGGGCCGGTTTTCGCTCTTCGGCACGGTGCGGGACCTGCCGGCGGCCCGGCTGTTCGTGAACACGCCGCGGAACTCCTGGTACCACGACGGGGTGCCGGGCATCGCCGGCGACGTCCCGGGGCTGGCGGCGGAACTGCGCCGGGCGATCGGCGTCCTCGCCCCGCGGCGGATCGCGACGGTGGGGGTCTCGATGGGCGGCTATGCGGCGCTGCTGTTCGGCGCGCTGGTCGACGCCGACCGGACGATCGCCTTCGGGCCGGAGACGGAGGTGAAGCTGCCGGGGAGCCGGAGTTCGCGCTTCGTCGGCGACCGCCCGCGCGGACCGTGGGACGACCTGCTGCCCGTCCTCGAACGCCGGGCGCGCCCGAGCCCGGTCGCCATCCTCTCCGGCGAGGCGGACCTGATCGACCTGCACTGCGCGTTGCGGGTCCGCCACCTGCCCGGCGTGACGGTGCGGACCTTCCGCGGCGTCGGCCACGAGGTGCCCGCGGCGCTGCATCTGTTCGACGCCTTCCGCCCGCTCGTCGCGGACTTCGTGCGGGACGGAACGCTGCCCCGGGTGCTGCCGCTGGAGGGCCGCATCCTCGCCGCCGACGGCGCGGCGGCCGATCTGCTGGAGGGACATCGGCTGCGGGTCGAGGGCGACAGGGTGGCGGCGCGGGCGCGCCTCGCGCGCTGCCTCGCCCTCTATCCGGACGCCGACGCCGCCCATGCGGAGATGGCGCTGCTCGCCATCGAGGCGCGCGACGGGC
>CANGXM010000211.1 GCA_947457845.1 Rhodospirillales bacterium | reverse complement strand
GATCTCCTCCGCCCGGGGCGGGTGCGCGTCGAAACGGGGCGGCGGGTCCGGGAAGACGCGCACCCGCCGGGCGACCTCGTCCCGCCCGTCGAGCTGGCGCTGCGGATAGGTGAGCGCCGGGGAGAGCGGCGTCAGGACCATTCGGCCGTCGCCTTCTGGCGGAGCGCGCGGAAGCTCTTGCCGGCCGCGAGCGCGGGCAGGACCGCGCCGGCGAGGCGCCGGCCCCCCTCGGTGTCGCTGGCGTAGTGGACGCCCGCGATCTCCCGGTTCCGGGCGATCCGCTTTGCCAGCGCATGGGCGGCGGGGATGGCGCCCGCGGCCCGGGTGCCGGTCAGCGCTGTTTCGAGACAGGCGGCGACGAGGAAGGCCTGCGTCGCGTGGCCCGAGGGATAGGCCGCATGGCCCGGCACCGGGATCGGCGGGCGCAGCGCGGGGCAGACCTGGGAGGGGCGGCGGCGCTGGCTCAACTGCTTGAAGTGCTGGGCCGCGAGGCCGGCGACCATGATCGCCGCCGTGATCAGCCCGGCGGTCGCGCGATAGGCGGGCGTGGTCCCCGCCAGCAGGGTCAGGAACGCGTCGCCGAAGGCATCCGACTGGTCGACGATCTCCCCCAGCGCATCGGCCCGCTCGGTTTCGGCAAGGGTGACGAGCGTGTCGATCTCGGCATCGATCAGCATCGCGATCGGCGCCGCCGGACCCGCGTTCGCCATGTCCCGGACCACCGACCGCCAGTCGGCCAGCGCCAGGCCCCCCTGTCCGGGCGCCCCGTCGGCCGCGCGTTGCCGGCGCCGCCATGCGGCGGTGTCCGTGAACTCCGACAGGATCCGCCATGCCGCGAAGGGTGCGGTCCAGTCCGGCGCGAAGCTGCCCTCGTGGCCGAAGCGGTGCACCGCGTCGCTGAGCCGGACGCCCGCGCCATCCGTCGCCGCGACGAAGGGCAGATCGACGCGGTCGGCCGCGCCGCCGACGCTTCCTCCTCCCGCATTCCCGGCATTCGCATAGTTGGCGTAGTTCGCGTAGTTCGCATAGTTGGCGTAGTTCGCGTAATTGCCCGCCATTTCGATGTCTTCCTTCCTTCAGTCGTCGCCGATGCCGGCCAGTTGCAGTCGTGCGACGAACAGGTCGCGTCGCGTCCCCACGAGAGGTGTGCGCCCGGCGAAGACCGATAGGCGGAAGTCCGGATCCGCCGCCCGGAGTGACGCCACCGCGTCGGCCGTTGGCCGGCCCGCGGCCACGAGCGCGGCAACGAGTACGCGATGTGCCGACGCCTCACGCGGATTCGCAGCAATCGACCGACCGGCCCAATCGATCGCCGAGTCGAAATCGTCGACCGTGTAGCAGGCCTGCGCCACGATCGCCTGATAGAGGAACGAGAATGGATCGGTCGGCGCCAGTCTGAGTGCGCGCTCCGCCATGTCCCGAGCAATCAAACCGCTTCCCGTCCAGCATTCGACCGCGGCCCGGTGCGCCCAGGCAAACGCGCAGTTTGGGCTCGACTGCAACGCAAGACCGAGGAGTTCGATCGCTTCCTCGTGTCGATGCAGCTGATAGGAGAGATAAAGCGACCTTATCGCGAGACCGAGAGCATCCCGCGAGTTCAGCTGGAGCGCCTCGGTGGTATGCATGTCGGCCGCGCGCCCGTCCTCAACGCGATCGTCGGACCAGCCCCGAATCATCCGCCAGATGTGCCACCATGCCACGTACGTCCGCGCCGGCCCGTATGCCGGATCGGCCTCGACCGCCGCCTCCAGTAATCCCCGCGCCTCGTCGAACGCCGGCCGCTCCAGCCTGTGCATGCGGTCGAGCGCCTGGAGGACGAGGTCGTAGGCGGTGAGGTTCGCCGGCGGTTTCCGGCGCGCCAGGGCCAGCTCCTGCTCCCGCACCCGCGGGGCGATGGTCACGGCGACGTCGGTCGAGATGCGGTCCTGCAACGCGAACAGGTCGCCGTCCGACCCCTCGTGCAGATCGGCCCGCACCACCGCCCCGGTCTCGGTGAGCACGAGTTCGCAATAGAGCCGCAGCCGCCCGCCCGACCGGCGCAGCGTGCCCCGCAGCAGGTAGCGCGCGCCCAGCGCCCGGCCGACCGTGCGCACGTCCGCGTCATGCCCCGCCTGGGCCAGCGACGTGCCCAACGACAGCACCGTCAGCCCCTCGAGCCCCGACAGGACGTGGACGATGCCCTCGATGATGCCTTCGGCGAAATAGCGGTCTTCCGGCCGGTTCGGATCGCCGCGGAAGGGCAGCACGGCGATCGACGGCGTCTCGGTCGGCAAGGGCGCCACGACCCTCGCCGCGTTACCGTTGGAGACGGGCATCCGGCGGGCCTCGGCCGTCACCTCCGCCTGGAGGAGATAGCCGCGGCGGGGGACCGTGCGGATGACCTGCCCGCCCGTATCGCCCAAGGCGCGGCGGATGTCGGTCATGCACTGCGTGACGCTGTCGTCGGTGACGAACAGGCCCGGCCAGACCGCGTCCAGGATCTCCGCACGGGTGACGACGCGTTGCGCGTTCGCGACGAGGTGGCGAAGGAGATCGAAGGACTTGGGCCGGAGCTGACGCTCATCGCCGTCGGGCAGGACCACGGACGCCCGCGCTTCGTCGAGGACGAACGGGCCGAACCTCAGTCTCGTCGTTTCCGACATGCGGCCGACCGGTCCAGATGAATTCTAAAGCCCCCATTAGTTATCACACATAAAATTTGGCGCGAAGGCCAAGACGGTCCACTCGACTTAGTCCTTCGGACGAATACGATGATCATGTGTCCGCGCCGGAACGCTTGCGTCGGCTCGGCATGCCGCCTAGGCTGCGGTTGTCATGAACGCCGCGCACGCCATGGACCCCTCGCGGGTCTCCCGATACTTCGGCTTCCGGTTTCGACCGGCGGCCTAGGTCAGCGCTCACGCGTCGCTCACCCCGAAGCCGCCCGGTCCCTCCGAGGCGGCTTTCGCATGTCCGGTCCCCGCGGCCGGTGCATCCCTCGAAATCCCTCCGGGTGGACCGGTCGGCCTCCGATCACGAAGGAGGTCGCCATGTTCGATTTCGACGTCGTCACCGGCCCGATGCCCGACCGCAACCCGCCGCAGGGGGTTACGGGCCCCGAGAAGCCCCCGCGCTCCGAGCCCGGACCGTCGGTCCGGTCGGCGGAGGGGCGTACCGACAGGGCATTGCCGTCGCCGGGGGCGTGACGCTCTCGAGGGGGGTGGGAGACCGGACGATGACCCGGGCCGTTCCCGTTACGGCTGCTTCCTTCCGGACCTGACCGGGTTGGCGAGTGGTCCCGTCCATCGCCGGCCTCCCGCCCCCCATATCGGACACCCGGGCGACGAGCGCAAGCGTGCCGTCGCGACGGCACCCGTGCCCCTTCCGTCCCCGCCGCCGCCGTGCGACAACGCGACCCCATGCGCAGACCCAATCCCTACGCCTCCGGCCCGCTCGACCGCGCCGCGGTCATCCGGAAGGATCCGGCCCTTCTCGACGCGCGCCTCGCCCGCGCCGACACCCGCATCCTTCCGCTCTGGCAGGCGAAGAGCTTCGTCGCCGGCCCGCGCGAGGCGCCGCGCCTCGCCTTCCTCGCCGCTGCCGAGGCGTGGTGGCGGGAGCGACCGGGGGCGGAGGCCTATTTCCTGGGCGTGACGGACGAGATCGCCTATTTCGCGGTCGACCTCTCCGCCATTCCCGATCCGGCCGACGACCCGGACCTCGCCGGTCGCGGGGAGTTCGTCGACCTGCGGGCGGTCGGGCCGCTCGTGCCCCCACCGGAAGGCGCGATGATGGCCTATGCGCGCGGCCTCGTCTGGTGGCACGCGCGGCACCGGTTCTGCGGCATCTGCGGCCATCCGGCCGCGAGCGCGGACGGCGGGCACGTCCGCCGGTGCACCAACCCGGACTGCGCGACCAGCCACTTCCCCCGCACCGACCCGGCCGTGATCATGCTGGTCCACGACGGGGACCGCTGCCTGCTCGGCCGGCAGAGCCGCTTTCCCCCCGGCATGCACTCGACGCTCGCCGGCTTCGTCGAGCCGGGCGAGAGCCTGGAGGATGCGGTCGCGCGCGAGGTGTTCGAGGAGACGGGCGTGCGGGTGACCGACGTCCGCTACCACTCCTCGCAGCCGTGGCCGTTCCCGGCCTCGATCATGCTGGGCTTCCACGCCCGCGCCACGACGACCGACATCCGCGTCGACACGGACGAGCTGGAGACGGCCGCGTGGTTCGACCGCTCGTTCGTCGCCGGCCGCCCGGACAGCGACGCCTTCCGCATGCCGCGCCTCGATTCGATCGCCCGGCGCCTGATCGAGGATTGGGCGCACGGGCTGATCTGACGCCCGCCGGCGGGGGTTGCGGATCCGGTCCTGTTTTGTCATCTTTCGTCCTATGTTCGGACGATGGTCCTACACCTGTATTCTCCTCCTGGCCGCGCTCGCCACACCGCTCGCCGCGCGCGAACGCCTCCCGGGGCCCATCCCGGCTTCGGTCGCGGTGGTGATCGATGGCGACACGCTCCGCGTGAAGGCCCGCGTCTGGCTGGGGCAGGAGGTGGACACGCTCGTCCGCCTGCACGGCGTGGACGCGCCCGAACTCGACGGACGGTGTGCCGACGAACGCAGCCGGGCGGAGGACGCCCGCGCCTTCGTCCGCCGCCGGACCCAGGACCGGCCGGTGACGCTGGTCGACGTGCGCACCGACAAGTACGGTGGACGGGTGCTGGCCCGGGTGATGGCCGCCGACGGCACCGACCTCGGCGCCGCCCTGGTCGCGGCCGGACTTGCGAAGGCCTATCGGGGCGGGCGGCGGGTGCCGTGGTGCCTGCCGCCGGCCCGTTGACGGCGACCGCCGTCACAGCGCCTTGCGAAGGTCCTCGAGATAGAGGTCGGCGTGGTGCCCGGGCGGCGCCAACAGGCGCCCCAGAAGACGCCCGACGATGCCGGGCGTCGTCACGGTTTCGACGATCGCGAGGCGTGTGCCGTCGCCGTCCGGGGCGAAGGTGCCCGTCCACCGGCCGCTGAATCCGAGCGACGCGGTGTAGGCGATCTCGAACAGCCGGTCCGGCTCCTTCGTCACGGTGCGGAAGACGATCTCGTCGCCCCTGCGGTTGCGTTCGATCCAGCCGGTCCCGTCCGCGGTCGGGCGCACGTCGGCTACGTCGCGCCGCCAACGGGCCTGGCCCTCGACGTCGGTGACGAGGGCGAACACGCGCGACGGCGGCGCGGGAAGGCGGGCCTCGCGCCCGGCGGTGACGGTCGCCGGCTGCGTCCACCCCCAGGCGAGGACGCCCACGATCGGCACGCCGACGGCACAGAGGATCAGGATCACGGTTCGCAACATGGCTCGGCCCTCATCCTTCCAGCGGCCGGGACGGCCGGCGGGCCTCGTAGTCGAACACGGCCAGTTGCCGGCGCAGCGGCGACACCCGCACGCCGTCCGCCGCCAGCAGCGTCGCCTGCCGCTCCATGCCGCCCGGCAGCTTCGGATTGAGGAATCCGCCCTTCTTCAGGACGCGCCACCAGGGCGTCAGCATGGTGGGACCCTCGCCCATCGCCCGACGTTCCTCGGCCGCCCGCGCGCTCATGCCGATGAAGATCGCGGTCGAGACGGGGCAGGCGACCGCCACGGCATGGCGGCGCGCGAGCGCAGCGCGGACGTCGTCCAGCGTCGCCACCTCGCCTTGGGCGATCCGGCGTACCAGTTCGTCGACCTCGGCGGGGGAGGAGACGACCATCGCCCCGCCGTTCGCCTCCCGGTAGCCGGGGGCGCCGGGTGGAATCGCGTGGACGATGTGCGGCGCGCGACCGCTCGTCAGATGGTCGATCGCGGACCTGACCTTCCCCATGACCTCTCCTCTCCTCGTCCGGTGCCGTTCCTTGCCGGAGGAGGTGGATACATCAGGGTTGGGCGATCACGAATAAGGTGTATTTGTTCCTGTTCCGTTCCGTCTCGGCGATCCGGTCATGCCGGCTTCGGCTCCGGTCGTGACGGCACGGGAACGATGCTTCCGCCCCCGGCGGGCGGGAGCCCCGGCATGTCGGCGGGCACCCCCGCCCCGCTGCCCGCGGGCAGCGCCAGGACCGCGACGGGGCTCCCGGGCACCTGCCACGAGAGGGTGTCGAACGAGCCGCAGGCGGCGCAGCGGGCCGACCAGCGGTCGGCGTGCGATCCGCAGGCCGAGCAGATCCAGGCCGGATCGGGATCGGCCTCGGCCGCGCGGGCGAGCCAGCGCCGCGCCGCGTCCCGGTCGCCCCGCTCGGCCTCCTCCAGTTCGGCCAGCATGCGGAAGGCGCGCCGGCTTCCCGGACCCTCCGGCCGGTCGGCGACCTTGGTCAGGTGCTTGCGCGCCTCGCCCCACAGCCGGGCGCGCATGGCGATCTCCGCCAGCGCCAGATGTCCCTCCGGCGCCTCCGGCGCCATCCCCACGAGCGTCTGGAACCGCTTCACCTGGGCCAGCACGTCGGTGCCCGGATCGACCATCTCGCCCCACACGGCCGAGAGGTCGGGATGCGGCCGCGCCTTCCAGGATCGTTCGACGGCCCTGAGCGCGGGCCGTGGCCGCTTCGCCGCCCAGAGGAGGCGGGCGACGCGCACGGTGGCCGGCGCGAAGGCCACGTCGAGATCGTGGGCCTGCTGGGCGGCGGCGAGCGCCACCTCCCGCCGGCCCTCTGCCGCGGCGGCGTCGCTCTGCTCGACCAGAAGGGCCGCGCGGTGCCGGCGCCCGACCGGGGCGGGCAGGGCGTCGACGTGGACCGCATCCCGCAGGACGGCCTCGGCCGAGGACCAGTTGCCGGCCCGCGCCTCCAGCTCGAACAACGTGGCGAGCACCCACGGCGTCTTCGGCTGGATCTGCTGCGCGCGCCGGGCGAGCAGCAGCGCCTCGCCGTGGTCGTTCCTGCGCAGAGCCTGCATCAGGAGGCCGCGGACGCCCAGGAAGGCGGTCTGCGGATTTTCCAGCATCGTGCGGAAATAGCGTGCCGCCGCCGTCTCGTCCCCGCCGAGCTGGGCGGCCTGGGCGGAGAGCAGAAGCGTCAGCGGCGGCTCGTTCAGCAGCACGTCCGCCTTCTTCGCGAACGTCTTCGCCGACGCCGGATCGCCGGCGGCGACCGCGACGAGGCCCTGGGTCAGCGCCCGGTAGCCCTTCTCGCGCTTGCGCGCCCGGCGCGCGCGGACGAAGGCGCGCGGCGCGCCGACGATCGCCCGCCAGCCGCGGTAGAGGAGTGCGGCGAAGGCCATCAGCGCGACGACGGCGAGCGCCAGGACCCAGAGCGGGGCGGCCACGCGCCATCCCTGCCAGTCGAGGTTCACCGTTCCCGGGTTGTCGGCGATCCAGAGGGCGGCCGCGACGACGACCGCCAGCTTGATCATGAACCAGATCGTGCGCGCCATGCGTCAGCGTCCCGCGGTCAGATGGCCGATCGCGGCGGCCGTGGCGCGCTCGACCGCGCCCTCCGCCCTCACGCGGGCCGTGGCGTCGGCGAG
>CANGXM010000210.1 GCA_947457845.1 Rhodospirillales bacterium | reverse complement strand
GCGCCGAGAGCCCCGCCCCGGCCATGTAGAGGAGGCGCGGTCGACCCCGCGTCGGCTGGATCACGTCGCGGAAGAGGGAGGCGGCCGGCACGTCGCGCGCCCGGCCGAGCGGCCACAGCGTGAACGCCAGCGCCGTCAGCAGGCCGAAGGCGGCGGCCACCGCGAGCGGCCCGGCGTAGACCCCCACCCGGGCGCGGATCGGGAGCACGCCCTCCAGCGCCGCCGCCGCCGCCAGCGGCGCGACCGCCCCGATGACGAGGCCTATGGCGATGCCGCACCCGGCGAGCACGACGATCTGGGCGAGGTAGGTGCGGAAGATGAGCGAGCCTTCCGCGCCGACGCACTTCAGCATGGCGATCGTGCGCACCTTGCCGTCGAGGTAGGAGCGCACGGCGTTGCCCACGCCGACCCCGCCGACCAGCAGCGCCGTCAGCCCGACCAGCGTGAGGAAGAGGGTGAGGCGGCCGATGAACTCGGCCAGCTGCGGCGAGGCGTTGGCGCTGTCGCGGATGCGCAGCCCCGCGTCGGGGAACCGCTGGGCGATCGCCGCGCGGAAGTCCGCGGCCGTCGTGCCGGCCGGAAGCGCCAGCCGGTAGGTCCAGCCGACGAGGCTGCCCGGCTGGAGGAGGTCCGTCGCCGGCAGGGCGTCCATGTCGATCATCAGCCGGGGGCCGAGGGTGAAGGTGCCCGACGCCGCCTTGTCCGGCTCCCGCACGATCACGTCGGCCACCCGCAGGCGCGCCTCGCCCACGCGCACCGTGTCGCCGACCTTGAGGCCGAGGCGGTCGAGGAGGATGGGTTCGATCACCGCGCCGGGGACGCCGTCGCGCGGGGCCAGCGCCCGTTCGAGGGTCTGCCCGCTCTCCAGCTGGAACGCGCCGTAGAGCGGATAGGCGTCGCCGACGGCCTTGAGTTCGACCAGCGTCGCCCGCTCGTCGTCCGCGCTGCGCGCCATCGCGCGCATGTCGGCGCCGCGGTCGAGACGCCCCTGGCCGTCCAGCCAGGCGACCTGCTCGTCGGAGAGCGGGTTGTAGAGCGTGCGGATGGAGACGTCGCCGCCGAGGATGGCGGTCCCGTCCTCGCGCAGGCCCTGAAGGATGCCGGAGGAGAGCGACTGCACCGTCGCGATCGCCGCGACGCCGAGCGTCAGGCAGGCGAGGAAGATGCGGAATCCCTTGATCCCGCCGCGCAGCTCGCGCCGGGCGAGGACGAGGGGGAGAAGCCAGCGGGGGGTCATCTGCGGATGTCCTTCACGCCCCCGCCGCGCGGACGCGGCGGTCGCCGGCGGGTTCGGGCTGGATGCGGCCGTCCAGCATCCGCACCACCCGGTCGCACCGCTCGGCCAGCGTCGTGTCGTGGGTGATCAGCACCATGGTCGAGCCGATCCGGCGCGTCAGGTCGAACATCAGGCGGATGACATGCTGGCCCGTCTCGCCGTCGAGGTTGCCGGTCGGTTCGTCGGCCAGGAGGAGCTGGGGCTCCGCCGCCAGCGCCCGGGCCAGCGCCACCCGCTGCTGCTCGCCGCCCGACAGCTGGCCGGGATAGTGGGTGATGCGGTGGCCGAGGCCGACCGATTCCAGCCCCGCCCGCGCCCGCTCGAACGCGTCGCGGCGGCCCGCGAACTCCAGCGGGATCGCGACGTTCTCCAGCGCCGTCATCGTCGGCACGAGGTGGAAGGCCTGGAACACGATGCCGACCCGGTGCCGGCGGAAGAGGGCGAGGCGGTCCTCGTCCATCGTCGTCAGCTCGTCCCCCGCGACCGTCACCCGCCCGGTCGATGGCCGTTCCAGGCCGGCCATGATCATCATCATGGTGGACTTGCCCGACCCCGAGGGGCCGACCACGCCCACCCGCTCGCCCCGCCCGATCGCGAGGCTCACGCCCCGGAGCACGTTGACGGGTCCGGCGAGGCTGTCCAACTTGAGATGGACGTCGTCGAGAACGACGAGCGGCTGCTCCCGTCCGGGGCCGGTCGTCTCGTTTGCGGCGAACGTCGTCATGGGCTCTCGGGCTCGGGCGGCGGGGATGTCCTTCACCGGCGATATGGCCCCATGACCCTTCAATTCAACGCGATCCGTCGCTTCCTGCCCGTCCTGGCCCTGGCCCTGGCGTTCGCGGTGCTGGCCGCGGGCCCCGCGCGGGCCGGGCCCGTGACGATCGTCGCCTTGGGCGACAGCCTCACGGCGGGCTACGGCCTTCCGGAAGCCGACGCGTTCCCGGTCCGGCTCGAACGGACGCTGAAGGAGCGGGGTCACGATGTCGTGATCGTCAACGCCGGCGTCTCCGGCGACACGACGGCCGGGGGTCTCGCCCGGCTCGACTGGGTCCTGGCGGACCGGCCGGCGATCGTGATCCTGGCGCTCGGCGCCAACGACGGCCTTCGGGGCATCGATCCGCGCACGACCCGGGCGAACCTCGACGCGATCCTCGACCGGCTCGGCAAGGAGCGGGTGCATACGCTGCTGCTGGGCATGTACGCGCCGCCCAACCTCGGAAGGACGTACGGCGACGCGTTCAACGCCATCTTCCCGGACCTCGCGGCCAGGCACGGCGCCGCGCTGATGCCCTTCATGCTGCAGGACGTCGCCACGATCGCCTCGCTGAACCAGGCGGACGGCATCCATCCGAACCGCGCGGGCGTGGACATCATGGTCCGCAACGTGCTGCCCCACGTCGAGGCGCTGCTGCCCGCGAAGTGACGGGCCTGTGGCGGCTTGACGCGGGGCTGCACGTTGCGTCTCGACGCGGCCATGGTCCGCGCATCCTTCAACCGTCGGGCGGGCCGTGTGCCGCCCGTCGGTTTATGCGACGTAAAGCCGCTGCGACGCCCCCCCCTCGCGACGACTTGAGATGGATCAAGGCGGCGTGATTTATTCCCGTCCAACCACATGCAAAGTCTTTTCGGGGGAGCGCACCGGCATGTCCGCCACCAACCTGTTTCCCGTGCCCGACGATTTCGCGGCGAACGCCTGGGTCGACGCCGCGAAGTACCGCAAGATGTACGACGCGTCGATCGCGGACCCGGTGGCCTTCTGGGGCGAGCACGGCAAGCGCATCCACTGGTTCAAACCCTACACGCAGGTGAAGGACACGAGCTTCACCGGCGACGTGCACATCCGCTGGTTCGCCGACGGCACGACCAACGTCGCCTACAACTGCGTGGACCGGCATCTCGCCACCCGCGCCGACCAGACGGCGATCATCTGGGAGGGCGACAGCCCGTCCGAGCACAAGCACATCTCCTATTCGGAGCTGCACCAGAACGTCGTGCGCCTCGCCAACGTGCTGAAGGCCCGCGGCGTGAAGAAGGGCGACCGGGTCACGATCTACCTGCCGATGATCCCGGAGGCCACCTACGCGATGCTGGCCTGCGCGCGGATCGGCGCGGTCCACTCCATCGTCTTCGGCGGCTTCTCCCCCGACAGCCTGAAGGACCGCATCGTCGACTGCGGGTCGAAGGTCGTCATCACCGCCGACGAGGGCCTTCGCGGCGGGCGCAAGGTGGCGCTCAAGGCGAACGCGGACGTGGCCGTCAAGGCGGCGGCGGGCGTGGACACGGTGATCGTCGTGCGCCGCACGGGCGGGCAGGTCGCCTGGACCGAAGGCCGCGACGTCTGGTACCACGAGGCGCTGGCGCAGGCGTCCGACGAGTGCCCGTGCGAGGAGATGAACGCGGAGGATCCGCTGTTCATCCTCTACACCTCGGGCTCGACAGGAAAGCCCAAGGGCGTGCTGCACACGACGGGCGGCTATCTCGTCTATGCGTCGATGACGCACCAGTACGTCTTCGACTATCATGACGGCGAGATCTACTGGTGCACGGCCGACGTGGGCTGGGTCACGGGCCACAGCTACATCGTCTACGGCCCGCTCGCCAACGGCGCCACCACCTTGATGTTCGAGGGCATCCCGAACTATCCGGACAGCTCGCGCTTCTGGCAGGTGGTGGACAAGCACAAGGTCAACATCTTCTACACCGCCCCCACCGCCATCCGCGCGCTGATGCGCGAGGGCGAGGGGATGGTGAAGCGCACCTCGCGGGCGAGCCTGCGCCTGCTCGGCTCGGTCGGCGAGCCGATCAACCCCGAGGCCTGGCTCTGGTACCACAACGTGGTCGGGGACGGCCGCTGCCCCATCGTCGACACCTGGTGGCAGACCGAGACGGGCGGCATCCTCATCACCCCTCTGCCGGGCGCCATCGCGACCAAGCCGGGCTCGGCCACCCTGCCCTTCTTCGGGGTCAAGCCGGTCGTGGTGGACGGCGAGGGCAGGCTGCTGGAGGGGGAGACGGAGGGCAACCTCTGCATCGCCGACAGCTGGCCGGGTCAGATGCGCACCGTGTTCGGCGACCACGAGCGGTTCGTGCAGACCTACTTCTCGACCTTCGCCGGCAAGTACTTCACCGGCGACGGCTGCCGCCGCGACGCCGACGGCTATTTCTGGATCACCGGCCGGGTGGACGACGTCATCAACGTGTCGGGCCACCGCCTCGGCACGGCCGAGATCGAGAGCGCGCTGGTCGCCCATCCCAAGGTGGCCGAGGCGGCGGTCGTGGGCTATCCGCACGACATCAAGGGCCAGGGCATCTACGCCTACGTGACGCTGAACGCCGATGAAGCCCCCTCGGAGGCGCTTCGCAAGGAGCTGGTCGCCTGGGTGCGCAAGGAGATCGGCCCGATCGCCACGCCCGACCTGATCCAGTGGGCGCCGGGCCTGCCCAAGACCCGGTCGGGCAAGATCATGCGCCGCATCCTGCGCAAGATCGCCGCGAACGAGCACGAGGCCTTGGGCGACACCTCGACGCTGGCCGACCCGGGCGTGGTCAACGACCTCGTCGACAGCCGGATGAACCGCAGCTGACGGAAGGGGCCCGCCCGCGCGGGCCCCCGGCCCCGCTCGTGCCGGGTACCTCGGTCGGGGACCGGTTCCGACGGTTCCGTTCGTGCCGGGCCGTCCAGGCTGGACAGCCCTGCCCGCATCGGGCAGACGGGGCCGCATGAAAGCCGCTTCCCTCCTTGTCCTCGCCCTCCTCCTGTCCGCCTGCGCCGGCACCCCGGCCCTCCCCCCCGTTCCCGTCGCCCTCGACCCCGCCCGCTGCGACGAGCGGATCGCGGAGAGCGAGCGCTACCTGCGCGCCGTCGCCTCGCCCGAGGACGAGCTGCGCAACGCGCCCTGGGTCGCCGTCGCGCTGGCCGAGGTCCGCGGGCGCTGCCCGGGGCGGGCGGACGAGGACGCGGTGCTGCTCCGCCTCGCCAACGCGGCCTTCTTCGCCGGCCAGTTCTGGCTCGCGCGGGAGGCCTACGCGGAGCTGTCGGCGCGCTTCCCCGAGAGCGGGTTCAACTTCGAGGACGTGGGCGGGCGCCGGGCGCGGCTGCTCGGCGACTGCGCGACCGACGTCGCCGGCCTCGACGCCTATCGCCTCGCCCTGCTCGACGCCCGCCACGGCCGGCCCGAGTCCGCGCGCCGGCGCCTGCTGCGCGTCACCGGATCGGGGTGCGAGGTGCTGCGGACGGCGGGGCAGGAACTGGTCGCGGGGCTGCGGGGGTAGTACGGTCGGCGCGCCGTCGCCCCGAGGAGCCCCCGCGATGTCCGTCCTCAACCCCGCCGCCGTCGTCGGCCGCGTCGCCGCCGTCCTGGTGAACCCGGACCGCAGGGCGGGGCTCGCCGCCCGGCGGGTGGAGCGGGCGGACGCCACCTTCGCCGGCTTCGCGGGCGAGGCGCACGGCGGGCTGACGCGCCCCTCCTGCTCGCGCACCCTCAAGCAGTATCCCCGCGGCACCCCGATCCGGAACACCCGGCAGGTCAGCATCCTCTCGATGGAGGAGATGGCGGCCGTCGGCGCGGCGATGGGTCTCGGCGGGCCGGTGGAGCCCGAGTGGATCGGCGGCAACCTGTTGCTCGACGGCATCCCGCGTCTGACCGAACTGCCGCCCTCCACGCGGCTGCTCTTCGCCTCGGGCGCGTCGCTCGTGGTCGACGTCGAGAACCTGCCGTGCCGCCAGTCGGCCGACGCGGTCGACCGGCACCGGCCGGGCTTCGGCAAGGGGTTCGTGAAGGCGGCGATGGGGCGCCGCGGCCTCGTCGCCTGGGTCGAGCGCGAGGGCGGGATCGCGGTCGGCGACGCGGTCGCGGTCCATGTCCCGACGCAACGGATCTGGGATCCCTTCCGGGCGGCGGAATTGCCGCTCCCCGCTCCCTCCCCTAGAGTGGGGGCATGACCGGCGACGTCCCCCTCGACCTGCCCGGCGGCACCGCCGCGCAAGGGCCCTACCGTGTGCTGGCCCGCAAGTACCGGCCGCGGACGTTCGCCGACCTGATGGGCCAGGACGCGCTGGTCCGCACGCTGACCAACGCGATCACGTCCGGGCGCATCCATCAGGCCTACATGCTGACCGGCGTGCGCGGGGTGGGAAAGACCACCACCGCCCGCATCATCGCGCGTGCGCTGAACTGCGTCGGGCCGGACGGGACGGGCGGGCCGACCGTCACGCCCTGCGGCGTGTGCGACAACTGCGTCGCGATCCTCGGCGACCGGCACGTCGACGTGCTGGAGATGGACGCGGCGTCGAACACCGGCGTCGACAACATCCGCGAAATCATCGAGAGCGCGCGCCTGTCGCCCATGCGGGCGCGCCACAAGGTGTTCATCGTCGACGAGGTCCACATGCTGTCGAAGGGCGCGTTCAACGCGCTCCTGAAGACGCTGGAGGAGCCGCCGGCCCATGTGAAGTTCATCTTCGCCACGACCGAGATCCGCAAGGTCCCGGTCACGGTGCTCTCCCGCTGCCAGCGGTTCGACCTCAAGCGCCTCGACGCCTCGGTGCTCATGGCGCTGTTCACCAAGGTCGCGGCGGCCGAGGCGATCCCGGTGGAGGCCGAGGCGCTGCAGCTGATCGCGCGCGCCGCCGACGGCTCGGCGCGCGACGGGCTGTCGTTGCTCGATCAGGCGATGGCGCTGGCCGCGGGGGCCGTCACGGCGCAGCAGGTCCGCGACATGCTTGGCCTGACCGACCGGTCGGTGGTGATCGACCTGTTCGCCGCGGCCATGTCGGGGCGGCCCGCCGACGCGCTCGCCATCCTCGCCGACCTGCACCGGTCGGGCGCCGATCCGATCGTGGTGGTGCAGGACCTGCTGGACGTCGTCCACGGGCTGACGCGCCTCAAGGTCATCCCGGCGCTGGCCGAGGACGCGGCGACGCCGGAGGCCGAGCGCACCCGCGGCGCCGACCTCGCGGGGACGCTGACGATCCCGGTGCTCACCCGCACGTGGCAGATGCTGCTGAAGGGCCTGGGCGAGGTGACCCAGTCGCCGATGCCGCAGCAGGCGGCGGAGATGGTGATCATTCGCATCGCCCATGCGGCCGACCTGCCGCCGCCCGGCGACATCGTGCGCCAGTTGACCCAGGGCGGCATGGTTCCGGCCGCCGGACCCGGCCCGGCCCCGGCGTCCGGCCCCGGACCGCGCATGACGGTGGAGCCCGGCCGCCCGCGCGCCGT
>CANGXM010000209.1 GCA_947457845.1 Rhodospirillales bacterium | reverse complement strand
TGCTGTCGCTGCGCCGGCGGGCGGACGGGCTGCAGCCGGTTCCGCTGGAGGCGTCGGGCGGGCGGCCGCCGCTGGTCTGGTACGTCGACGGTCGCCCACTGCCCCCGGCGGCCCCCGGCGCGCCGACCGTCTGGCGCCCGAAGGGCGAAGGGTTCACACGGATCGGCCTGATGGACGCCGACGGGCGCACGGCGAGCGGGACGGTGCGGATCCTCGCCGCGGACTGACCGATCGCGCCGTCAGCGGCCGAGCGCCGCCGGCTGGCCCGAGCGGGCCCGCATCAGCACCAGCGCGACGATCGCCGCCACATAGGGCAGCATCACGAAGAACTGGTGCGGCAGCGCCGGATAGAGGATCTGGAGCCGGATCTGCGCCGCCTCGGTCATTCCGAACGCCAGCGCCACCAGCACCGCGCCGACCGGGTTCCAGCGGCCGAACACGACGCAGGCGATGGCGATGAAGCCGCGCCCGGCCACCATGTTCTCCACGAAGCCGTTGAGCTGCGCGATCGACAGGAACGCGCCCCCCGCCCCCGCGAAGCCGCCGCCCACCAGCACCGCGACCACGCGCAGGCGCGTCGCGTCGAGACCGGCGGCGCGCACCGCCTCCGGATTCTCGCCGGCCGCGCGCAGCGACAGGCCCCAGCCGGTCCGCGCCAGCAGGAAGGCGACGGCGGCGACCGCGACGACCGTGAGATAGACCAGCGCGTTGTGCTGGAAGAGAACGGGGCCGGCGAACGGGATCTCCCCCAGCGGGCCGAGGTCGAGGGGCCGGAACCCCGGCACCTGCCCCGGCGGCCGCCCGCCCGACCCGAGCGTCAGGCGGAACACGAAGCCGGACAGCCCGATGCCCAGCAGGAACAGGGCGATGCCCGACACGATCTGATCGGCCTTCAGGATCACGGCGAACAGCGCGTGGATCGACGCGAAGAGGACGCCCGCGACGATGGCGCCGAGCAGGCCCAGCCAGGGCGACCCCGTCCACACCGCGCAGAGAACGGCCGCCAACGCGCCGATCAGCATCACCCCCTCGATGCCGACGTTCAGCACACCCGCGCGCTGGGAGACCGTCTCGCCCAGCGCGGCCAGCGCGAGGGGTACGGCGAAGCGGACGCCGCTGGCGAGGAGGCCGATAAGGATGGCGGCTTCCATGGCGCTCACCCGCCCCGTGCGCCCGGCCGGCGAAGCGCCACGAACGCCAGGAAGGCGAAGACGATCAGCCCTTCCACCATCTTCACCGTCGGGAACGGCACCGCGAACTGCCGCTGGACGGCGGCACCGCCGACGTAGAGCGCGGCCAGCGCGACCGCCGCCACCGGCACGGCCAGCGGCTCGGTCCGCGCCAGCAGCGCGATGGCGATCGCGGTGATGCCGTAGCCGACCGCGATCCCCTCCTGCAGGCGGAAATGCAGGCCCGCGATCTCGACCGCCCCGGCGAGACCGCAGAGCGCGCCGCCGACGAGCATCGCCGCGACGACGACGCCCCGGTCGCCGATCCCGCCGACGCGGGCCGCCGCCGGGTTGCGCCCCACCATGTCGAGGCGGTAGCCGAAGACCGTCCGCCGCAGCACGAGCGCGAGCAGCACGGTCGCCGCCAGCGCGATCCAGACGCCGGCGTGGATGCGCGTCCCGTCGAGGACGACCGGCAGGCGGAACGGAACGGGAAGCGCGTCGGAGCGGGGCAGCATGCGCATCCGCTCCTGCATCGGCCCCCGGATGAGCCAGCTGAGGAGTTGCAGCGCGACGTAGTTCAGCATGATCGTGACGATGATCTCGTTCGCGCCGAACCGCGCACGCAGCCACCCCGCCACGCCGCCCCAGGCCCCGCCGCCGGCAGCGGCGACGAGGAGAAAGGCCGCCGCGCCGATCCAGCCGGGAAGCCCGACGAGGAACGGCACCGCGGCCATCGCCAGCGCGGAACCCGCGATCAGCTGCCCGTCGGCGCCGATGTTGAAGGCGCCCGCCCGGAACGCGATCGCCACGCCGAGGCCCATCAGGCAGAGCGGGATGGCGCGCACCACCGTCTCCGCCCGGCCGTTCGGGTCGAGGAAGCCGTAGCTCGCCATCGTCCAGGCGACGGTCAGCGGGTCACGCCCGGTCAGCGCGAGCAGGCCGAGGAGGAGCGCGAGGAAGCCGGCGCCGACCGCGACGCCGAGGACGAGCCGCCCCCGCAGGGCGACGCCGACGGAGGCGGCCACGGCGTTCATCGGCTCACCATGTGGGCGCCGATCTCCTCCCGCGTGGTCCGTCGGCGGTCGAAGGGGCCGTGGCCGCGTCCGCCGCCCAGCACGAGGATGCGATCGGCGAGGTCCCAGATCTCGCCGAGATCGGCCGAGACGAGGATGACGGCCGTGCCGCGCCGCCGTTCCTCGAGGAGGAGGCCGCGGACGAAGGCGGTCGTCTGGATGTCGAGGCCGCGCGTCGGCTGCGCCGCCAGAAGCACCTTCGGCGCGGCCTCCAGCTCGCGGGCGAGGACCAGCTTCTGCTGGTTCCCGCCCGACAGCGCGGCGATGCGGGCCCGCTCGCCCGGGGTACGGACGGCGAAGCGGCCGATGGCGGCGCGCACGGCGGCCAGCGCCGGACCGCGGCGGATCAGCCCGGACCGGGCGAAGGGCCGGCGGAAGCTGTGGCTGAGGAGATGATTGTCCGGCAGCGTCGCCGAACCGACGACGGCGTCGCGGCGGCGGTCCTCGGGCACGTGGGCGAGCCCGGCGCGACGCAGCGCGCGCGGCGTCCAGCGATGGGGCAGGTCCGACCGCAGGCCAAGGCATTCGATGCGCCCGCGCGCCGGCCGCTCAAGCCCGGCTAGGCAGCGGATCAGCTCCCCCTGCCCGTTCCCTTCCACCCCCGCGATGGCGAGGATCTCGCCCGGTCGGGCCTCGAAGCTGATCTCCGCGGCCGCGAGCGATCCGTTCGCGCGCCGGAGTTCCACCCCCTCCACCCGCACCACCGGCGCGCCGGTCGCGGCCTCGTGCGGCCCCTCGGCCGTCGGCGCGGGCATCGCCTCGCCGACCATGAGCCGCACCAGCGTGTCGCGGTCGACGTCGGCGGTGCGGTGCCGGCCCTCGACCCGGCCGCGGCGCAGGATGACGACGCGGTCGGCGGCGCGGAACACGTCGTCCAGCTTGTGGGTGATGAGCAGCACCGCCGTGCCGCGCGCCTTCAGCCGGTCCACCACCGCGAACAGGCGCTCGGCGTCGGGGCGGGCGAGGACGGCGGTCGGCTCGTCCAGCAACAGGACGCGGACGTCGCGCGACAGCGCCTTGACGATCTCCACCCGCTGCTGGCCGGCGACGTCGAGCGAGCCGACCGGGGCGAAGGGATCGAGGGCGAGGCCGAGATCGGACGCGATCGCCTCGACCCGCGCGGCGGCGGCCCGCAGGTCGAGGAGGCCGCGGGGCGTGCGCGGATCGCCCAGCATCACGTTCTCGACCACCGTGAAGGCGGGCACGAGCATGTAGTGCTGATGGACGGTGCCGATGCCGGCGGCCAGCGCCTGCGCCGGTCCGGCGAAGGCGACCGGCCGGCCGTCGACCGCGATGGTGCCCGCGTCGGGCGGCAGCGCGCCCGACAGCATGTTCACCACGGTCGACTTGCCCGCGCCGTTCTCGCCGAGCAGGGCCACGACCTCGCCGGCGGCGAGGTCGAGGTCCAGCCCGTCGACGGCGGTCAGCGACCCGAACCGGCGGGTGACGCCGGCGAGCCGGACGACCGGGGTCAAGGCAGGTCCGTGATCCGGCCCGCGCGCATGTCCTCGACGAGCTGCGCGATCACGGCCCGCCGCTCGGCCGGGATCCGGGCCTCGAAGTTGCGGAAGGGTGCCAGCCCGATGCCGCCGTCGTTGAGGCCGAGGACGTAGGCACGCGGCTCGATCGTGCGGTTCACGATCCGCCCGATCGCGAGGTCGATGTTCACGTCCATGTTGATCAGCGCGGTCGTCACGATGGTGTCGGGTGCCGCCGCGTGGCTGTCGAAGGCGGTGCCGATGGCGAGCACGTTGCGCTCCCGCGCGGCCTGGATCGTGCCGATGACGTTCTCGTTGCCGGTGGAGGTGACGACGTCGGCGCCCTGCTCGATCAAGGAGAGGGTGATCTCCTTGCCCTTCGCCACGTCCGAGAAGGACCCGACATAGGCCGACAACACGCGGATGCCGGGGTTGATGCGCTTGGCGCCCCGTTCGAAGCCGCGATTGTAGTCCTGGATGACCGGGACCGGGATGCCGCCCACGTGGCCGACGGCCCCGCGCTGCGACACCGTCGCGGCGACCGCACCCGCCAGATAGCCGGCGTCGCCCCAGCGGTTGTCGAAGGACGCGAGGTTGGGAGCGGCGGCGACCTGGGCCGTGTTCACGATGAACCAGGTGCGGGGGAACTGCTTGTGGATCTCGGTCACGGGCTCGGCGAACTGGAAGCCGTGGCCGATGACCACGTCGAAGCCCTCGCGCGCATAGCCGAGCAGGGCCTCCGCGATCTGGGCGAAGTCCGTGTTCTCGCGGATCGAGACGTCGATCGGGAACTTCGCCTGCGCCTTGACGATGCCCTGGTGCGCGGCCGAGTTGAAGGTTCCGTCGGTGATCGGCCCGGGCAGCACGAGGCCGACCTTGAGCCGGGTCTGGGCGCGAAGGATCGTGGGTGCCGCCAGGGTGGCGGCCCCCGCGAGGAGCAGAGTGCGGCGAAGCATGTTGAACCCTCCTGTCCTGTCCGTTTGGTCGTTCAGTCCCCGGTCCCGTCGTCGGACCGTTCCTCCTGCGCGGACAGCGCGTCGAGCACGCGCTCCGGCGTCATCGGCAGCACGGCGAGGCGGACGCCCGTGGCCGCGGCGATCGCGTTTCGCACGGCGGGCGCCACCCCGATCACCGGCGGTTCCCCGATCCCCTTGGCCCCGAAGGGCCCCGTGGGCTCCGGATGCTCCACGATGATGGGCCGGATCGGCGGCAGATCGGGCGCGCCCGGCACCTTGTAGTCGGCGAGGCTCGGGTTTGCGGGGCGCTCCCCGTCGTAGACGAGGTCCTCCATCAGCGCATAGCCGAGGCCCTGGGCGACGCCGCCCTGGATCTGCCCGGCGACGGCCAGCGGGTTGATGGCGCGGCCGACGTCGTGCGCCGACCAGACCTCCAGCACCCGCACCTCGCCGGTCGCCTCGTCCACCTCCACCTCGGCCGCCTGCGCGCCGAAGACGTAGGTGCCGAGGCGGCCGATGCCGTCGCCGGTCATCTCCGTGCGCTTGGGGTCGAACCCGCCCTCGAACATGACCGAGGCGGTGCCGATGACGGGGCCGCCGACCGCCCAGTGGGCGCGCATGCTGATGGCCCGGAACCCGACCTCCCGCCCGGGGACGCCGGCGATCCCGACCTTGCCGCCGGGGCGCAGCTCCAGGTCGATCGCCGCGCATTCCATCATGTCCGCGGCGTGGGCGAACAGCTTCTCGCGCACGTCGGCCGCGGCGGCGGTCACCGCGCGCCCGACCATGTAGGTGACGCGGGAGCCGCCGGTCGACCAGTTGTAGGGCGAGCCGTCGGTGTCGGGCACGGCGAAGTTGACCCGGTCGACCGGCACCTGCAGCGCCTCGGCGCAGATCTGGGCCAGCACCGTGTCCGACCCCTCGCCGAGGTCGACCGCGCCGGTGTTGAGGGTGAGCGTGCCGTCCTCCAGCACCTTGAGCACGGCGCTGGTCGACAGGATCCCGCAGATGTGGGCGATGGCGGAAAAGCCGGTGCCGCGGCGCCGGCCGGGTGCCGGCGGCGGGCGCCGCACCGCGCGGGCGGCGTCGCGCACTGCCTCCAGGCACTCGGTCAGCCCGCACGACGCGAGTTCCTGCCCCCCCACCCACCGGTCGCCGGTGCGCATGGCGTTCCTGAGGCGGATCTCCACCGGATCGAGGCCGAGGCGCGCGGCGATGTCGTCGATCTGCGCCTCGCCCGCGAAGGTGACCTGCGGATTGCCGTAGCCACGGAAGCCCGCGGCGCGCAGGCGATTGGTGTAGACCGCCCGCCCGACGCAGCGGACGTGCGGGATGCGGTAGGGCCCGCGCGCCATCAGCAGCGCGAAGCCGAGCACGGCGCCGCTGTCCTCGGCATAGGCGCCGCCGTCCAGCGTCAGGTCGACGGTGCGCGCGACCAGCGTGCCGTCGCGCATCGCGCCCGTGCGGACGCGCACCCGGGCCGGGTGGCGGGTCCGCATGGAGAGGAAGTCGTCGTTGCGGGAGAGCACCAGCTTGACCGGCCGCCCGGTGCGCATCGCCAGCAGCGCCGCCGCGGGCTGGACCGTGACGTCCGACTTGCCGCCGAAGGCGCCGCCGACCATCGTCGCGATCGCCCGCACGCGGGACATCGGCAGGTCCAGCGCCTCCGCCACCGTCGCCTGCACCCGGAAGACGGACTGGCAGGGCGACCAGATCGTGACGCGACCGCGGTCGTCGACCTCCGCGACCGCGCCGCAGGGCTCCAGATAGCAATGGACCTGCGGCTGGGTCTCGAACACGCCCTCGACGACGACGTCGCAGCCGGCGAAGGCCGCCTCGGCGTCGCCCTCGGCGATCGTCGTCTCGGCGCAGACGTTGGGCGGAAGGGGCGACGCCCGGCGGCGCTCGTAGGTCGCGAAGTCGGCGTGCAGCACCGGCGCGCCGGGCGCCAGCGCCGCGTCCGGGTCCATGACGGACGGTCGGTCCTCGTAGGTCGCGACGATCAGGTCGACCGCGGCCCGCGCCGTCGCGAGGTCGTCGGCGGCCACCGCCGCCACCGGCTCGCCGAAGTAGCGCACCGTCCCGCGGGCGAGCACCGTCTCGTCCTTGACGAAGGCGCCGAAGCGGTGCGGAAGGTCGTCGCCCGTCAGCACGCACCGCACGCCCGGGAGCGCCAGGGCGGCGGAGACGTCCACCGAAACGATGCGCGCGTGGGCGTGCGGCGCCAGCAGGAGGGCCGCGTGGAGCATGCCCGGCCGGCGGATGTCGTCGACGTAGACGGCCCGGCCCGTCAGCTTGGCCGGGGCCTCCAGCCGCGGGATGCCGCGGCCCACGGCGAGGGTGTCAGCCATCCTGCGGCCTCCCCATCCCGACGATCGCCTCCACCAGCGCGCCGTAGCCCGAGCACCGGCACATCTGGCCCGACAGGGCCTCGCGCACCGCATCCTCGTCCGGCGCCGGGTTCACGGCCAGGAGCGCCCGCGCCGCCATCACCACGCCGGGAATGCAGAAGCCGCACTGCACGGCCCCCGCCCTGGCCAGCGCCGCCTGGATCGGGTGGAGGCGGTCGGGGCCGGGGGCCAGCGCCTCCACCGTCTCGATCGCGCGGCCCTCGCAGTCGGCGGCGACGGCGAGGCAGGCGCGCGCGGCCATCCCGTCGATCAGCACCGTGCAGGTGCCGCAGACGCCGTAGGAGCAGCCCCGCTTGGCACCGACGAGGCCCAGCTGGTCGCGCAGCACGTCGAGGAGCGGGGTGGCACCGTCGGCGCGGACCTCGCGCACCTCGCCGTTCACGTCCAGGCGCACGGTCGTCGTCATGGGGCCAGGGCCTCCGTCAGCGCGCGGGCGACCAGCGCCGGGATCACCCGGCGGCGGTAGGCCGCACTCGCGCGGACGTCGTCGTGCGGCTCCGCCGCCGCGGCCAGCGCCCGTCCC
>CANGXM010000208.1 GCA_947457845.1 Rhodospirillales bacterium | reverse complement strand
TAGGATTCCGCTTCTCCGCACCGCGGACGACCTTTTGCCGTGGTTTCCCTACCGACTTCCCCTTGGTAGGATCCAGTGCTCCGGCTCGCGGACGTGCCACACGCCGTGGTTTCCCTACCGACTTCCCCTTGGTAGGATGAAGGGTTCTTCGCGCCGCATTTCCTGGAAGCCGTGGTTTCCCTACCGACTTCCCCTTGGTAGGATCGCCGCTGCGGTCCATGCGCTCGGCCTCGGCGCCGTGGTTTCCCTACCGACTTCCCCTTGGTAGGATGTGCATCTTCGCCAGAGGGTGATCGCACAAGCCGTGGTTTCCCTACCGACTTCCCCTTGGTAGGATCGCGACCGCCTGTTCGTGCGCCGGGCGCGCGCCGTGGTTTCCCTACCGACTTCCCCTTGGTAGGATGCCTTTCTGGCAATCGCTTGAAACTCCTCTGATTTCCGCCGTTCGTGACGGACGAAATCAGAGGAGGACAAGCTGTTTCGGCGCCGTCTTCTCGGTCGGCGACGCGGTTCCGAGAAGCAATCGCATGCGTCCGTACTGGCGATCGGTCACCTGCAAGGCCCGAACGCTTCCGGTACGTGGAAGTTTTGCGGTCACCCGCTCGAGATGCTTGGACACGGCCTCCTCCCCACGGCAGACCCGCGCATAGACCGAGTATTGCAGCATCATGTAGCCGTCGTCCTTGAGGAAGTTGCGGAAGCGCGCAGCGTCACGCCGTTGCGGTTTGGTGCCGACCGGCAGGTCGAAGAAGATCAGCAGCCACATGATGCGGACGACCTCCGCCCTCATCGCGCGATCGGCGGGGCGGATCGGTCGGCCGGGCCGGGCAGGGCCGGCAGAAGCAGGGCCGCCGGCGTGCGCCCCTCCATCGCGCGGACAAGTGCCGCCGCCGCCATTTCCGTGGCGACCAGCAGGGTCACCGCCTCCCGCCCCATGATCGCCGGAGACAGGAGGGCGCCGGCCATCGTCTGTCGATCCTCGCGCGTCAGCGGGGCACGATCGGGCGCACCGTTCCCCGCCGTGCGCCACGCCAGAACGTCGACGAAAGGCCGGAACGGCTCAACCAGATCGTCGGCCAGATTGAAGGCGTTGGTGGCGGACGCGTGGTGAACGCCGAACGCGGGCAGCAAACCGCTGGCCACCAACCCCCGCGCGACCGCCGCCCTGACCACGGCATAGCCGTAGTTCAGCAGCATGTTTCGTCGATCGCCGTCGTCCTCGCGCCGAAAGGCGGGCCAAAAGGCCGCCCAATAGGCCCGTGCCGCCCGCGCCTCCACATTGTCGGGATCGCCCGATCGCACGCGATCGGCCATCGCCGACAGGGGGGCCGCATCCCCCCGGCCGACGGCCGAAAGGGCCGCCGCCTGATTGGCGATCTTCGCCCGCACGATGGTCCGCCACAGCCGTTTGCACAGCGGCCCCGACAGGGCGATCTGCATGCGCGCGATCTCCCCCTGCCGGTGATGGCCGTGAAAGGGCAGGAAGACGCCCGACGGCGTGTGCGCGGCGTCGGTCAGGATCACCGCCACCCCGCGTTCCGCGAGCGTCGACAACAACGCGCTGGTGATCGTCGCCTGGGGCGTGTCGATCACGATCCAGGCGATGTCCTCCACCGCAAGGCGAACCTCCCCCTCCTCCTGCTCGATCCGCACCTGCGACTGCGCGAGCGACAGGCGCGACGGGCGCGTCAGGTGCAGACCACGCCATGCCATGTCCGTGTCTCCCGCTCGATCTCATGTCGATTTCCGAGGCGATCGACATGGAATTTTTTGATCGAAAGAAGCGTTCTGGCGCCGATCCCGCGAACAAGATTCTGAGAATCAATTGCTGTCGATAATGACAGCGCGCCGGTGCTTCGATCAAAACCTCGAAGATAGCCCCCGATGACCTCCCCGTCCGGTTTGGTGATTTCGAGAAGGCTGAACGGCCGGATCGAAAAGAGAAACTCGTACCCTTCGTCGATCCGCGGCCACTCCGCCTCCGGCTTGTTGGCGGTCACGGCGCGGTCGGGCGGCGCCGGCCACCCCACCCGATCCATGACCTGATGCGGATAGATCGGCACCAGAAAGAACTGGGGCCGTCCCTTGGGCGTCGCCTTCCGAAAGACGTCCACGCGAACCATGTCGCCACGATCGGCCAGCCCGTCGCGCACCGCGACGCCGTCCTTTTGTCGCGCCAGCAGCCGGACCTTGGCGATGGGGTCGCCCTGCGGCGATATGGGCGGGGTCTTCTCGGGCCTGCCCGCCTCGATCCAGGCGCGCAACGACGCGATCAGGGGCCCGTTGCGGTTCTCCGGGTTCTTGATCTTGTCGAGGTCGCCGAGCGTCAGCTTGTCGATCGCCTTGCGTTCATAGATCGCCTTGGTACCGGCCTCGTCGATCTCCACGCTCCGGATCGTCGCCGCGTGGCCCTCGCCGCGTGCCCGGTGGCGTTCGGGGCGCGAGACGAAGACGCCATCGAACGCCGCCCGTGCGTCCGCCACGAACCCCGGCCACGGCGGCGCGAATCCGGCGAAGTCGCGCGCGGCACCGCGAAGCTCGGCCTCCTGGAACGCGCGGGTCAGGCGGTTGAGCGCCGACTCGGTCGTGGCCGCGACGATCAGCGCGTCGAGAGCATGGTGCCGATCGTCGGAAACCCGTTTGCCGTCCGGCCCCTTCTTCAGGTCCTGCACGCCCCAGGCCCGGCGCAACCGGTCGGTCAGGGCACCCGGCCGGGCGCGGACGTGACGGGTGCCGTCGTCGGGATAGAGGCTCTCCAGATGGTC
Source organism: Rhodospirillales bacterium (assembly GCA_947457845.1). GTDB lineage: Bacteria > Pseudomonadota > Alphaproteobacteria > Azospirillales > Azospirillaceae > CANGXM01. Next base: position 4,921 of record CANGXM010000208.1, on the reverse strand, counting down.
CAGCAACAGGCGGCAGGCATAGCGCGTGTCGTTCAGGTTCCGGCTCTTGAACCGCTCCTCCAGCACGCTGGCGTCGCGCAGCAGAAGGTTCCGCTTCTTGAACCCGCGCATCTGACGGTTCGTCTCCACCCGCGCGACGAACGCGTCCCATCGTGCGGTGTCGTCCTTCAGCCATTCGTAGGGGGTCTTCTCGCGCTTTGCCTGATTGGCCGTGGCGAGGCACAGGACCTTATTCATGAAGCTGTCGTCGCCGGACCGGCTCCACGGCAGGATGTGATCGACCTGCACCCGGTTGTCGGCGGCGACCAGCCAGTCCGGGTGGATCGGATCGTCCGTGTAGATGCACTTTCCGAGTTGCTCGACCCATAATTCGTACCGCAGAAGGTCTTCCGTGCCGGATGGCGTGCGGCCGACGTCGGCGGCAAATTTCTTACGCATTTCGTCTTTTTGTTTGTTCCTTTTCTCGATTTCCTTCTCGATTTCCCCTCTTTCCTTGATGCTCTTGCCGATGTCGCGGGCCAGTTCGACATGGATCCGGTCGGGCAGGCGATGGACCTGGATGATGGCCTTCACCTGCTTGGCGGCCTCGGTCAGCGCCTTGCGCGCGATCGGGTTGCCGATCTCGGTCAGGTCGACCTTCCGCCGTGCGGCATGGTCGAACCCCGCCGCGGCACAGGCGGCGGCATAGTCCATGCCCTGCTCCAGATGGGGCAGCAGCCGACGACAGGCCGCCGCCGAAAGGTGTCCGGCCCCCTTGAACCCGTCGAAATCGCCCTCGGCCGTCGCCTCCATCAACCGCGCGAGGATCAGCGGCTCCAGCCCGATCTCTTCGAGCCCCGCCCGGATGCTGTCCAGATCGTCGCGGAACGACAGGACGAAGGCGATCCGGTCCAGCCGATCGGGCATGGCGAGCAGGTGGCGCCAAGGGCCATCGCCCAGGGCCTGTCTGATGGCATGACTTCCGCCCATGGGATGGCCGTGGCGCGACACCACGTCCCGTTTGTCTTCCTCTGCCGGATCGACGCCTGCGAACCGCCAAGCCGGGTCGAGGGCGATCATCCGTCGCAGCCGCGCGAAGTTCATCCCCGTATGCGAGCCCTGGTCGGCCCCCGCCGCGCGCATCTCCTCCGGCGTCAGCGCGCGCTCCACCCGCCCGGATATGAGCCGAAGCGCCGCAAGGCGCGTGAGCAGGCGGAACCGCTCGAACGCGTAGGAGCGGACTGCTGCGCGCTTCTCGGTCGGGAGGAACGGGCAGTTGCGCACCAGATGTTCGCTGTCGGCCAACGGACGCTGGTGGAATGCGGTGGTGGCGTAGGCGGATTCCAGTTCGGGCGTCGCCAGATCATTTCCGTGCTGGCGCTGGCGATGGAACAGGACGGCCACTTCCGCAGCCTGATCGTCACGCAGGATCGAGCGGTCGAACGTTGCGCCCTTGTTCCGTTTGCGTGCGCCGATGGCTGGATCGGTCGCGAACTTCTCGCCGATCGTGGTCCACGCACCCAGATCGGCGCGGGTCGCCTCGATCGCCGCGAGCATCTTCGAGTCTTCCGCCGCTTGGTTCGCCCCGCGCGCCCGCTTGCTGTTCGATTTGAAACCACGATGGGCGGCGACGTGAAGAAGGACGATCGCCAGTTCCGGTCCATCCAGTCTGCGGTCCAATCCTTCGGCCCGCAATGTCCAGGGATCGAGCTTAAGTGCCGTCAAAGTTTCGGGATCGGTGTCTGCTGTCAGGCCATGATCGCAACAAAGCGTGCGAACGGCGCGCTTTCTTTGCGCGCGGCGCCGCGTCACCCGACGGCTCAGGCGGTTCTGGCGCCGGATCTGGTTCGTCGGTGTCCTCTCCTTGTCGGTTTCCGGAACGTCGAAGGTTCGGACGCCCATGGCGATGATTGCGCCTTCTTTCTCGCCTTCGCGGATCAACGCCCATCCACAGGATCCGATGCCAAGATCGATCCCAAGGACCCGCTCGCCCATGCCCATCGTTCGCCCTCCCATTTCGCTCTGCTTTGCAAATCAGCATTGCGGAAGGGGCGCGATTCGTCCAATCTGTAGTGGGAAGTCGGTAGGGAAGCCACGGTAAGTGGCTTATTCACATAAGCCATCGAAGAATTACCCCCCGGCTTCGGCCGGGGGGGATTTCTGTGTCGACTTTTGTCGGCATCGCCGGGGTTCCTGCGGCCCAAACCGTTCCATCGACGATCCCCGCGGCAACGCCCCACGACCCTTTTTCGTCCCGCATCAGGCCGCTAATGTGGCTTCCTTACGACGGGGCCGGGTAACGGCCCGGGGATCGCGGGGAGGGGGTTCGGGATGAGCGACGAGCAACGCCGGGTGACGGACGAGGAGGCCCTGGCCTTCCACGCGATGGGGCGGCCGGGCAAGCTCGAGGTGGCGCCGACCAAGCCGCTCACCACCCAGCGCGACCTGGCGCTCGCCTATTCACCCGGCGTGGCGGTCCCTTGCCTGCGCATCCATGCCGATCCCGCGTCCGCCTACGACTTCACCGCGAAGGGCAACCTCGTCGCCGTCGTCTCAAACGGGACGGCGGTGCTGGGCCTCGGCGACCTGGGCGCGCTCGCGTCCAAGCCGGTGATGGAGGGCAAGGCCGTCCTCTTCAAGCGCTTCGCCGACGTCGACGGCATCGACCTGTGCGTGGACACCCGCGACGTCGACGCCTTCGTGAACAGCGTGCGCTACCTCGGCCCCTCGTTCGGCGGCATCAACCTCGAGGACATCAAGGCGCCCGACTGCTTCGTGATCGAGGAGCGGCTGCGCGAGCTTCTCGACATCCCCGTCTTCCACGACGACCAGCACGGCACCGCCATCATCGCCGCCGCCGGCCTGATCAACGCCGTCCACCTGACCGGCCGGACGCTCGCCGACACGAAGATGGTCATCAATGGCGCCGGGGCCGCGGCCATCGCCTGCGCGGACCTTTTCAAGTCCATGGGCCTGCCGGCCGGCAACATCACGCTCTGCGACACCAAGGGCGTGGTCTGGCGCGGCCGGACGGAGGGCATGAACCAGTGGAAGTCGGCCCACGCCGTCACGACCGACGCGCGCACGCTGGCCGACGCCGTGCGCGGGGCCGACGTCTTCGTGGGCCTGTCGGTGAAGGGGGCGATGACGGCCGGGATGGTCGCCTCCATGGCGGCGAAGCCGATCATCTTCGCGCTGGCCAACCCCGATCCCGAGATCACGCCCGAGGAGGTGCGCGCCGTGCGCGCCGATGCCATCGTGGCGACCGGGCGGTCGGACTATCCCAACCAGGTCAACAACGTCCTCGGCTTCCCCTACATCTTCCGCGGCGCGCTCGACGTGCGCGCGACCACCATCAACGAGGCGATGAAGATCGCCGCCGCCGAGGCGCTGGCCCAGCTCGCCCGCGAGGACGTGCCGGACGAGGTCGACGCCGCCTATGCCGGCCGTCGCCTGCGATACGGCCCGGAATACATCATCCCCGTCCCCTTCGACCCCCGCCTGATCGTCCGCATCCCCGCCGCGGTCGCGGCGGCCGCAATGGCGTCCGGCGTCGCGCGCAAGCCGATCGCCGACATGGCCGCCTATCGCCGGTCGCTGCGCAGCCGGCTCGACGTGACCGGCGACACCCTCCAGCTCATCACCGAGGCGGTGAAGGCGAACCCCCGGCGCGTCGTCTTCGCCGAGGGGGAGGAGGAACGCGCGATCCGCGCCGCCATCGCCTTCCGCACCGAGGGCTACGGCACGCCGGTGCTGATCGGGCGGGAGGACGTGATCCGCGAGCGCATCGCGGCCCTCGGCCTCGCCGGGGCGGAGGACCTGGAGATCCACAACGCGCGCCTGTCGGACAAGAACGCGCGCTACACCGACCACCTCTATGGTCGCATGCAGCGCCGCGGCCTGCTGCACCGCGACTGCCAGCGCCTCGTGAACCAGGACCGCAACGTCTTCGGCGCGCTGATGGTGGCCCAGGGCGACGCGGACGCGATGGTGACCGGCCTGACGCGCCGCTTCGCCGACACCTTCGACGGCATCCGCCTCGTGGTCGATCCCAAGCCGGGCCGCCGGGTCTTCGGCGTCAGCCTCGTCGTCGCGCGGGGGCGGACGCTGTTCCTGGCCGACACGCTGGTGACCGAGCGGCCGACGTCGGAGCAGCTGGCCGACATCGCCGTGCAGGCGGCGGCCAAGGCGCGCAGCATGGGGCACGAGCCGCGCGTCGCCTTCGTCTCCTACTCCACCTTCGGCCAGCCGATGCGGGAGACGACGCGGGTCGTCCGCGAGGCGGTGGAGTTCCTGGACGCCCGCGAGGTGGATTTCGAGTACGACGGCGAGATGGCCGTCGACGTGGCGCTCGACCACGGGCTGATGCGCCGCCTCTATCCGTTCTGCCGGCTCACCGGGCCGGCGAACGTGCTGCTGATGCCGGGGCTCCAGTCGGCGAACATCGGGGCGAAGCTCCTCCAGCACACGGGCGCCACGGTGATCGGCCCGCTGCTGGTCGGCCTCCAGCTCCCGGTGCAGATCGTCCAGATGGGGGCGACGGTCTCCGATCTGGTGACCGCGGCGGCGCTGGCGGCCGGCGAGACCGTCGCCGGGGCCCGCGGCTCCTGACCGCGGCCGCGATCATGAATTTTCGGTGACGGTGGCGCAGGGGGGCCGTCGCGGGTGTAATGAGGGGGACGTCCCTCGTCCGACCGCGAACCCCGTTCCATGTCCCTCGTTCCCCCGCCGATCCGCCGCCTGCTTCCGTCCGTGATGATCGGCCTCGCCGTCGGCGGGCTCGTCCTCGCGATGCTGGTCGGGCTCGACGTCGTGCCGGCCGGGTTCGCGGTCGCGGCGGTCGCGGCGGTCCTGCTGGCGGCCTTCCTCGGGTTCGAGCTCCAGCGCGCCGACGTCGCGGCGATCGAGGCGCGTGCGATCGCGGTCGCCGAGGGGGCCGGCG
>CANGXM010000207.1 GCA_947457845.1 Rhodospirillales bacterium | reverse complement strand
GGCACGGGACAGCTCGAGATCGCGGTGGTCTCGACCACCGGCATCGGCGCGCCGGGACCGGTCCCCGCTCCGGCCTTCGTCGGCATCCCGTCGGGCACGTTCGCGAACGGCGACGCGCTGCGGTTCGCCGTCACCCACGGCCGCGACCTGGACGTGGCGATCGATCCGACGGCCCCGACCACGGTCGCCTTCACGTTCGACGGCGTCCCGGGATCGCGGACCGCCGGACTGGAGAGCGCCACCGGGTCGACGCTCGTGTTCCGCTACGCGGTCCAGGCCGGCGACGCGGGCGCAACGGGCGTGACGGTGGCGGCGGGCACGTCGATCGTCGTCGGCGGCACGACGACGGTCCGGGACAAGGCCGGCCGCGACGCCTCCCTGATCCTTCCGGCCGCGACCAACCCGGCGACCCGGGTGCCGTGATCCGGCCGGTCGGCAAATCCTGCCGGGTTGAATCGGACCGTCCCCCGAGAGGTCACTGGCCGGGAGTGGCACAAATCGTTAGTATGAGAACGGCCTGCTTCTTGCTTTGCTGCCCTCGGGCCGCGTCCGGAGCGTTGCATGTCGATCTCGTCGATCCCCTCCACCTTCCTTCCCGGGTTCAGGAACCTCCTGACGACCGACACGCTCCAGCTGCTTTGGAACAACCGGTCGACGACGGAGAAGCAACAGCTCACCAAGCAGGCGTCGATCGGCGCCCCGCCGACGAACTTCCTGCCCAATCCGAACATCACCAGCCTCGCCCGCGAGGCCGCGTGGTTCTCGCTGACCGACGCCCAGCGCGCCACCTACGGCGACGGCACGGCCGGCGGCGCGACCCTCGGTTCCCTGACCAACGGCAACGCGGCCACCACCTATCAGACGGGCGGCTTCGGCAGCCAGACCACGACGACGCCGACGGCGACCACGCCGCTGGATTTCACCGCCGCGCGCCTCGACGCGCTGTCGCAGACCCCGCCCTCGGACGTCTCGGCGGCCTACCGGACCATCTGGAAGGACAATTTCTCCACCACGAACGTCCTGAAGGCCAACGGATCGGCCGGCGACACCAACGGCGGCGCCATCTTCGTGTCGATCCGCGCGGGCACCGGTGCGGAGCGGGTGACCAACCCCTACACGGACGACACCACCCGCACCGACGACAACTACGACCTCTTCGAGAAGCAGACCACGAGTCTCGCCAAGAGCATCACCGACCGCTTCGGCCAGTCCGAGGGTCTGCTTGGCTACGACACCAACGGCAACGGCTACCTCGACAACGAGAGCGAACTGTTCGGCTTCGACGGCACGACTGCCGGCCCGTCGCTGAGCGCGTCCGGGCTCCTGTCGGACCGGTTCATGGTCCTGACCTCCGCCGGCAAGTCGGTGAAGGTCGACCAGTCGATCTTCGGCACAGCGCGCGACTCGTCCGATGGTTATCTGCCCTACACCACCGCCTACACGACCCTGCAGCGCGACGCCTCGGGCAAGCTGGAACTCGTGGTCGGCTCGACCGCCGGCATCCAGACGCCGAAGCCGGCGCCGGCCGTCGCCTTCGTCGGCTCGCCTTCGGGCTTCTTCGCCACCGGCCAGACGATCGACATCGCGGTGACGTTCAACCGCGACGTGACGGTCACCGGAACCGACAGCAAGCTCGCCCTCGACATCGGCGGCGTCGCGCGGCAGGCGGACTTCCTGTCCGCCTCGGGCGCCACCGCGATCTTCCGCTATACGGTGACGGCCGCGGACGACGCGCCCAACGGCCTGACCATTCCGGCCAACGCGCTCACGCTGAACTCGACCACCATCCGCGACGTCAACAACGCGGACGTCGGCCTCACCTTCGCCGCGTCGACGAACCCGCTGACGGTGGTGGGCAACTTCGCCCCGACCATCACCGGCACCACGATCCCGACCGGCAACTACAACGCCGGCGACACGATCGACGTGGTGGTCGCCTTCGACCGGCCCATCGTCGTGACCGGCACCACCTCGACCCTGACGCTGCAGGTGGGCGGCGGCGGGACCGAGGCGGCGGCCTTCCTCTCCTCGACGGGCAACACGGCGACCTACCGCTACACGGTGCAGCCGGGCGACACCGACGGCGACGGCATCGCGGTCCAGCCCAACCCGATCACGCTGAACGGTTCCACCATCCGCAACACCCAGGCGACCGACGCCACCCTGACCTTCGCGGGCGCCACCAACGCCGCGGCGCTGGTCGACACGACGGCGCCGACGGTCTCCTCGCTGACGCTGCCGGCGCCCGGCGCGACCCCGGTGGGCACCCCGCTCTCCGTCTCGCTGAATCTCAGCGAGCCGGTCACCCTGACCGGGACGAACGTCACCATCGGCCTGCTGGTGAACGGCGTGTCGCAGACCGGGACGATCACCACCGCGCCCGGCGCCGGCCTCACCGCGCTGACCTTCTCCTACACGGTGGCGGCGGGCGACCAGCCGGGTTCGGGCTTCTCGGTCGTCGCGAACTCGCTGACGGTCGGAACCGGGTCGGCCATCGCCGACGCCTTCGGGAACCTGATCAACCCGAACAACCCCGCCGGTGCCGAACCCGGCATCATCTACACGCCCTGACGACGGACGCCGCATGACCAGCGTCACCGATCTCGCCGCCCTCGGCTCCCTCGCCTGGACCGCCCCGCCCGAGGGTCGGACGTTGCGTCTCGCCACCGCCGACCAGGACCGGCCGGGCCTGACCAGCCTGTTCCTGCTGGAGGGGCGGATCTGGCGGCACCTCGAGCGGCGCTCGCCCCAGGAGATGCTGGAGACGGTGCTGGGCGACCGGGAGGTCGCGCGCGCGTTGACCCAGCCGATGGTCCGCACCAGCGCCCGCCGCTTCTCGGTCGAGGGTTGACGGGGCCCGTCGTCGCACCGGTTGCTTGCGCGCGGCGCCCTCCCATGTGAGGCTCGGAACCGACCGGAGGGACCCGACGCCCGTGACCACCGCCGCCTCGTTCCACCGTTTCGCGAACCCCGCCCGCTTTCAGCGGATCGGCGACCTGCTGCTGCCGTGGCTGTTCGGCGCGACGGCGCTCCTGCTGGGCGTCGGCCTCTGGCTCGCGCTCGTGGTCTCCCCGCCGGACTATCAGCAGGGCGACACCGTCCGCATCATGTACGTCCATGTCCCGGCGGCGTGGATGAGCCTGTTCGTCTACACCTCCATGGCCGTCTCGGCCGCCGTCGGCCTCGTGTGGAAGCATCCGTTGGCCGAGGTGTACGCCAAGGCCGCGGCCCCCGTCGGCGCGGGCTTCACCGCGCTGTGCCTCGCCACCGGCTCCCTCTGGGGGGAGCCGATGTGGGGCACGTGGTGGCAGTGGGACGCGCGCATGACCAGCGTGCTGGTCCTCTTCTTCCTCTACCTCGGCTTCATCGCCCTGGTGGATGCGTTCGACGAGCCGGCGCGCGGCGCCAAGGCCGGGGCGATCCTGCTGATCGTCGGCGTGGTCAACGTGCCGATCATCAAGTTCTCGGTCGACTGGTGGAACACGCTTCACCAGCCGGCCAGCGTCTTCCGCCTCGACGGGCCGACCATCCATTCGAGCATGCTCTGGCCCCTCGGCCTCATGGCGGTCGGCTTCACGACCTGGTTCGCGGCCGTCGCCATCGTCCGCATGAAGGCGGAACTGGCCGAGCGGCGCATCCGCGCGATCCGCATCGCCCAGATCGGGCGGGAGTGACGCGCCGCCGGCGCGCTTGACCCGAAGTAAATCGTGCGACGGGGCGTCGCTCGCCCTTCCGTCCACGCCGAATGGCGGCCACATTGGTCGGAGACGATCGGAAGGCCGGCGCGGCGAGGATGGGAGGGGTCATGGTCGAGTTCCTGAACATGGGCGGCTATGCGCCCTACGTCTGGTCCTCCTACGGCCTCGGTGCGCTGTTCCTCGTCGGGATGCTGCTGACCAGCCTGCGCCGGCTGCGCACGCGCCGCGACGACCTCGCCCGGCTGGAGGCCGCGCGCCCGCGCCGGCGCCGTGACGGTGCCGAGGGGGAGGGCGCGGCATGACCCGCAAGAAGCGTCGCCTCTACGTTCTCGTCCTCTGCCTGCTGGGGATCGGCACGGGCAGCGCGCTCACCCTGACCGCGCTGGAGGACAACCTTGCCTTCTTCCAGAGCCCGACGGATATCCTCGAGAAGCCGGCCGGCGACCGGAACCTGCGCCTCGGCGGGCTGGTCGAGGCGGACAGCGTCGAGCGGCTGCCCGACGGCGCCAGCATCCGCTTCCGCATCACCGACACCAAGAACGCCGTCGCCGTCGTCTACACCGGCATCGTGCCCGACCTCTTCCGCGAGGGGCAGGGCGTGGTGGCCGAGGGGCGGCTCGGTGCCGACGGCGTCTTCGCGGCGCGCGAGATCATGGCCAAGCACGACGAGACGTACATGCCGCCCGAGGTGAAGCAGGCGCTCGAGCGCGCGGGCCATCCAGGCGGCGTGGTTGGAGGGACGACCCGATGATTCCCGAGATCGGCCATTACGCCCTGGTGCTGGCCCTCGCCCTCGCCATCGTGCAGTCGGTGCTGCCGCTGGCCGGCGCCGCGCGCGGCGACGCCAGCTGGATGGCGGTCGCAGCACCCGCGGCCTTCGGCCAGCTCCTCTGCGTCACGGCCGCCTTCGCGGCGCTGACCTGGGCCTTCGTCGTCTCGGACTTCACGGTCTCCAACGTCGTGGCGAACAGCCACTCGCTGAAGCCGATGCTCTACAAGGTGTCGGGCGTGTGGGGGAACCACGAGGGCTCGATGGTCCTGTGGGTCCTGATGCTGGCGCTGTTCGGCGCGGCGGTCGCGGGCTTCGGCTCCAACCTGCCGGCGACGCTCAAGGCGCGGGTGCTCTCGGTGCAGGGGATGATCGGGGTGGGCTTTCTCCTCTTCATCCTGGCGACGTCCAACCCCTTCATCCGGGTCGACCCCGCGCCGCCGGACGGGCAGGACCTCAACCCGCTCCTCCAGGACCCGGGCCTCGCCTTCCACCCGCCGATGCTCTATCTCGGCTACGTCGGCTTCTCGATGGCCTTCGCCTTCGCCGTCGCCGCGCTGATCGAGGGGCGGGTCGACGCCGCGTGGGCGCGTTGGGTGCGGCCGTGGACGCTCGCGGCGTGGACCGCGCTCACCGGCGGGATCGCGCTCGGCTCCTTCTGGGCCTACTACGAACTCGGCTGGGGCGGCTGGTGGTACTGGGACCCGGTCGAGAACGCGAGCTTCATGCCCTGGCTGCTGGGCACGGCGCTGCTGCACTCCGCCATCGTGGTGGAGAAGCGCGACGCGCTGAAGTCCTGGACCATCCTGCTGGCCATCCTCACCTTCACGCTCTCGCTGATGGGAACGTTCCTCGTCCGCTCGGGCGTGCTGACGTCGGTCCACGCCTTCGCGGTCGATCCCGACCGCGGGCTCTTCATCCTGGCGCTGCTGGTCATCGCTACGGGCGGCGCGCTGCTCCTCTACGCGATCCGCGCGCCCTCGCTGAAGGGCGGGGGGCTGTTCGCGCCGGTGAGCCGCGAGGGCTCGCTCGTCATCAACAACCTGCTCCTCTCGACCGCGACCGCCACGGTCTTCATCGGCACGCTCTATCCGCTACTGCTGGACGCGATCGGCGGGGGCAAGGTCTCGGTCGGCCCGCCGTTCTTCAACGCAACCTTCATCCCGCTGATGATCCCGCTGGTCGGGCTGATGGTGGTCGGCCCGCTGCTCGCGTGGAAGCGCGGCGACCTGCCGGGCGCCATCGGCCGGCTCAAGGTCGCGGTCGTGCTCACGATCGTCGTGGCGCTGGCGACGCTGTGGGTGCAGGGCGTGAAGCCGGTGATGGCCATCGTCGGCATTGCGCTGGGCACGTGGGCGCTGATCGGCGCCGTGGTCGAGGTGGCGGAGCGGGTGCGCCTCTTCCGCGTGCCGCTGGGCGACAGCGCGCGGCGCCTCGCCAACCTGCCGCGGGCCGCATGGGGCATGTCGATCGCCCATGCCGGCATCGGCGTGATGATCTTCGGCATGGTCGGCTCGTCCGTCTGGCTGACCGAGAAGATCCTCCTGATGCGCCCGGGCGAGACGAAGGAGGTCGCGGGCTACGACCTGCGCTTCGACGCGCAGGAGCGGGTGACCGTCGCCAACTACCGCGCCGAGCGGGGCACCTTCACCCTGCTGCGCGACGGGCGGGCGGTCGCGGTGCTGACGCCCGAACAGCGGACCTTCCCGGTCGCGAAGATGACCACGACCGAGAGCGCGATCCACACCACGCTCTGGCGCGACGTCTACGTCGTGATGGCCGACCGCCGGGACGACGGGGTCTGGACCGTGCGGACCTATGTCCACCCGCTCGTGCCCTTCCTGTGGATCGGCTGCACCATGCTCTTCGTCGGCGGGCTCGTGAGCCTCAGCGACCGACGGCTCCGGGTGGGCGCACCGACCCGGCGGCGGCTGCCCGTCGCCGCCCCCCAGCCGGCGGAGTGACGCCCCGGTGCGCCGCCTCCTCCTGATCCTGCCGCTCGGCCTGTTCGTGGTGCTGACGATCGCGTTCGGGGCGCAGCTGATCCGCGGCCGCGATCCCGCGAAGCTTCCCTCCGCCCTGATCGACCGGCCGGCGCCGCAGTTCGCGCTGCCGGCGCTCTCCCAAGCCAAGCCGGGCTTCTCGACCGCGGACCTGCGCGGGCAGGTGACGCTGGTCAACGTCTTCGCCTCCTGGTGCGCGCCCTGCATCGTGGAGCACCCGGTCATCACCCGCCTCGCGCGGGAGGAGCGGATCCCGGTGATCGCGATCAACTACAAGGACCGGCCGGAGGACGCGGTCGCGTGGCTCGCCCGCATGGGCGACCCCTTCGCCCGCATCGGCGTCGACCCCGAAGGCCGGGCGGCGATCGAGTGGGGCGTCTACGGCGTGCCGGAAACCTTCGTGGTGGACGCCGAGGGCCGCATCCGCCACCGCCACGTCGGCCCGCTGTCGCCCAGGGAGGCGGCGGAGACGATCGTCCCCCTGGTCCGCCAACTGCAGCGACGGGCGGGCGTGTCGTGAGGGGCGGGTGGTCGGTGTCTTCGCTGCTCCACCCCCTCTCCCCCGCCCCCTCCCCCTGGGGAGGGGAGGGGAGTGAACTCGACGCCGCGTCCCCTCCCCCCCCCGGGGGGAGGGACAGGGAGAGGGGATCGCCGCCGCGGACCCGCCTCCTCCCCATCCTCCTCCTCGTCGCAGCACTGCTCGCGCCGCCCGTCCTCGCGGTCCAGCCGGACGAGGTGCTGCCCGACCCCGCGCTCGAGGCCCGCGCGCGGGAGATCAGCCGGGAGCTGCGCTGCCTCGTCTGCCAGAACCAGTCGATCGACGATTCGAACGCCGGCCTTGCCCGCGACCTGCGCATCGTGGTGCGCGAGCGCCTCGTGGCCGGCGACAGCGACGACGGCGTGCGGGCCTTCGTCGTCGCCCGCTACGGCGACTACGTGCTCCTGCGCCCGCCCTTCAACCCGGCCACCTGGGCGCTCTGGCTGGGGCCACCGCTGATCGTTCTGGTGGCGGGGATCGCGGTTGCGGTTTGGCTGCGCCGCCGGCCGACGGCGCTCACGGCCGCGGCCCCCTTGACCGAGGCCGAGCGGGCGCGCCTCGACCGGCTCGTCCGCGGCGACGGGGTCTGACACCATGCTGTTCTGGATCGTCGCCGCCGCGCTGACGGCGCTCGTCGTGGCCCTCGTGCTGCACCCCCTGATGCGCCGGACGGCGGCGGCCGCGCCCGCCGCGGCGCACGACCTCGCCGTCTATCGCGACCAGATGGCGGAG
>CANGXM010000206.1 GCA_947457845.1 Rhodospirillales bacterium | reverse complement strand
TGCGCGCCGTCGGCGAGGCCCGGCGGGCACTGGTCGCCGCCGTGCGGGCCGAGCCCTTCGACCGGGGCCGGCTCGACGCGGCCCTCTCCGACCTCCGGATCCGCTCGACCGAGGTGCAGGCCGCCGTGCACGTCGGCTTCGGCGACGCGGTCGGGCGGATGCCACAACCGGTCCGCGCCGTCTGGGCCGAAGGTCTGATGCGACGTCCCGGCGGGCGGGAGGGGCGCGAGCCGCGCGAGGAGCGGGAACGGCGGACCGATCGCTGATCGCTGATCGCTGATCGCCGATCGCCGATCGCGGACGTCGCGCGGTCGGGGCGGGCGGGTTACTGTGCGCCGGCATGAAGGCGGGGCGCATGGACGATCGGGACGACGGGCACGGGGCGGGATCCGAGGCCGGCATGGCGGCGGCGCTGCTGGCGTCGACGCCGGACATGGTCCTGCGCCTCGACGGCGACGTGGTCCTGGCGGTCAATCCGGCGACGGTCCGGCTGCTGGCGGCCCCCTCGGCCGATGGGCTCGTCGGCCGACGGCTGCGCGATCTGGTGGCGGAGCCGCCCGCGGGCGAGACCGGCCTCCTCGGCTGGGACCGCATGACGTTCCGCGCCCTCGACGGCACGCTCGTTCCCGTCGAGGCGATGCGGGTGCCGCTGCCCGGGGCGGGCGAGGGCGAGACGGCGGTGATCGCCCGCGACATCTCGGTCCAGCTCGACGTGGAGCGGTCGATGCGGACCGCGAGGGACGCGGCCGACACGGCCAACGACGCCAAGTCGCGTTTCCTCGCCGGCATCGGGCACGAGTTGCGCACGCCGCTCAATGCCATCATCGGCTTCGCGGAACTGATCGTCGACGAGGCCGGCGACCGGTCGGTCGCGGCCGACTACGCCGCCGACATCCGCGAGAGCGGGCACCATCTGCTGGGCGTCATCAACGGCATCCTCGACTATGCGAAGATCGAGGCGGGACGGTTAGACCTGACCGAGGGGGCGGTCGACCTCGTCCAGTCTGTCGCCTCCGTCCGCCGCCTGCTCGCCGCGCGCATCGCCGAAAGCGGCCTCATCATGCGGGTCGAGGCCGCGGACGATCTTCCGCCCGTGATCGGCGATCCGATCAAGATCCGGCAGATCCTGCTCAACCTCGTGTCCAACGCCGTCAAGTTCACGCCCCGCGGCGGGACGGTGACCGTCGTCCTCGCGCACGAACACGACGGTGGGGTACGGGTGGAGGTCCTGGACACCGGGATCGGCATGACGGAGGCGGAGATGGCCGTCGCGATGGAGCCGTTCGGGCAGGTCGCGAACACGCACGTCCGCCAGCACGACGGAACCGGCCTCGGCCTTCCGCTCGCCCGGGCGCTGGCGGAACTGCACGGCGCGACCTTCACGCTGGACAGCCGGCCGGGCAAGGGGACGCGGGCGGCGTTCCGCCTGCCGCCCTCGCGCCTCGCCCTCGCGCCGGAGTGAGCCGGGCTCAGAGCCCGAGCGTGGGCACCATCAGGCGGGCGGTCGGATCGGCGTCGTTCGTGCCGGGCTTGCCGTCGCGGAGCGCCGCGGGCGAGCCCTTCTTCGCGCCGTCCATCGGGCTCGCGAGCTGGGCCAGCATCATGACGGTGAAATAGGGCGTCGCCTCCGGCGCGATCGTGTTGCCGCCGGTCGCCTGAAGCCGGTCGACCTGCCGCTGCATCAGCGTCGCCCCGTCCGGCTGGGTGACGCCGGCCGTCACCATCGCGCCCTGGAAGCGGGAGGCGAAGCGGTCGTAGACCTGCTGGAGCGTCTGCGGCTGGCCGTCGCGGTAGAAGACGCCCTTGTTCGCCTTGGCCGCCTCGGGAAAGATCTCGGCCGCCGTCGTGTTCGGCCGCGCACGCAATTCCTTGAGGAACTGGCCGGCGCCGCGGGGACCGAGGAAATGGGCCATGTAGAGCTCGGTCGAGCCGATGGTGCCCCCCACCGTCTCCTTCAGGTACTCGCGGTTCTCCCGCGCGTATTCGGCGGCCAGCAGAGAGGAGATCCGCGGATCCTTGCGCAGCTCGAGGATGCGCTCGCGCTCGACGGGGTCGCGGACGAAGTCGGTGCCGTCGATGCGGGTGCTGACCGCCGCGGCCTCCTCCTTCAGCCCGTACTTCGCCCCGTAGGACTTGATCATGTCGAACCAGGTGCCCTCGACGAACTGGAACAGCCCCGTCGCCGACGAGGTGCCCGCCTTCGCGTCCGGGCGGAACCCGCTCTCGGCGGAAGCTTTTTCCATCAGGTAGGCAAAATCGACCCCCGTCCGGGTGCTCGCGGTCTGGATCGCTCCCGACACCTCGGGCGAGGCGTTCCGGTAGCGGACGGCCAGGGCGTCGGCGTTCCTGAGGGCGGCGGCTTGCGTCACGAGGATCACTCCGGTCGTCGGACCCGGCCCAACCGGACCGGACGCCAAAACCATTTGCAAGTGGGATGCCAGTCCGCCGCACCCCCGGTCCGCTTGCCGCCCCGGGCCGTTCCTGCCAATTCTGGGCCGCGAGGAAACGCCACCCGCGCCCGCGAACCGCGAGAGGAAGGCCGATGATCCCCTATGCCGCCCCGATCGACGACATGCGCTTCACGCTGGCCCGCGTGGCGGGCCTCGACCGCGTCGCGGCCCTCCCGGGCCTCGACGTCGCCACGCCCGACCTCGTCGACGCGGTGCTGGCGGAGGCCGGAAAGCTGGCGGCGGGCGTGCTGGCGCCGATCAACATGGGCGGCGACGAACATGGCGCGACGCTGGAGAACGGCGTCGTCCGCACCGCCCCCGGCTTCGCCGACGCCTATCGCCAGTTCGTGGACGGCGGGTGGAACGCCGTGCCGTTCGACCCGGACCACGGCGGGCAGGGCCTGCCCTGGTCGGTCGCCTTCGCCGTGCAGGAGATGTGGCAGGCGGCCAACCTGAGCTTCGGCCTCTGCCCGCTCTTGACCCAGGGGGCCGTCGACCTCCTGACCGAGCACGGGACGCCGGACCAGAAGGCAGTCTATCTGCCCCGGCTGATCTCGGGCGAATGGACCGGGACCATGAACCTGACCGAGCCGCAGGCGGGCTCGGACGTCGGCGCGGTGCGGACGCGGGCCGTTCGCGCCGACGGGCACTACCGCATCCAGGGCCAGAAGATCTACATCACCTACGGCGAGCACGACATGGCCGCCAACATCGTGCACATGGTGCTGGCCCGCCTGCCCGACGCGCCGCCCGGCATCAAGGGCATCTCGCTCTTCATCGTGCCGAAGTTCCTGGTGGAGGCGGACGGATCGCCCGGCCGGCGCAACGACCTGCGCTGCGTGTCGCTGGA
This sequence comes from Rhodospirillales bacterium, assembly GCA_947457845.1. GTDB lineage: Bacteria > Pseudomonadota > Alphaproteobacteria > Azospirillales > Azospirillaceae > CANGXM01. The sequence goes on along the minus strand of CANGXM010000206.1, from coordinate 4,479 downwards.
GCACAAGCTCGGCATCCACGCGAGTCCGACCTGCGTGATGGCCTACGGCGACGACGGCGGCGCGGTCGGCTTCCTCGTGGGCGAGGAGAACCGCGGCATCGAGTACATGTTCACGATGATGAACAACGCCCGCCTGTCGGTCGGGCTGCAGGGCGTGGCGATCGCCGACCGGGCCTACCAGCAGGCGCGCGACTACGCGCGGAGCCGCGTCCAGTCGCGCGAACTGGGCGTCCGGTCGCCGGACGGCGTGCCCATCGTCCGCCACCCCGACGTGCGGCGAATGCTGCTGGCCATGCGCAGCCAGACCGAGGCGGCACGGTCGCTCCTCTATTCCGCCGCCGTCTCGCTGGACGAGGCCAAGCGGCACCCCGATCCGGCGACGCGGGAGGCGGCGCAGCTCCGCGTCGACCTGCTGACGCCCGTCTGCAAGGCGTGGGGCACCGACGTCGGCGTCGACGTCGCCTCGATCGGCGTGCAGGTCCACGGCGGGATGGGCTTCATCGAGGAGACGGGAGCGGCGCAGCACTACCGCGACGCCCGCATCCTGCCGATCTACGAGGGCACCAACGGCATCCAGGCCAACGATCTCGTCTTCCGCAAGATCGGCCGCGACAAGGGCGCCGCGGCCCGGGCCTTCCTCGCCGAGGTCGCGACGACGGCGGCGACGCTGCGCGGCAAGCCCGGCGACGACGCCGAGAGCATCGCCGAAGCCCTGGAGGACGCGGTGGCGGCCCTGACCGAGGCGACGGCGTGGATGACGGCGACGGTGGGCACCGACCCCGTCGCCGCCGCCGCGGGTGCGGCGAACTACCTGCGCATGTTCGGGCTCACGGCCGGCGGCCACATGCTCGGCCTCGCCGCAGCGGCCGCGCTCGACGACATGGCGCGGGGCCTCGGCCACCCGGCGTTCCTCGACGCCAAGACGATCACCGCCCGCTTCTACGCCGACCAGTTCCTTCCCCAGGTGCGGGGGCTGCTGCGCCCGGTCACCGGCGGCCACCGGGCGACCATGGCGATGGCCGAGGCCGCCTTCTGACGGCGGTTTCGGCCTTCCGCGCGGGCAGGGGCCCGGGCATCCTCGCGCGGGCGTGGAGGGAGGGTCCATGAACCGTCTGCTGGAGGGCGTCCGCGTCCTCGATCTGACGAACGTGCTCGCCGGGCCGTTCGCGGGCTATCAACTCGCCCTGCTCGGCGCCGACGTCGTCAAGGTGGAGAACCCCGACGGCGGCGACCTCGCCCGCCAGCTGGGCGTCGATCCCGCCCTCAACCGGGCGGGGATGGGGGCGTCGTTCCTCGCCCAGAACGCCGGCAAGCGCTCCATCACCCTCGATCTCAAGGCGCCGGCGGGCAAGGACGTGTTCCGCCGCCTCGTGGCCGGCGCCGACGTGGTGCTGGAGAACTTCCGCCCCGGCGTGATGGACCGGCTCGGCCTGGGGTGGGAGGCGCTGAAGGCGATCCGGCCGGGCCTCGTCTACTGCGCCATTTCGGGCTTCGGCCAGACCGGGCCGTTGCGCAACAACCCGGCCTACGACCAGATCATCCAGGGCTTCGCCGGCGTGATGAGCGTGACCGGGACGGAGGCGGGCGGGCCGCTGCGCGTGGGATATCCCGTCGCCGACACCATCGGCGGGCTGACGGCGGCCTTCGCCATCGCCGCGGCGCTGGCCGGGCGCGCGCGGACGGGGCAGGGGGCCTTCCTCGACGTCGCCATGCTGGAGGCGACGCTCGTGACGATGGGCTGGGCCGTCTCCAACCTGCTGATCGCGGGGGTGGAGCCGCAGCGGCTCGGCAACGACAACATGACCGCGTCCCCGTCGGGCGCCTTCCGCTGCGCCGACGGCCTTCTCAACATCGCCGCCAACAAGCAGGAGCAGTTCGAGGCGCTGTGCGACCGGATCGGACGCCCCGACCTCAAGGCCGATCCCCGCTTCGCCGAGCGTGAGGCGCGCAAGCGAAACCGGGCGGCGCTGACGGCGGAGATCGAGGCGACGCTCGCCACCGACACGGCCGAGGCGTGGGAGGGGCGGCTGAACGCGACGGGCGTGCCCGCCGGCCGCGTCATGACCGTGCCGCAGATCCTCGCCCATCCGCAGCTCGCCGCGCGCGACATGATCGCCGCCTTCCCCGACGCGCCGGGCGTGGGGCGCGACGTGCGGGTGGTCCGCTCCGGCTTCCGGGTCGACGGCGCCACCCCCTCGCCGGACGGTCCGCCGCCGGTGCTGGGTGCGGACACCGAGGCGATCCTGCGCGAGGCCGGCTACGACGATGCGGCGATCGCGCGGCTGAGGGCGGAGGGCGTGGCATGACCGGACCGGCGGACGGCGGGCGCGGGCGCGGCGAGGACTGGTGGCGGACCGAGGTGATCGCCATGCGGCCCGGCGAGATCCGGTTCCGCGGCTATGCGATCGAGGCCCTGATCGGGCGGGTGAGCTATCCGGCCATGGTGTGGCTGATGCTCCGCGGCGACCTGCCCAGCGCGGCGCAGGCCGACCTGCTCGGCCACGCGCTCGTCGCCGCTGTCGACCACGGCCCACAGGCGCCGTCGATCGCCATCGCCCGCATGGCCGCCACCTGCGGCGTCGGCATCAACGGGGCGATGGCGTCCGCCATCAACGTGCTGGGCGACGTGCACGGCGGGGCGGGGGAGCAGGCGGTGGAGATCTACGGCGACGCGGCGGTCGCAATGGACGGCGGCGCGTCGCTGGAAGACGCGGTCGCCGCGGCGGTCGGGCGGTTCCAGGCCGTGCACGGCAAGTACGTCTCGGGCTTCGGCCACCGGTTCCACCCGGTCGATCCCCGCGCGCCGCGCCTTTTGGAACTGGTCGACGAAGCGGCGGCGGCGGGCACCGTCTCCGGCCGGTTCGCGACCATCGCCCGTGGGGTCGAGGCGCATCTCGGCCGGTGCCGGCCCCGGCCGGTGCCGATGAACATCGACGGGGCGACGGCGGTGATCTTCGCCGAACTGGGTTTCCCGGCGCCGCTCGCCCGCGGCCTGTTCATCCTGTCCCGGTCGGTCGGCATCCTCGCCCACGCCTGGGAACAGACGTGCCAGGGAGGGCGGAACAAGGGGCCCTTGCCCCGGGAATGGCTCTGGACCCACGACGGCCCGCCGCCGCGCGACCTTCCGGAATGAGGGGCCGTCCTCAGACCGGCGCGTAGAGGCCCGCGTCCTCGCCGTCGTGATGGTAGCCCTTGGCCCCGACCGCCAGCGCGAGCGGGCTGCGGACGTCGCGGCCCGCGCGCGCCGCCTCGAGGATCGTGGCGAAGTCGGTCGCCGGCCGCCAGCCCAGCGCCGCCCGCGCCAAATCGTTCACGTAGACCCGGTCGATCCCGTCGGGCAGCCGCCAGCCGCGCGCCGCGAACAGCCCCCCCGCCCCGGGGAACAGCCGCTCGATCACCCCGGCCGCGTCGTGGCGCAGGGCGACGAGGTCGCCGCGCCCGAACGGCGTGGTGGCGGAGACGATGAACCGGCCGAAGCCGAGCCGCCCCGCCACCTCGATCGCGCGCAGGTGGGCGTCGGCGACGTCGGCGATGTCGACGCGGCGGTGCAGGACCTCGATCGCCTGAAGGTTCTCCAGCGGGAACCGGGCGCGGCGCTCCGGATCGTCGTCGCCCTCGGGGAAGAAGCGGGACGTCCGCAGGATCACCACCGGCAGCCCGTCGCGCCGGGCGAACAGTTCGCACAGCCCCTCGGCGGCGACCTTGGTGACGCCGTAGACGTTCCGGGGCACGGGAACCGTGTCCTCCGTCACCCAGGCCGCGGGTTCGCCCGGCGCGGGCGTGAGCGCGGACCCGAAGGCGCTGGTGGTGCTGGTGAAGACGAACGCCCCGACCCCGGCGGCCGTCGCCGCCTCCAGCAGGGCGAGCGTGCCGCTCACGTTGACGTCGACGAAGGCCTGCTGGGCATGGGTGCCCACGTGCGGCTTATGGAGGGTCGCGGCGTGCAGCACGGCGGTCGCGCCGGCCATGCAGCCTCGCACGAAGTCCCGGTCCGTGATCGAACCGACGTGGTCGGTGAAGGGTGAGGGGCGCCGGTCGAGGCCGCGGACCGGGCGCCCGGCGGCGCGCAGCGTGCGGACGAGCGCCTCGCCCAGGTGGCCGGCGCTGCCGGTGACGAGAACGGTCATGGGTCGCCCCGCGTGGTTGACGAACTCGCCCGGCAGGATAGCGCAGCGGCGAAGCCAGCGCGCGGGGTCAGAGCTTGCGGGTCGGCGGCGGGACGAGCATGCACTCCCCGCCCGACTGGGCGAGGCTGCGGCAGGCCTGCCGCGCCTCGCGCTCGTCGAGGCCCGTCAGCCGGGAACGGAAGAGCGGCTGCCGGCCCGTGCCGGTCGCCGTCACCTGGATGTCCGCGTCTCCGAGCAGGCCCGGCAGGCGGCGGACCGCGGCGGTGGCGGCGCGCCGGCTCGCGTCCTGGTTCCCGAACACGCCGACCTGGATCGCCCAGCCCGGCGTGCCGTCGCCCTGGTCGAGCGGCGT
>CANGXM010000205.1 GCA_947457845.1 Rhodospirillales bacterium | reverse complement strand
GGGGATGCTGCGCTCGTTCGCCTACGCCGCCGCGGCGGCCGGGCGCGACGACGACGCCGGCGCCGCCGCGGCGTTCCTCGACGCCTACCGCGCCGAGGCGGGCGCGGCGGTGGACGACGCGCTGCTCCGCTTCTTCGTTCTGGAGAGGGCGGTCTATGAGGTCGGGTACGAGATCGCGAACCGGCCGGACTGGGTGTCGATCCCGGTCCCGGGATCCTGGCGCTGCTGGGCGCGGCGGGAGGCGGTGATCGTGGAGGCGCACGTCGGGGCCTTCACGCCGGAGGGCACCGTCCGCGCGGCGATCGACCGCCTCGACCACCTCGTGCGGACGGGGATCACGGCGGTGCGGCTGATGCCCGTCGCGGACGTCCCGGGCGGGCGGAACCGGGGCAGCGACGGGGTCGACCACTTCGGACCGGACGGGAACCATCCCGCCACGGTCGCCCCGCACTTCACCGAGCGGCACCACACGCCCTGGGGTGCCGCGATCGACCACGACGGTCCGCAGGCCGCGACCTTCTGACGGTCCGCGCGGCGGCGAACCCGCCATGAGCGGCGCACACGACGGGCACGTCGGAACGTCTGGCGCACCGGCGCGGCACGGGCGATGATGGGTGGCATCTTCCGCCGATCCGGACCCACGATGACCGCCGACGCCGTCACCCGCCTTGCCGACCTGCTCGCCGCCACCGCCCGCGAGGGGCGGACGCTCGACGGCCTGCCGCCCGATCTCGTCCCCGCGGACGACGCCGCCGCCTATCGGGTGCAGGCGGCCGTGCTGGAACGCCGCGGCGAGCGCCCCGCCGGCCGGAAGATCGGCTTCGGGCCCGACGGTCGCGTGACCGGCGCGTGGATGGCGGCCGGCGGCCTCGCCGCAAGCGGCGCCGGCTGGACGACCACGGCCCCGTCGATCGGGGTCGAACTCGAGATCGCCGTGCGCATGGCGCGCGACCTGGCGCCGCGGCCGGACCGCCCTTACACGGCGGAGGAGGTGATGGCCGCGGCCGACGTCGTCCTCGTCGCGATCGAGATCGTGGTGCGGCGGTTCGCGGAGCCGTCGAAGATGCCCTACACCGCGGTGCTGGCCGACAGCATCTCCCACGGCGGCTTCGTGCCCGGGGCCTCGATCCCCGCGTCGCGGTTCCGCGAGGTGACGGTCGCGGGCGCCTTCGCCGCGGACGGCCGGTCCATCCTCAAGGGGCCGCTCGTCCACCCCAACGGCGACTGGCTCGCCCCCCTGATCGCCCACGCGAGCGCGCCACCGGCCGGTCTGGGTCCCTTGCGCGCGGGGGAGTACGTGACGACCGGAAGCCTCTGCGGGCTCCTGTCGGTGGACGTGCCGTGCCGGCTGACGGGATCGGTCGAGGGTCTCGGCGAGGTGGTGATCGGGTTCGTCGGGGGCTGACAGCCGCGCCGGAACGAGCGACGCCTACCCTTCGAGGGTGAAGGGTTCATTCACCATTGGCACTCACTTTCGGGCGGGTGGGGTCGATGGTCCGGGTCCGCGGACCAGGACCCGACCGACCCGGGGGTGGACGACATGTCGGACAGCATGGACATCGACGGGGACACGCGCGCGATTCCGGCGGCGGTCCTCCCGGTCGTCGCCAGGGTGACGCCGGCGGCAACGGCACTCCCCTCGACGCTCCGTGACGCCTGAACGCCCGATGGCGGTTCCGGGCGACGCGCGACCCCGGCGCGGATCGCCCGTCCGCCCTGCGGATCGTCGAGCTGCGGTCGACGTCGGCCATCCTGAAGGGGCCGCTGCGCCGGCCAGGTGGCTCAGCTGCCGTCGGACGTACCGATGATCGACCGACTGTTCATCGCGGACCTGGAGACCGACGAGCGGGCACAGGCCATCGTCGGGTCGGTCGTGGCACTGGGGCGCGACCTCGGCATGGAGATCATCGCCGAGGGCGTGGAGACCGTGGACGTCCCGCGCATCCTGGCCGACATGGGGTGCGACGTCGCGCAGGGCTATTTCTTCGCCCGTCCGATGACGCCGGACGCCCTGCGGCGATACGTGGAGGACCGGACGCCCGGCTCCGTCGCCTGAGGCTCAGGCGGACGGGTCGCCGTCGACCAGTTCGGAGGCCGGCAGGCGGATGCGGCAGGAAAAGCCCTCCGGCGACCACCGCGGCTCGAACGCGCCGTGCAGGCGCGTGACGACGTTGACCCGGATCAGCAGCGAGCCGAAGCCGTCGCGCTCGGGCGCGGCGGCGGGGGGTCCCCCGCGCTCCAGCCAGTCGAGTACCACGTCCGCGCCCTCGATGCGCCAGCTCACGCAGAGCCGTCCGGCCGCGCGGCTGAGGGCGCCGTACTTCGCCGCGTTGGTCACCAGCTCGTGGACGGTCATCGCGACCGCCTGCGCCACGTCGATGGACAGCGGCACCGCCGGCCCGTCGACGTGGACGTGGTCCCCCTCGACGTGGGAGGCGAGCTCGAGACGGATCAGCGCCCCGAGTTCCGCCCGTTCCCACCGGTCGCGGCTGATCAGCTCATGCGCCCGGGCGAGGGACTTCAGGCGATCCTGCAGGACGGGGACGAACCGGGCGGGATCGCCCTTCGCCGTCAGGTGCACCAGCGACGAGACGACCATGAGGACATTGCGGGCACGATGGTGGAGTTCGCGGACGAGGAGCCGCTCGCGCTCCGCCGCGGCCTTGCGCGCGGTTACCTCCTCCGCCACCCTGTTGACGGCGATCACGGTGCCGGTCGCGTCGCGCAGGGGATGCCAGCTCTCGCGCCAGTGGCGCAGGACGCCCGGCGCGGCCGGCGTCTCGCCCGAGATCTCGACGTCGAGGATCGGCTCGCCGGTCGCGAGGATCCGTTCGAAGAGGGGTTCGATCTGCGCGCTCATCCCCGGCACCACCTCGTCGACCGTGCGGCCGAGGTGCGCGCCCGCGGGCGCGCCGTTGATCTCCGCCAGGCGCGCGTTCACGCGACGGAACCGGCGGTCGCGGTCGACGACGCACAGGCCGACCGGTGCGGTGTCGTAGATCGCCTGAAGTTCGGCGAGGCCGTTGCGCGCCGCGTCCTCGCTCGCCCGGCGCAGCATCTCGCTCACCGCGAGGTCCACCACAGCCCGTTCGGTGGCGGTGACGTCCTGGAAGACGACCCCGAACCCATCGCCGACGGGAAAGATCCGGACCCTCAGCCTCGCGCCGGGCCCCGAAAAGCTGTCGGCGGTGGCCTCGGCCGCGCGGCCCGCCGCGACGGCACGAGTCAAGAGTTCCTCGTGGAACGTCCCGACGAGAACCGGGAACGCCTCGCGGAAGCCGCGGGAGAGGACGTCCTGCCGCCCGACGCCGAAATGTCGTTCAGCGGCCCGATTGATCGCGACGACGGCGAGCGCACGGTCCACCGCAAAGGACGGATCCGGATGGGCGTCGAACAGCGCCGCGTGTTGATCCATTTGGACGATGCGCATCCATGCACCCACGAACATTCGGCCGCAAAATGCACGTTTGCGCGTCAAACGGGAACTAGACGAGCGCGATATGCCGACCAGCGGTAGAGTGCCAAAATAGCTATGCCGACAGGGCTTTCCGGTGACGGACCGCACGGCCCGGCGCGACCGCCTGGGCCGCGTGGAGAATCGCGTTCGCGTCGATCCCGTGATGACGGTAGAGGTCGGCGATCGTCCCCGTCTGCCCGAAATGCTCGACCCCGAGCGCCTTCACCCGGTGTCCATAGACACCGCCGAGCCATGCGAGCGTGGCCGGATGGCCGTCGATCACGGTCACGAGGCCGCAATCGCGCGAAAGGGGGGCCAGCAGGCGCTCGACGTGGCTGAGGGCGTCGGCGGTCCCGCGCTGGCGGGCCCGTTCCGCTGCCTGATGGCCGGCGTTGAGCCGGTCGGCCGAGGTGACCACGAGGAGCCCGACGTCCCGCCGGTCCTCCGCCAGAAGGCCCGTCGCCGCGATCGCCTCCGGCGCGACCGCCCCCTGCACGGCGATCACGACCGTCGCGTTTGGGCCCGGGGGGCGGAGCCAGTAGGCCCCGTTCACGACGTCGCGCCCGAGCGCCGGCGTCATGGTCCGCATCGGCTGTTCCAGCGGGCGGGTCGACAGGCGCAGATAGACCGATCCGCCGGTCTGGTCGCGCAGCCACGTCGTCTCGTCCGGGTCGCCCTCCCCGTCCCGCTGCACATAGTCGAAGGCCCAGCGGAGGATGACGGCGAGTTCGTCCACGAACGCCGGCTCGAACGCCGCGAGCCCGTCCTGCGCCATGCCCACCAGCGGCGTGCCGATCGACTGATGCGCGCCGCCCTCGGGCGCCAGCGTCACGCCCGACGGCGTGGCGACCAGAACGAAGCGGGCGTCCTGGTAGCAGGCGTAGTTCAGCTGGTCGGCCGCCCGGTAGATGAACGGGTCGTAGACCGTGCCGATCGGGATCAGCCGCTCGCCGTTGATGGCGTGGGAGAGACCCAGCGCCGAAAGCATCAGGAACAGGTTCGATTCCGCGATCCCGAGTTCGAGGTGCTGGCCCCTGGGCCCGAATTCCCAACTATAGGTCGAGGGAATGCGCTCGGCCCGGAAGGTGTCGGCGAGGCTCTCCTTCGCGAAGAGGCCGCGCCGGTTCACCCAGGGACCCAGGTTGGTCGACACCGTCACGTCGGGCGAGGTGGTGACGAGGCGGGCGGCCAGCGGCGTGTCCTCGCGGCCGATCTCGTTCAGGATCTGGCCGAATCCCATCTGGGTGGAGACCGGTCGCGTTCCGGGCGGCGGCAGCGACAGCGAGGCCGGAACCGGCACGGCGGGCGCCGTCAGACGGCGGCGTCCGGCCGCGAAGAAGGGCGCCCGGCGGACCGTCTCCTCCAGAAGCGCCGGATCGAGCCGCGCCCCCTCCCACGCCTCCCACTCGTGGCCGGCCCGCACCCCCATCGCCGCGCGGAAACCCTCCATCTGGGCGGGGGTGAGGAGCCCGGCGTGGTTGTCCTTGTGCCCGGCGAGCGGGAGGCCGTGGCCCTTGGTGGTATAGGCGATGAAGCAGACCGGGCGGTCGTGCCGCGACGCGCGCTCGAAGGCCGCAAGCAGGGCGGCCAGGTCGTGCCCGCCGAGGTTGCCCATCAGTTCGGCGAGTTCCGGGTCGCTACGCCGCTCGATCAGGCGGGTGACGTCGCCCTGGTCGCCGATCTCGTCCAGCAGGCGGCGGCGCCACGCCGCCCCACCCTGGAAGGTTAGCGCCGAATAGAGCGGGTTCGGGCAGCGGTCGATCCAGGCCCTGAGCCTGTCGCCGCCGGGTTCTGCGAAGGCCGCTTCCTGGAGCGAACCGTACTTGAGGATCACCACGTCCCAGCCGAAGCTGGCGAAGATCGACTCGAACGTCTGCCACAGCCCCTCGCGCACCACGCTGTCGAGGCTCTGGCGGTTGTAGTCGACGATCCACCAGCAGTTCCGGAGGCCGTGCTTCCAGCCCTCGATCAGCGCCTCGTAGATGTTGCCCTCGTCCATCTCCGCGTCGCCGACCAGCGCCACCATGCGGCCCGGGCGGCGGTCCCGCATCCAGCCGCGCGCAGTCACGTAGTCCTGGACGAGGGAGGAGAAGAGGGTCTGCGCCACGCCGAGGCCGACCGACCCGGTCGAGAAATCGACGTCGTCGGTGTCCTTCGTGCGCGAGGGATAGCTCTGCGCGCCCTTGAAGGCGCGGAACGCCTCCAGCTTCTCCCGCGTCTGGTTCCCGGCCAGATACTGGATCGCGTGGAACACGGGCGACGCGTGCGGCTTGACCGCCACCCGGTCCTCCGGCCGCAGGGCGGCGAAGTAGAGCGCCGTCATGATCGTCGCGAGCGACGCCGAGGAGGCCTGGTGGCCGCCGACCTTCACCTCGTCGGCGGGGCGGACGTGGTTGGCGTGGTGGATCGTCCAGGCCGCGAGCCAGAGGACGCGGCGCTCGATCTCGGCGAGGCGGGCGATGGTCGGGGCAGTCATACCCCATCATGTGGGGCCGGGGGCCGGCCTGTCCACCGCACGCCCCGGCTTCGGTCCCGAACCGGTACCACCTTCCGGACCCGTACCGCCACGCGGCACAGCCCTCCGGACGTAGTCCTGCTGACCGCCTGCCCCCCCCACCGGGATGCCCACCGGAGCATACTCCGACCCCTGCCATCAGGAAGGACCGCCCGCGGTGACGACCTTCACCATCCCCGAACTGGCGGTCCTCGTCTGGCTGACGAGTGCGCTCGTGATGGTCGCCTACGCGGCGAGCCGCGGCAACGACCGGGCATCGTGGCTGTGGGTCCTCGGCGACGTCTCCGCCATGGCGATGCTGCTGTTCTTCTGGCTCCGGCCGGAGATGCCGCTGCTTGTGTCGGTCGCGGGGACGAACCTGTTCGGCCTGATGCAGCCGGCCCTGCACATCGCGGCCCTCTGCACGCTTTTCGGCGCGCCGCTGCGCCATCGCGGCGCGATCGTCATCGTCGTCGGCGTCACGCTAGGGAACACGATCCTGTCCCAGACCGGCATCGATCCGGCCTGGCGCGCCTTGGCCATGTTCTTGGGGATCGCCGTCCTCTACCTCCCGGCGGTCCGACTGTTCAGCTCCATGTCGGCGTCGACGGCGGCACCGATGATGCTCTACATCGGTGCAACCATCGCCCAGATCGGGTTGGCTTTCAGCCTCATCGCCGTCGCACTCACCGCGAACGAGGGCATCACCCAGATCACCCCGGTCGGCCAGGGGCTCCATTTCTTCTCCAGCAGCATCATCGCCCTCGCCATCAACATGGCCTTCCTGTGGCTCGCGGTCGCGCGGCAGTCGGACGTCCATGCCGAGGTTCAGCGGCAGGTCGCGGCCGAACTCCTGGCGGCGAAGTCGATGGCGGAGGAGGCGCTGCACGCCAAGTCGGTGTTCGTCGCCAGCATGCGCCACGCCTTCCGCACGCCGCTGAACGCCGTGGTGGGCTTCAACGGTCTCCTCGCGATGGACGCGGGTGGGCCGCTCTCCCCGGTGCAGCGCGATTGGACCCGGCACGTGGACCGGAGCGCCAACCACCTGCTGGGCATCATCGACGACGTCCTCGATCTCGCCGGCCTCGATCCGGTCTCGATCCGACGCAACCGTCAGCCCGTCCACCTCGCGCCCCTGCTCGAGAACGCCGCCGCGGGCGTGCGGACCGAGGCCGAGGAGGCGGGGGTCGTCGTAACCGTCCGGTGCATCGCGACCGACGTGTTCGCGGAACCGGGCCGTCTCGCCCAGGCGGTCACGTCGCTTCTGCGGAATGCGATCGGCCTGTGCCGCCCGGGCGACCGGATCCACCTTCTGGCCGCGGCATCGTGCACCCCCGACCACGTCCGAATCGCCGTCTGCGACACCGGCCAGGGCATCCCGCTCGAGCGGCAACCGAAGCTGTTCGAACCGTTCCGCCACGTCACCCGAAGCGAGGCGGATCCCCACGGCAGCGGTCTCGGGCTCACCCTCGCCCGCAAGTCGATCGAGGCCATGGGCGGCAGCATCGCCTTTGCGAGCTGGCCCGGCGAGGGATCGAGCTTCTGGATGGACCTTCCCGTGCCGGCGGAGAGCCGCGGAGCTGAAGCGCACCCCACCCCCGCGGTCGTCCTGTTCGATGGGCTCCGTTCGCCGTCGGGGAACACGACCGAGGGATCGATCCCGCGCGGCGCCCTCGCGGCCTTCGCGGCGGGGCCGGCCGGCCTGCCGGACGCCGTCCCGGGCTGAGGGTCAGGCCGCGTCGGCGTGGTGGCAGGCGACGGCGTGGCCGTCGGCGGCCGCGGCGAGCGACGGATCGACAGAGCGGCAGACGTCGGTCGCCAGCGGGCAGCGCGGATGGAAGCGGCAGCCGG
>CANGXM010000204.1 GCA_947457845.1 Rhodospirillales bacterium | reverse complement strand
CGCTCGACCCCGCGGCGACGGCGGCGCGGTTGGCGCTGGGTTGACGACCGCGGCGCCGTCCGGTCCGCGCCCGGGGGCGCCGCCGCGCCGGCTCTTCGCCCCGACCGCCGTCGTCAGTCGTCGACCGCCTCGTCGTCCGACACCCTGATGCCGAAGGCCGCCTCGGGATCCGAGGTGCAGGCGAGGACCCACAGCGCGCGGTCGAGCGTCCGCATGTCCACCCCGGTCCAGGCGGCGAGATCGCGGCACTGGGCGACGTAGTCCACCCAGAACGGAAGCCGCATCGGCGCCGGAGGCCGGCGGACGCCCATCAGCACGAGGATCTTCGGGTCGAGAAGCGGATACTGGTCGATGTGGCAATGGTGGAGGATGACGGAGGCGATCGGGGGCCCCACGCCCTCCAGTGCCACGAGCGCGCCGATCCGCATCAGTTCCGTCTCCGCCGACAGCGCCACCTTCGTCGCTTCGCGGACCTCGTCGTCGAAGTTCAGGCGGATCCGGCCGCCGAGGCGTGGCGAGGCCCAGTGGGCCAGCGCCTCGAACTCGTCCTTCGTGAGGTGCCCGCGATGCCGCACCGCAGGACCGATGCGCTCGCACACCGCCGTCTCCTCGCCCGGGACCGGATGGATGTAGGTCGCGGCGAGGTTGAGGATCTGCTTGCGGGAAAGGGTCGGGGCACGCATGTCCACACGATGGTTTCGACAGTCAAACGGCCAAAACGAAACACGACCGGACGATCCCGTCCGATCGGATTTCGGCGGAACGCGCGATCCCGCTCCGGGGCCGGCCCGAGGGCCGGTCCGGGGCGGGCGGATCCGGCGCGAGGGCCGGATCCGCCCGTCGATCCCGCTCAGGCGAGATCGAAGCGGTCGGCGTTCATCACCTTGGCCCACGCCGCGACGAAGTCGCGGACGAAGGCCGTCTGCCCGTCGCTGCTGCCGTAGACCTCGGCCAGCGCGCGCAGCAGCGAGTTCGACCCGAACACGAGGTCGGCCCGCGTGCCCGTCCACTTCACCTTGCCGGTGGCCCGGTCGCGGCCCTCGAAGATGCCAGCGACGTTCTTCGCCTCGGTCCACTCCACGCCCATGTCGAGCAGGTTCACGAAGAAGTCGTTCGTGAGCGTCTCGCGCCGGGTGGTGAGGGCGCCGTGTGCGGAGTGGGCGTAGTTCGCGCCCAGAACGCGCATGCCGCCGACGAGCGCCGTCATCTCGGGCGCCGAGAGGGTGAGCAGCTGGGCCTTGTCGACCAGCAGCTCCTCCGCCGGCCGCGTGACGCCGGCCTTGAGGTAGTTGCGGAAGCCGTCGGCCGCCGGTTCGAGCACGGCGAACGAATCGACGTCCGTCTTCTGCTGCGAGGCGTCCGTGCGGCCCGGGGTGAAGGGGACCTGCACGTCATGGCCGGCGGCCTTCGCCGCCTTCTCGATCGCCGCGCAGCCGCCCAGCACGATCAGGTCGGCGAGCGAGACCTTCTTCCCGCCGGTCTGCGCGCCGTCGAACGCCGCCTTGACGCCCTCGAGCGCCGCGAGGACCTTCGCCAGCTGGCCGGGCTGGTTGACCTCCCAGTCCTTCTGGGGGGCGAGGCGGATGCGGGCACCGTTGGCGCCGCCGCGCTTGTCGGACCCGCGGAACGTCGAGGCCGACGCCCAGGCGGTCGTGACCAGCTCGGAGACCGACAGGCCCGAGGCGAGGACGCGCGCCTTGAGGTCGGCCACGTCCTTCGCGTCGACCAGGGGATGGTCGACGTCCGGCACCGGGTCCTGCCAGATCAGCTCTTCCTTCGGAACGAGCGGGCCGAGGTAGCGGACGCGCGGACCCATGTCACGGTGGGTCAGCTTGTACCATGCCCGGGCGAAGGCGTCGGCGAACTGGTCCGGGTTCTGGTGGAAGCGGCGCGAGATCGGCCCGTAGATCGGGTCCATCCGCATCGCCATGTCGGCCGTCGTCATGATGATCGGCACGCGCTTGGACGGGTCGTGGGCGTCCGGCGCCATGTCCTTCTCGGCCAGGTTCTTCGGCGTCCACTGCCACGCGCCGGCCGGGCTCTTCACCAGCTCCCAGTCGTAGCCGAACAGCACGTCGAAGTAGCCGTTGTCCCACTTCACCGGGTTCGGGGTCCAGGCGCCCTCGATGCCGCTGGTGATCGTGTGGCCGCCCCGGCCGCTGCCGTGGGCGCTCACCCAGCCGAGTCCCTGGTGGGCGATGTCCGCCGCCTCCGGGTCGGGGCCGACGAGGGCCGCGTCACCGGCGCCGTGGCACTTGCCGAAGGTGTGGCCGCCGGCCACCAGCGCCACTGTCTCCTCGTCATTCATGGCCATCCGCGCGAACGTCTCGCGGATGTCGCGGCCGGAGGCGACGGGGTCCGGGTTGGCGTTCGGGCCCTGCGGATTGACGTAGATGAGGCCCATCTGCACCGCCGCCAGCGGGTTCTCCAGCTCCCGGTCGCCGGTGTAGCGGTTGTCACCGAGCCACTCGGTCTCGGAGCCCCAGTAGACGTCCTCCTCCGGCTCCCAGACGTCGGCACGGCCGCCGCCGAAGCCGAAGGTCTTGCCGCCCATCGATTCGATGGCGACGTTGCCGGCCAGGATCATCAGGTCGGCCCACGAGAGCGACGCGCCGTACTTCTGCTTGATCGGCCACAGCAGGCGACGGGCCTTGTCGAGGTTGGCGTTGTCGGGCCAGCTGTTGAGCGGCGCGAAGCGCTGCGTGCCCGCACCGGCGCCGCCGCGGCCGTCGGTGATGCGGTAGGTCCCGGCACTGTGCCAGGCCATGCGGATGAACAGCGGGCCGTAGTGACCGTAGTCGGCCGGCCACCAGGGCTGGCTGTCGGTCATCAGCGCATGGAGATCCTTGCGCAGCGCCTCCATGTCGAGGCCCTTGAACGCCTTCGCATAGTCGAAGGCCTCGCCCATCGGGTTCGCGGCGGGCGGGTTCTGGTGGAGGATCTTCACGTTCAGCTGGTTCGGCCACCAGTCGCGGTTCGACCGAACCGCGTTGGCCGTGTGCATGACGGGGCACTTGCCCCCGCGCGGTGCGTCGCTTCCGTCCATCATGTCCTCCGGTCGTCCAGTTTTCGGCCGCGCCCGGACGGCGCAGGACCGATGAGGACGCTCTTTACCAGAAAAGAACCATCAGGCAAAATTATGTATCCTGATAATGAGGATCAGATTCGCTTATGATACCGGTCACGCTCAAACAGCTCCGCTACTTCGCGGCGCTCGCGCGGCACGGCCATTTCGGCCGCGCCGCGGACGCCAGCGCGATCTCGCAGCCGGCGCTGTCGATGCAGATCCGGGACCTCGAGGACGCGCTCGGGATCGCGCTGTTCGAGAAGGGAACGCGCAAGGTGCGCCTGACAAGTCTCGGCGAGCGCGTCGCCGCGCGGGTCGAGGAGATCCTGCGCGCGGTCGACGAGCTTGGCGAACTGGCCCGCGCCTCGCGCGACGGGCTCGGCGGGCGGCTGCGGATCGGCGTCATCCCGACGGTCGCCCCCTATCTCCTCCCCACGGTCGCGGCAGCGCTGGCACGGAGCCATCCGGGCCTCGAACTCCGGGTGCGGGAGACGATGACCGCACGGCTCCTTCGCGAACTGCAGGAGGGGCGGATCGATGCGGCCGTCCTTGCCCTTCCGGCCGGCGATCCGACGCTGGCGGAGGTGCCGCTCCTGACGGAGGAGTTCGTCCTCGTCCGGCCCGCCGCCGAGGCCGACCGTCCGGTCCCGGAGGGCGGCGACCTCCTCGGTGCGAAGCTCCTGCTGCTGGAGGAGGGGCACTGCTTCCGCGACCAGGCCCTGCGTTACTGCGACATGCAATCCCTCCAGCCCCGCGAACTGCTCGACGTCAGCTCGCTCTCCACGCTGGTGCAGATGGTGGGGGCCGGCATGGGGGTGACCCTGATCCCCGAGATGGCGCTCGCGGTCGAGACGCGGTCGGCCCCCGTCTCCGTCGGCCGCTTTCCGCCGCCCCGGCCGTCGCGGACGGTGGGAATGGTCTGGCGCCGGGCATCACCGCTGAGCGACCAGCTGGCGCGGATCGCCGAGGCCGTCCGCGATGCCGCGACGACCGCCCGCGATCCGGGTGCGACCCCGGCCGTCATGACCGTCGGATCGCGGTAAACTGTTATTTAGTACCTAAAGGAATATATCGGTCTCCAATACCATGGGAGGGGCCGATGCTCGCGATCGACGAACTTCGCAAGGGTCTCCGGATCCGGTACGACTTCAGCGGGGTGCATGCCGTCGTCGTGGAGCCGCCGCTGACCTCTCGGCGCGTCCTTCGTCAGGCGATGCTCGCGATCGGGATGCCCGCGCCGCGCGAGTTCGAGGAGGCGACGCCCCGACCGGCCGACCTGATGGCCGATACCGCCGACGTGCTCTTCATTTCAGCGTCCGACGAGGATCCCGGTCCGCTGCGGCTGGTCGCCGACATCCGTGCGCGCAAGATCGCATCGAACCCCTTCCTGCCGATCGTCGTCACCGCGTACGAGCCCACGCCGAGGCTGATGCGGATGGCCTCCGACGCGGGGGCCGACACGATCGTGGCCAAGCCGGTCAGCTACAAGCTGATCGCCGAGCGGATGGAGTCGCTGGTCGATGCGCGCCGCCCGTTCATCGTGACGGCCAACTACATGGGCCCGGACCGGCGCAAGGATTTGCGCGGTGGCGGCATCGCCATCCCCGGCCTCGCCGTGCCCAACACGCTTGCGATGCGCGTCCATGGCCAGCCGATGGGCGACCTCGATCTCAAGGTCGAGGAGATGTGGACCACGATGCAGGAGCAGCGGGTCCAGCGCTGCGCCTTCCAGGTCGCCTTCCTGCTCCATCTCGCCTGGCTTCCCGAAGCGGTCCTCACCGTCGACCCGGTGCACATGGGCGAGCTGCACAAGATTCAGCCGGTCATGGGCGACCTGCTCGCCCGTCTCCCCGAGGGCGGCGAGATCGCAGAGGCGGGGAACCCGCTGGCCGGCGAGGTGATGGAACTCGCGGAGACGATGGTGTCCCACGGCGCGACGCCGGACACCGTCTCGATAGCGCAGGGCTATGCCTATCGTCTCCTCGCGCTGGTGGATCCGTCGCACCCGCTCGACCGGCACGTGGCGATCGTGCAGGCGTCGGTCGCCGCCTACCGGAAGCGGCTCGCCGAACTCCAGGCTTGAGGCCGGTGCCCGTGCCGCCGGTCCGGGTGCCATTGTCGACCGGTTCCTCCGGAGGACCGCCGGGGAACGGGCGACCATGATCGGCCCCGCCGCCGACGGCGCTCCGCCCCTGTCACACGGCGAACGGACCACCGGGGCGGCCGCGGCGGTCCGGCGTGCGATGCGCGTCCGCGGGTTCGGGCTGCTGGCGGCGGGGGGATGGGGCCTTGCCGTCGCGTCGCTCGTCGCGGTGTGCGTCATCGCGGTCCGCCACACCTGGCTGGAGGCCGACGCGCGCGGGCGGTCGGCGGCGAACTTCGCCGCCGTCTCCGCGAACAAGGCCGTCCACGGCGTCTTCGAGACGGCGCGGGTGGCGCTCGACCGGTCGGTCGAGCTGGCGATCGCGCGGTCGTCGGGCACCATCACGCTCGCCGAGATGCACGCGCGGCTGGACGAGATGCAGGCGGGCATTCCCGACGTCGTCGGCATCGTCGTGCAGGACGACCGGGGCGTGGTGACGGCCGCCGCGTCGCCGCGCGGGAGCCTCGGCCGGGACCTCGGCAACCTTGACTATTTCCGCTCGCTCGCCGGGGACGCGGCCCGCCGCTACGACGTCGGCAGCCCCTATCGATCGGCCGTGTTCGACGACGTCATGGTGCCGCTCGCCCGCGCCATCCGCTCGCCCGACGGCGTCTTCGAGGGCGCCGTCGCCGTCGGGATCCGGGGGCGCGCCCTCGAGGAGGCGATGAACTCCGGGGTGGACGACGGCACGATCACGTCGCTGTGGCGGTCGGACGGCCTCCGGCTCGCCGTGCGGGGCCCCACCGGGCCGGAGACGGGCCCGTTCCATCCTGATGCGCCGGTGTTCCACGTCCTGCGCCCCGACCGCGACGTCGAGGGCTTCTTCTCCAGGAGCACCGAGGGCGCAGGCCGCTACGCCGCCTGGCGGATCAGCGCGCAGTTCCCTGTCTTCGTGACGGTCTCGCTCGACGCGGCGCCCCATTTCTCCGAGGCGAACCGCGTCGTTCTGCTGGCCGCCGCGCTCTGTGCCCTCGGCTTCGCGATCATCGGCCTTCTTGCGCTGATCCAGCATCGCCGCACCGTGGAACGGGAACGCGCGCGCGCCGACCTCGGCCAGCGCGAGCGGCGGTTCCGCCACCTCGTCGAGACGGTGCCGGGCGTCGTGCTGCAGTGGCGGCGGGACGCCAAGGGCTACGGCCTCGTCTGGGTCAGCCCGCGCTCGGCCGAGGTACTGGGCATTTCGGCCGGTGACCTGGTGCGCGATCCGCGGCTCCTGCGCGTGCACCCCGACGACCGGACGCGCTGGTTCGATGCCGTGGAGGCGATCCGCGGCGACGAGGGGTTCTGGAGCTTCTCGGGCCGGTTCGTGCCGCCGGACGGCACGGTCCGGGACTGCGTGATCAAGGCCCGCACCTCGCGCGACGCCGACGGTGCCATCGTCTGCGACGGCATCCTTCTCGACGTCACCGAGGAGATGCGGATCCGTGCCGCGGCGACCGAGACGATGGCCCGCCTCTCGGCCCTGTTCGAGACGGCCGAGGACGCGATCGTCACGACCGATCCGGCCGGGCGCGTGATCGACTTCAACCCGGCGGCGGAGCGGGTGTTCGGCTGGCCGCGCGAGGCGATCCTCGGCCGCGGCCACGAGATCCTGATCCCGGGCATCGCCCCGGCCGGGCGCGAAGACCCCGCCGAAGGGGGCGCGACCGACGTTGCCGGGACCGCGGATCCGGCCGGGACCGTCCTGCGCGGATGGCGTCGCCATGACGGGTGCCGCCGGGACGGCACGGCCTTTCCCGTCGCCCTCTCGTTCGGTCGGTTCAGTGCCAACGGCCACGCCTACGGGGTGGCGATCGCGCGCGACATGTCGGACATCGAGGAGGCGGAGGAGCGGCTGCGGCGCGCCAACGCGGAACTGGCGCATCTGCTGAAGGCAGCCGAGGACGCCAACCTCGCCAAGAGCCGTTTCCTGTCCAACATGTGCCACGAGCTGCGCACGCCGCTCAACGCCGTCATCGGCTTCGCCGACCTGATGGCGGAGGCCGCGTTCGGGCCGCACGCGCATCCGAAATACGCCGAGTACGCCCGCGACATCACCGACGCCGGGCGTCACCTGCTCTCGTTGGTGAACGACATCCTCGACCTGTCGCGGGTCGCCGACGGGAACCTCGAGATCGTGCCGACCCCCGTCGATCCCCGCCGGGCGCTCGTGCGGGCGGTCCGCGCGATCTGGCCGTCGGTGCGGTCGGCGCGGTTGCGCCTGCGGGTGCATGCGGTGCGGCGGGCCCCGCTCCTGTTGGCCGATCAGAAGGCGCTCCACCAGATCCTGCTGAACCTCCTGTCGAACGCGGTCAAGTACACGCCGCCCGGCGGCCGGATCGGCCTCCGCCTCGTCACGGGCGAGGACGGCCGGATGGAGATCCGCGTCGAGGACGACGGTCCCGGCATCCGTCCCGAGATCCTCGACCAGATCGGACGGCCGTTCGTGCGCGCCGACGACGCCTACACCTCCAGCCGCGCCGGCGTCGGGCTCGGCCTCGCCATCTCCATCGGCCTCGCCCGGGCGATGGGCGGCGACCTCGTGATCCGCAGCCGCGACGGCGAGGGCACGATGGCGATCCTGCGGATGCCGGCGGCCGGCTCGTCCGCGACGCCGCAGCGCCTCCGCGACCGCGAGGCG